>DASXED010000022.1:0-30790 GCA_036490295.1 Verrucomicrobiia bacterium | reverse complement strand
GTGCAAGGTCTGGGAGTGGGACGACTCGAAGCTCATCCGCGACGGCTGCACGCGCTGCATGATTGACTGCTACCGCGACCCGAGCGTGCTGCAATTCGTCGCCATCAGCGCGAGCGACGCGTTCAACAATCTGAAGAAGGGGAAAATCCTTTCCGCCGCGAAAAATATTTTCGACTCGCGCAACCTGACTTCAATCAAAGCCGTTTGGGAAGACCGCAAATGGATTGGCGGCGTGTAAAACTTTCATTGCCCGGAATTTCTGTTTAGGCTAAACCTCGGAACGGAAGTATGCACCTTCAACAAACCAAAGTGGAAAGCCGCGCAACAATTGAGCAACCGCTTCCAAATCGTACAGCCGGCAAATCGTCGCTGCGTTCCAGCGACAATTCCGCCAAGTTCCATTTGCTTTCACAAACCTCTCATCATCCTATTCCACGCTGTATCCCAATGCGCGCCATTTTTGGAGTTTGTAAATCAGCGCGCGCCGGCTGATGCCCAGAGCCTTGGCCGTTTCCGTGCGGTTGAAATCATGCTGCCGCAACGTCTGCAGAATAGCCTGCCGTTCAATTTCATCGAGCCGCTCCACGTCGGCGGCCGGCGCGGGAGTTGAAGCTTGTCCGGCGGCGGCGCGCACGCGCGCGGGCAGGTGTTCCGGCAAAATCAATTCGCTGCGCGAAAGCAGCACGGCGCGCTCCATCGCGTTGCGCAGCTCGCGCACGTTGCCCGGCCACGGATAATTTTCCAGCGCGGCGGAAACCGTGTCGGAAAAACGCGCGCGGCCCTTGGCAAATTCCTCGATGAACCGGCTGGCCAGCGGCAAAATATCCTCGCGCCGCTCGCGCAACGGCGGGATGTTGAGTTCAATCACGCTCAACCGGTAAAACAAATCTTCGCGAAAGCGGCCGTTCTTGATTTCATCCTCCAGATTGCGGTTGCTCGCGGCCAGGATGCGCGCGTTTGTGCGGACTTCGCGGTTCGAGCCGACGCGCTGAAAACGTCCGTCCTGCGTCACGCGCAATAATTTCGATTGCAACGCCGGCGACATCTCGGCGATTTCATCCAGAAAAATCGTGCCGCCGTCCGCCTCTTCAAAACGGCCGATGCGCTGGGCGTGCGCGCCGGTGAACGAGCCTTTTTCGTGCCCGAACAATTCGCTTTCCAAAAGCGTTTCGGGAATGGCCGCGCAGTTGACTTTTATCATCGGCCCCGCCGCGCGCGAACTCCACGCGTGGATGACATCGGCCAGGATTTCCTTGCCGACGCCGCTTTCGCCTGTGATGAGCACGCGCGTTTCCGACGGCGCGATCAGCGAGGCGTCGCGAAACACGGCCTGCATCAGCGGACTGCGCGCGACGACAAAATCCGGCAGCGGTTTTTCCTCGTAGCGCAGCGGAGCGGATTTGGAAATCCCGATGGCTTGGCGGACGGAAGTCAGCAGTTCGTCCAGATCAATCGGCTTGGCGAGATAATTGACCGCGCCGTCGCGCATCGCGGCAACGCTGTCGCGGACATCCGTGAACGCAGTGACGAGCAAAATGGGAAGCGCGGCGTGTTCCTTGCGCGCGAGCCGGAGCGTTTCCAATCCGGTGAGACCGGGCATCCGCACGTCGGAGATCATCATGTCGAATTTTCCGGCGCGCAACGTTTCCAGCGCGAGCTTGCCGGAATCCACCGTGACGGTTTCAAATCCCTGGCCGCGCAAAAACGAATCCAGCAGACTGCGCTGTCCTGCGTCGTCATCCACAATCAGGATGCGCGGCATTTCGGAATGAGGCTTGCGAATTTCGGGCGGCACAATCCCAAGCTATCCGAATCAGGCGGCCAGTTTCAAGTGCGTGATGCGGAACAATGCGCCTTTTGGCTCGTTGCCGAGGCACTGGATTTCCCAGCCGTGCGCGAGGACGATCTGCGAGACGACGGCGAGGCCGAGGCCGGTGCCTTTCTGCTGCGTGGTGAAATAGGGCTTAAAAATCTCCGCGCGGTTTTCGGGCGTCACGCCGTGGCCGTCGTCGCGGATTTCCAAGGTGGCTTCCGTGGCGTTCGCGCGGCGCACTTCAATCTGAATCTGCCCGCCTTCGCCGACGGCTTGAATGGCGTTGATGATCAGGTTGAACAGCACCTGCCGCAATAGCTGGTCATCGGCCTCGATGGCGAGCGGGTCGCCGGTGACTTCGACGCGCAATTTTTTTTCCTCGATGTCAAAATTCAAGGTGCGGACGATTTCGGCGGCAGCGGCGGTGAGCGCGATTTTGGCGCGGCGGACTTCGCGCGGGCGCGAGTAGTTGATGAACTCGGTGAGTTGGGCGGTGACCTTGTCGGTCTCGTCCATGATGATTTTGGACTGGGCGCGGACCTCGGGCGAGGCACCGGGCAGGCGCGAAAGCATCTGGGACTGGCCGCGAATGATGTTGAGCGGATTGCGCGTCTCGTGCGCGAGACCTGCGGCGGCAAGGTTCATTTCCTTGAGGTGCGAATTTAATTCGCTCGCGCGCACGAGGCGGATTTGCAAATCAGCCGTCCGCGCGGTGTTGCGCCACGCAAGCCCCGCGCCGAGCGCGGAGACGCCGGCGAAAAATATGATGATGCAGCGCAGCCACAGGTCGTGCGTGCAGATGGCGCGGTAATTGTCCGTGGACATGGCGAGGACGAGGCCGTGCAGTTCGCGCCGGGCGACGAGCGCCTTGAAGTCGGCGTCGGACATTCCGCGCATCCACGGCGGACGGCGGTTGCCTTCGCGCGGACGGGCGCGATTTTCCGGCGGCGGCGGTTGCATTTCGCCGGCGGCATTGGTCATTGGCGTCGGAAAATTTGACGCTGAAAATTCATTGGCGTTGGTGGAATTATTTTCATCCGGGCGCGGTTCGCGGCGCGAAAAATCCTGGCGCGGGCCGTTGGTGAAATCGCGCGGGCGCGGCGGCAGGACGACGGTGGGATTGGTCGCGCCTTCGGGATTCAAGGACGCGCCTTCGACGGGCAGGACGAAGATGACGCAGTTCTCCGACCAGAGTTCGTTTCCAGAGAGGGTTTCGTGTGAAAATAAATTCGTGTCACCGACGGCCACGACCGGTTCGCCCTCGGTATTCAACAGGCCGACGGCGATGAGGCCGCTGGATTTGACGAGGGCGTTGGTGCGGATTTTGACAAGCTCGTTCAGGACGGGGTCGAGGCGTTCCTGAAAAATCGCGCCGCGAAACTGGAGCGCGCGCGTGACGGCGCCCAGGGTGCGGGCGATCTCATGCGAACTGCCGCGCAGGTCGTTCCGCGCGGCCTCGACCACGCGGCGATGCTCGTCCACCTGCCACGCGACGACGAACAGCCACGCGCCGAGCAGCAGCCCGGCCAGCCATCGGCCTCGTCGTTCGCGGTTCATGCGTGGTTTGAGTCAGGTTGCAATGGTTGAAAATGCCGGGTTATTTTCTCTTCACCGGCACGCGCTCGAGATATTGGTCCAGTTCCTGTTCGGAAACCGAGTTGGTGATGCTCGTGGCCTGGACCCTTTCCTTGATGGACAATGGAATCAGTTGCGACGGCGTCTCGACAATGTGCGGCGTGAGGAAAATAAGCAGTTCCGTTTTGTCGTCGCTCTTGGTGGTGTATTTGAAAAGATTTCCGAGCACCGGAATGTTGCCGAGAAACGGCACTTTGGTGTTGCTGCTGGACTTGGTGTCGCCGATGAGTCCGCCGATAACAACGGGCTGCGCGTCGGGCGTCACGACCACGGTGTCGGCGGAGCGGATGTCCAGGTTCGGCGCAAAAATCGCGCTGCCCAGCAAACCGGCGGCCGCAATCTCCTGCCCGGGGCTGGAGGTGTCCACCGATGAAGTTTCCGGCTGGACGATCATTTCCACCAGATTATTGTCGCCGATGTAAGGGGTGACATTGAGAATGATGCCCACGTTTTGATACGAACCGTTGATTATTGGAAAAGTCGCGCCACTGGTGCCAGTCGAATCAAAGGTGACGCCGCTCGGCAGATAAATGCTCTGGCCGACGACGATTTGCGCCAACTGTCCGTCGCGCGCGAGAATGGACGGACGCGAAAGTATCTGCGCCTTGCCTGACGCCGCCACCGCTTTTAACGTCGCCTGAAAATCCGAGCCGGCAATCTGGTAAAGCCAGCCGTTTCCGAGCGGCGAAGAAGATGATCCGGCGACCAATGAGCCTTGATTCATCGGACGTCCCAGCGCGTTGAAATTGGTCACGACCGAATTCAAGCCCGACAAGCCCAGGACGCTGCCGGCGGTTTGCTGGATGGTGCCGTTCTGCTGGCCCCAGCCGCCTTCAACCCCCAGGTCCAATGAATTGTTAAGGTCCACTTCCATGAACACGACCTTGATGAGCACCTGCGGTTTGGGCGCGTCAAGGCTGGCGATGACATTGCTGATTTGTTCCGCCGTAATCGCGTCAGCCGTGACGATGATATTATGCGTGTCCGGGTCAATGGCAAACATCGCGTTGCCCACCGTGCCGTTGTTGTTGTATTGGCTGCTCGTGGAACTACTGCCGCCGCCAAAACCGCCGCGATTGCCGCCAAAACCGCCGAAACCAACTCCGCCGCCGCCGCCGCCAAAGCGTTGCTGCGCGTGAACGGCCAGCGCGCCGCCGAACAACAGCAGCGCCGCAATACTGAAATGTTTCATTAAGTTTTTCATAGTTTGCCTTTGGATAAAATTGCCGGTTGTTTGCTTAAAATCCACCGCCACCGCCGCCGCCGCCGCGCGCGGCTCCGCCGCCGGTGAAGCTGGAACTGGTGGCGGTGCTGGACTGGCTGGTAGTTGTCGCGGTATTCTGCTCGCGCAACTGCAACGGACTCTGCGTCATGGCGCTGCTGCTGCCGCCGCCGCGCGATGAGCTGGTGGTCTGGAACATATTTTGCAGCACCGTCAACGCCTGATACGGATCGGCGTTATTCACATGGAACACATAGACATTTTGGTCGCGGGTCGAAGGCACGTCCAAATCTTTCATCATTTCCGCGATTTCTGCCATCATGTCTTTCGGCGCGGTGACAATGACCGCTTGAATGCGCGAATCCGCAACGGCGGTGACTTGCGTCGCCTTTTTGATGCGGTCATTTGAACTGTTGTCGCCGGCTTGCGCGCCGCCGCCACCGCCGCCACGACCGCCACCGAACAAGGCGGCGAAACGCCCTCCGCCACCGCCGAATCCGCCGCCGCCAAAACGGATTGGCGCCTGCGTGTTGTTGTTGCCGGAACCGCTGCCGCTCGGGAAAACGCTGGACAATTCATTCGCCACGTCCGTCGGGCTGGCATATTTCAGCCGGAACACCTGGATTTCCGTTTCCGCCTCCGCGCTGTCGTCAATCGCCTTGATGATCTCGGCCAGATGCCGGATGTTGGACTGCGTGTCCGTGATGATGATGGAGTTGCCCGCGTCATTCGCCACAACCGTCGCCTGCGGCGAAACGAACGACGACATATCCTTCACCAGATCGCCCGCGTCCACAAAACGGATTGGAATGACTTGCGTCACAATTTCATCGTTCTTCGGGATGGTGTCCGGGACGCTGCCTACCTTCACCGGGATGTCGCTTTTCATCGCGTCGGTCTTGTTCATGATCGTCAGCGTGCGCCCGTCGCGGATGGCCGCGTAACCGTTCTGGTTCAGCACCGAGTTCAGCAAATCCACCGCCTCGTCCTTCGTCATCGGATGTTTGCTGATGACGCTCACCCTGCCGCTGACCGGCGTGTCCAGCACGATGATGAAACCCGCCGCGTCGCTCAAATAACTCAACACCTCGTCCAGCGGCGCGTTGGCGAAATTCAGCAGGATCGCGTCTGAATTTGTCCCCGCCGCGTCCGGCGGCGCGAACGACGGCTGCACGGTCTCATTGCCGACACCGATTGCCTGCGTAGGCAGAATCGCCGCCGGCGGCGCGCTGGAATTTTCCGCCGGCGCGGATTGATCCGGCTGCTGGCCGCCGCCCATGTCCGGCGTCGCGTCACCTGTGTCCGGTGTCGCATTGCCCGCGTCGGGCGCGCTGCCGTTGTCCATTTCGGGCGGCGACGCGGACTGGTCCGACGCCGCGTTCGTGTTGTTGTCGTCCTGCGAAACTGGCGGCGTCTGCGCCGCTGCCGAAAAGAGCAGCGCGGCGAAGCCCATCGCGACGAGGGTTAAGATTGATTTTTTCATTTTAATTCCTGTTCACGTTGTTGCATGAGTCGTTTCAAAATATCGTTTCCTTCGAGACTCGGCGATGGCGCGACCGGCGCATCAGTCGAAGTCGTTGAATTTTCACTGCTCTCCGTCGCTGCCGGGACTGCGGGCAATTCGCTTTGGCCGGCCAACTGCCAGTTGCCGCCTTCCTGCCGCATCTGGTCGCCGAGTTTCATTTCAATTTCTTTTTTGTCCGCGCCCAGCAGCTTCACGGAAGTTGCCGTAACTTCCTTCACCGTGTAACCGGCGATGCTGTCGCCGGTCGTGAGGATTTTTTTCAAATCGGAATTGTTCCCGTCAAAAAAAACGAACATTCCTTTTTGATAACTCAACGTGCCGACCAGCGTGAACTCCGGTGCGCCCGCCGTGCGCACGCGCGGCCGCGTTCGCGGCCGGTAGCCCGTCGTCGCGTAGCGGTTTGGGTCAAAAATGTTCCGCTGCGTGATGAACTGGCTGAACCTCGCGTAATCCGTGTCGCCCGGCACGGCGCTCGATTGCGCGGCGGCGAAAAATCCATTCGCCAGCGCGAACGCCGCAACTAAAATTATTTTTATCCGCGTCAATTTCATTTTTTATCCTGTTGCATGAGCGCCAGCCCGTTGACTTCCAGGCCGAGCGTGAGTTGCTGGCCGTCGTTGTCGTGCGCGCTCAACTCCACCGTGTCAATTCGCAGCGGCATCGGACCTTTTTCAACCTCGTAAAGGAACCGGCTCAACGTGCCGAGGCTGCCCGACGCCTCCACGCGGCAGGCGAGCGTCATGTAATTCGTCGCGTCGTTTTTCCATTGCGGCATCATGCTCGTGAGTTCCGCGCTGCTGTCGCGCGACCAGCCGTCGAACGCCTTGAGCACCTGCTGCTCCGCCAGCGACGTGTTCGCCGGCAGCGCGTTCGAGCGCATGGCGTCCCAATGGCTGCGGATGCCGGCCTCGCGCGCAAGCAGCATTTTTCCGTCGTGAACTTTTTCGCGCAAATCCCTGACCTGCGCCGAGCGTGCCGCCCACCAGTGTTCCAGCGGCGTCAAAATAAAGTTCACCGCCACGAACAGCCCAACCGCCGCGATGGTCAATGCCACCAAAAAATCCTGCCGGCTTTTAATTTTCATTTGCGCCTCCATTTCCATATTGAAAATCAAACGTGAACTGCATCGGCGACTTGCCGCGAATCTGATCCACTTTCAAATCACTCACGCCATCCGCCGAGCGCAGCTTCGACAGCATCGCCAGCAGCGCCGTGTTGTCGCGCGCGTTGCCCGAACAGCTCACCGTGTTGCCGTCGTGGATTTCAATCGTCTTCGCCGTCACTTCGCCGTCTTGGGGAAACGCCAGCGTGAGTTGCCGCAAAATCGCCAGGCTGCGGAACGAATCATCATACCACGGACGATATTGCACGATTTCATCCTGGATATTTTGCAAATCCGTGACCTTCGCCTGCATTTGCGACCACTGCGAACGCAACCGCCACAATTGAATCTGCTGGAACAAAAATAACAGGAGAATAATCGCCGCGACGCCCGCCGCAACCGCGCCCGTCGTCCGCAAACGGCCCGACGAATACTTCGTGATGAACTGCTCGATGACCGTCGGTTTCGGCGGCAGAAATTCAAACGCCGGTTTTTGCTCCGTCAAAAATCCCGCCGCGAGGCTGAACGCCGCCGACAGTGGCGCTTCCGGCGGCAGCGTCACTCCAAATTCATCCGGCGCGTAGGCCGAAACAATTTCGACTTTCAAACCCATCGGCTCGAAGCGCAGTTCCATTTCGTCCGCAAGCTGCTGCGCGAGTTCGCGCGGGCCAAAAATGCGGATGAGTTTCACGGCGTCGCGCAATTCGGACGGCAACTGGCCGAGCGTGACGCGCGCCTCGCGCGTGACCACGTCTGCGACCAGCGCGCGATGTCCGGCTTCATTTTCAATCGCGCCTTCCAGCGCGCGCAACGCCGTCACGCCGCCGCCCGTCGTGATTTGCAAACCGACGTTGCCCTCGCCAATCGCCAGCGCAAGAACGCCGCCGGATTTTTCACCGCCGGGAAATTGCAGCGCGGAAATTCCGAGCGCAAAACCCGCCGGTTTCAATTTCGCCGCCGCCAAAACCCGTTCGAGCGCGCCGACGTGCGTGTTCGGGACGGCCGCGAGCAGGACGAATTTTTTGCCGCCCGCCAGCGCGCTGCGCGAATTGGCGATCTGCAACGCCGTCGTGTCGGAATGAAATCCGCGCTCGGCTTCCATTTGCAACAAACTCGCCGCGTCGGCCTCCGGCAATTGCGGCAGTTCCGTCTGCGCCGTCAAAACCCATTTCAGCGGCACGCCGACGATGCAATTGCGTTCGCGCACGCCCGCCGCGTCGAGATGATTTCGAATTTCGCGCCCGACGAGTTCCGGCGCGGCGGTCAGCGGATCGAGCGTGAGCTGCGCGGAAAATTTTTGCAGCAGTTGCAGCGCGCCGTTCGCGCGCCGCAGCACGACGCCGTCGAGCCTGCCGCCGTCCAGCGCGAGGCCGAGCAGCGTCGTCAACTTTTTCCGTTTTCGGAATTTGAATTTGAAATCAGGTTTCATTGCGTGTTTTGCGCGAGCAAATTCTGCCGGACTTTTTCGCCGAGCGCCCAGCCAAGCCGGCTCAAGTCCTGGCGATAAATTATTTCTGGCGTGCCGTTGCTGGTGTCAAAGATGAATTTCACGCGACGGTAGCCGCGCCCGAACGGCCCGACCGCCGCGATGTCGGCGGTGAATTGAAAACTGTGCGTCGTGATGTAATCGCCGCGTTCCAACGCCGTCAGCGTGGAGTTGCCGCCGCCCAGCGCGTCATAAACCCACGCGATGGAATTGATATTGCCGGGATTTTGCTCGCGGTAGTTGATGAGCGTCTGCGCGTCGGCGTCGGCGGTCTGTTCGTTCCCGTTGTTCAAACCCTCGAACAACGCGATCAGCACGTCGGCGCTCGCGGTGTTGACGTTCACGCGTCCGCGCATATAAGTGTTCGTGCTGGTCGTCACGTCATTGTAAATTTTTGCAAAATCAGATAGGCTCATGCCCGACTGCCGGCAGAAGACGGCAAATTGGAGCAAGCCGGCGAACGTCCTCACCTGGCCGGGCGGCGTGGTTCTTCCGCCCGGATGCGTGTATGAATAAATGGCGTTCGCGCGCGTGTCGGGACTGCTGACGTCATCGTCTCGGAACAACGAGGTCAACTCGCTGACCGTCGCCGTGCTTGCGTTCGTCAATGTCGTGCCGTCGGAATGAAAATTCGGTTCGCGCGTATAGACGGTGGCGTATTCAAACAAACCGGGATCAAGTTCGCCGTTGCCGTTCAAATCTTTTTCATTCGCGTCGAGCACGCCGTTGCGGTTGAGGTCATCGCCGGCGAGCAGATTCATGTCCGCGCCATAAACGAGTCGCAATTCGTCCACGGTTTCAAACGACGCATTTTTCGAAAGGTAGCCGAGCGACGCATAATCCAACGAGACGGCGCCGTTCGTCCCGCGCCAATCCAGAATGGCCTGCGCGAAATCCATCGTCATGTTCGGCAGATACGAAAGCGTGTTTGTGTTCGCTGTGTTCAGATTCAACTTCGAGCCTTCGTCAATCAGGCCGAAATGCAGTTCGCCGGGATCATCGCCGTTTGGATCGCGCCCGATGATCCAATAATGCGCGTCGCCGACGGGAACATTTTCGCAGGTGAAATTCACGTTGGTCGGGAACACGCCGTTCGTCGAGTAATTCGCGAGAAAATAGCCGACGTAACGCGCCGCGCCCTCAATGGCCTGATCCGCCGCAATGCCGCTGACGCGATTGTCTGCCGCGCGCAATTCGTAAGTCATCGAGTTCGCAAAATACAGCCCGATGGTGACGAGGCCGATGCAAATCCACAGCACGATGACGAGCACGGACGCATTTTCGCGCCGGCCATCAATTTGCATTTGTAGATTTTCCAGTTTCATTTTTAGTTGCTGGCCGTGGTTGTCAGCACCGCGTTCGTGCGCGACACGGAATCAATCGGCATGACGATTTCAACCGGCTGCGCGCTGGGATTGCCGGCCATCTGGATGTCCACGCGCACGGCCACCGGCAAATTTGTGTTCACCGCAGTTGCGCTGGTCGTGTCCCAGGCGTCCTGCCATTGCGCGCCGTCGTAGCAGGAAAATTTTATGCTGTCCACGCCGCTCAACATGAACTGGTCGTCCGCGACGGGCGTTGAGACCGTCAGCAGGTTTCTAAAAACGCTGCGATACAAATCTTTTCCTGGCACGGACGGGTCGGTGGAATTTTTCAATTCATACGTCACGCGCTGGATGTCGCCCCACGGCTCACTATCGCTCAACGCGCCAGTCGCGGTGAACATTTCAATCGCCACCGGCTCGCTGACGCCGGCGCTGGTGATGGTTCCGACGCGAAAACCGCCGGACAAAACCTTGGTCGTGCCGTTGGTCGGCGTGACGCAGCATTGCAGGTCGCGCTCCAAAAATGTCACCGCCGAATCAACCGGCGATTCGGCGTCCACCATGTCCGCCGTCGCGTCGCGCAGGTGCAGCGCGGTGAACAGCACGACGTTCACGACGATCAAAACCAGCGCCGCGATGCCGATGGCGAGAATCATTTCGATCAGCGTGAACGCTTGTTTGTTGTTCGTTCCAATTTTCACTTATTGCGAATTCATTGCTGCCGGCTGCTGCGTCTGCGAGCTTGCCAGCGTGTCCAACTTCACCGAATAATTTTTACCTTGCGCGGAAAACGTCACTTCCGCCGTCAGCCATTCCATTTGCGCCTGCGGATCCTGCGGCCATGTCTGGCTCGTCAATTTCCACTGGAAATCCAGCGTGCCTTCCGTGATCGTGCCGCTTTGCAGGCCGTTGCTCCAGTTCGTCGTGACGATGCTCTCGTTCAAAATCCGGTCGGCCACGCGCGCGGCCTCGCTTTTGCGCGCGGCGACCTCGCCCGCGAGGCTCGCGACGTGCAAGACTTCCACCGCCACCGGAATCACAACGGCCAGAAACAGCATCGCCGCCATCACCTCGGCCAGCGTGAACGCCGCGCATTTTTTATTTCCCGGTGTCGCTAATTTCATAACCCGTGCGCGCCTTCGTCTCGACCAGCCAGCGCGCAAAGCCGTCTGAATCCTGCAACTCCAGTGTCTGCGGACTGTCTTCGTCCACCGTTCCGTCCGCCAAAAATCTTATCGCCGGCAAATTCTTGAACGTCGTCGCCGCGCCCGTTCCGACGTTCAACACCGAAATCTGCAACGTCGGATCCACCGTCAAATCTTCCGCCTTCGGGTCGCCGTTCTGTCCGCTCGTTTCGGCGGCAACGCCATAAGCGTCGCCCTTTTCGTCAATCCACAACATCATCGGCGCGCCTTCAGAAACCGCGCGGCTCTGCGCGGCGTGCATCAGCGCCATCAGCCGCCGCGATTCGGAATCCAGCGCGCGGCCCCGGATGAAACGCGACATCGCCGGCACCGCGATGGACGTGATGATCACCAGCAACGCCAGCACGAGAATCAATTCGATCAACGTGAAGGCGCGTCGGCGAAAATCATTTTGACCAGTTGACAACGTCATCGTCCGTTCCTTCCTTGCCGTCCAACCCGGCGGAAAGCAGGTCGTAGGAACTCTGGTTGTGCTTGCCGGGAAAATAATAAATGTAGGGATTGCCCCACGGGTCAATCGGCAACTTGGGCGGGTCAAAATAAGGCCCGTGCCAGTTTTTCGCGTTGGCCGGCTGCACGATCAAATCCTGAAGGCTTCGCGGATAAGTTCCGTTGTCCACTTCATACTGGCCGAGCGCGGATTTGATGCCGCCGTTGATGTCCGCCTCCGCCGCCGTTTCCTTCGCGCGTTCGCTGTTCCCGGCGATCTTCGGGATGACCAGCGCCGCGAGGATGCCGATGATGGCAACCACCAGCATCATTTCCACGAGCGTGAATGCGCGCCGCGATTTGTTTTTTTGAACAATGATTTTTTTGATTTCGATTTTCATAACCTGCGATTTTTATTTGATGTATGCGCTCATTGACAGCACCGGCAGCAACATGCCGATGAAAATAATGCCGATGAATCCCGCGATCAAAAACAGCATGAGCGGTTCGGCGAACGCCACGGCGGTCTTGAGGTTGCGGTCGAGATCGGATTCGGTGACGACGGCGATGCGCACGAGTTCGACGTCGAGCTTGCCGCTTTCTTCCGCGACGGAAATCATCTCCAGCACCGAGCCGGCAAAAAGCATCTTGCAGTCCGCGAGGCTCTGGCCGAGCCGGCCGCCCTGCTGCACGCGCTCGATGGACTGCGCGACGGCGTCCACGAGAATCTGGTTGCCAATCGAGCGGCGCGCGACGTTCAAACCCTGCACCAGCGGCACGCCCGCGCCGATCAACGTGCCGAGCATCCGGCAAAAACGCGCCATCGCAAATTGCGCGATGAGCGGGCCGACGAGCGGCGTCTTCAAAACAATTCCTTCCCAAACGCGCTTGCCTTTTTCAGAAACAAACCATGTCCGCAGCAGAAATCCGATGCCAACCAATCCCGCCGCGACCAGCAATCCATACGACCGCATCAGATGGCTCGCGCCGATGATGATTTGCGTGATGAGCGGCAACGAACCGTGGATGCTGTTGAAAATATTCTGGAATTTTGGAATGAAAAAAGTCAGCAAAACCGTCAGCACGCCGATTGCCAGCACCAGCAAAATGCACGGATACAGCATTGCCGTCATCACTTTCGATTTCAAATCCTTTTCGCGCGATTGAAATTCAGCGATCTGCGCCAGCACCACGTCGAGAAATCCGCCGGCTTCGCCGGCTTCAACCATTGCGATATAAACACGCGGAAAAGTTTCCGGCGATTTCGCCATCGCGTCCGCGAGCGATAAACCGTCCACAACAAGATCGTGAACTTCCTTCCACTGCGCCTTGGACGCTTCGGAAGAAGCTTCCTTTTGCAAAATCACCAGCGCGCGGCTCAACGGCACGCCCGCTGCGAGCAAACTCGAAAGCAATCGCGTAAAATTTTCCAGTTCCTTTGACGAAACTTTTTTTGACGCAAACTTGAAGGAAACATTTCCCAGGCCGCCGGCTGAACCTGCCGTCGCCGAACCGTTTTTCGCCGCCGCCGAGCTTTTTTCCAAAATGTTCATCGGGCGCAGGCCGAGCGTTTCAATCTGCCGCAGCGCGTCCGGGCGGCCGGCGGCATCCAGCACGCCCTCGGCAATCTTGCCGTCAGCCTGCAACGCTCTGTAAGAAAATGTCGGCATTGAAATTATTTTTATCGCGCCATTGCGATGCTCGCGGCGGATTCGCCGGTTTCATTTTTGGTCGCGCTCTCGACTTCTTTGGCCGTCGTCACGCTCAAAACTTCCTCGACGGTCGTGATGCCGTTGGCAACCATGCGCCAGCCGTCTTCGGCGAGCGTGCGCATTCCGCCTTTGCGCGCGGCGGCGCGGATTTGATCCGTCGAGGCGGATTTCAAAATCAACTGGCGGATTTCCTCGTCGGTGTCCATCCATTCAAAAATCGCGTGGCGTCCAAAAAATCCGGTGCTGCGGCATTCGCGGCAGCCGACGGATTTATAAATAATTTTGTCCGCCGGAATGCCGAGCTTGAGCTTGAACGCGTGCGCTCTTTCGGAATTGTCCGGCTGTTTGCAATGCGAACACAGCACGCGGACGAGGCGTTGCGCGAGCACGGCTTCAAGCGATGACGCGACGAGATACGGCTCGACGCCCATGTCCACGAGCCGCGTCAGCGCGCCGGGCGCGTCGTTCGTGTGCAGCGTGGAAAAAACCAAATGGCCGGTGAGTGACGCCTGCACCGCGATTTGCGCGGTCTCGGCGTCGCGAATTTCGCCGATGAGAATCACGTCCGGGTCGTGGCGCAAAATGGAACGCAAGCCGCGCGCAAACGTGAGGCCAGATTTTTCATTGACCTGAATCTGGTTCACGCCCTTGAGTTGATATTCAACCGGGTCTTCCACGGTGATGATTTTGCGGACGGCGTCGTTAATTTCATTCAGCGCGGTGTAAAGCGTTGAAGTTTTCCCTGAACCAGTCGGGCCGGTGACCAAAATAATTCCATGCGGCAAACCGAGGACGTGCCGGAAATGTTCCAGCTCGCGCTGGTTCATGCCGATTTCTGCGAGGCCGCGCAACGTGGAATTTTGGCGCAACAAACGCATCACGACCGCCTCGCCGTGCAACATCGGAATGACCGAAACGCGGATGTCCACCTCGGCTTCGTCAATGCGAACCTTGATGCGACCGTCCTGCGGCAGCCGTTTTTCCGCGATGTTGAGGTGACTCAAAATTTTGACGCGCGAAACAATCGCGGGCTGAAAACGTTTCAATTGCGCGGGCACGGGAACTTCCTGCAATTCGCCGTCAATGCGATAGCGAATGCGAAATTCATCCTCGAACGGCTCAAGATGAACATCCGACGCGCGCAGTTCAATCGCGTCCTTCAAAACCTGGTTCACGAAGCGGATGATGGATGCCTCGTCTTCCGCGCCTTCGTCGAGATTTGTGCCCTCGGCATTTTCGTCGAGAACTTGGATTCCCTTTTCTTCATCGAGCGTGCCGATGGTATCCGCGCCGACGCCGAGACGCTTTTTGATTTCGCGCTGAACGGCTTCACTGGTTGCGAGCACCGGCTTGAGGTTCAAGCCGGTCAAAGTTTTCAGCGCGTCAAGACCTTGCGTCGCAAAAAGACGGCTCGTCGCGACTTCGACGTGGCCGTTGATGCGCTGGAGCGGAAGCAGTTCTTCCTTCAACAAAATGCGCGCGGGAAAAAGCGAAAGCAACTGACGATCCGGCTCGACGTCTTCGAGCGTCGTGTAGCCGAGGCCGTATTCGGTCGCGAGCCAGCGGAGAATTTCGTCTTCGCTTTGCGCCGGCATATTTTCCCGCGCGAGCGCAGCGGCGTCCAGCGAAGACAGTTGCCGGGACGCGACCATGCGTTCCAGCAACTGCTTCGTCGAAGAATCCTGAACTGTTTTTTCGGCCATGAGAATCGTCAGCTTTCCACTTGTGGTTTTTCAGTTCACCAGACCGAGCAGCGTCGCCTGCGCTTCCTGTTTTACAGACAGAACGGCTTTCAAGTTGGCCTGCGCGGTTTCCAGATTGGCCTGCTTGACCTTCTGCGCAGCCCTGTATTTGGCGAGCAAATCCTTGATTTGCGCCGCCGGTGCGTCCGCGTCAATTGCTTTCTGCAAAGCATCTTGTTCCGGGCTGGGCTGGCCGAACATACCGCCACGTCCGCCACCGCCCTGACCGCCACCGTTGTTGCCGCCGCGATTGCGTCCGAACATCCGGCCCATGTTGCCACCGCCGACGTCGCGGCGCGCGTCCATGACTTTTTGGACGAGTGGTTGCACGGCGCTCCAGTCGGTGTCATTGGTAAAACCAAGCTGGTCGCGGACGTTGTCCATCATGCGCTGCTGGAATTGAGCCGGGTCAAAATTTCCACCGCCGCGATTGCGGCGTTGACCGCCGCCGCCCTGATCGCCGCTGTTGCCGTTGTCCTGCGCAAAAAGGCTGCCGGCGCTCAAAACCAGAGCGGCAGTCACCGCGCACATTGTCATCATGCGTTTCAATTTCATTGAATTTTCCTATCGTTGTTGTTTGTTATATGTTGATACGTTTCCGTGGCCGCACACAAATGCCGCCGCAGGATTCAAGGTTGCTACGCAAGGATCGTGCCAGCGCAAATCACTGCGGTTTCCCAATGAATTGCAAAACCGCCTGTGCAAACTCTGCGCGAATGAAAATCCACTGCGCATAAATTGCGCGCCGCCGAAAGCCGCTGGCGTGGCGGTTTGAAGGCTCCATGCAGATTCAACTTAAGTTCCGGCAGCTTCTGCCGATAATGACGACGCAGCAAAAGGCGTCCGGCGGCCACAAACGGCCGGAAGGAAAAACGGGCGGACGCCTGCACAAAGGTCCGCTCCGCAACATGGATGTTGCGCAAAATCAATGCCCCTCGCGGGGCGACTCACGGAAAGAGTTATTATGGTAATAAACACAAACATATCAGCAGAATCAACCGCGACATTGCTAGCCCAATCAAGCGCCATGTTGAGCCAGTCACTCGCACGTTTGTCTTCCGGCTCGAAGGTCACTTCGCCGGCGGATGACAGCGCGGGTTTGGCCGTCTCAATGAACTTGGTTTCGCAGGAAGGCGAGAATACTGCGGCTTCAAACAACATTGCCGACGCCATCTCATTCAATCAAACGCAGGACGGCTACCTCTCGCAGGTGACCAGCGCGCTGGATCGCATGAGCGAACTGGCTGTCCAAGCCCAAGACGTGACGAAGTCGGACAGCGACCGCAGTCTGTATCAAAATGAGTTCAATACGCTGGCCACTTACGTCAACAACGTGTCCACGGAAGACTTCAACGGCGTCAGCCTGTTTGCGGGCGGCAGTTTGGCCGTGACCATTGACAGCAGTGGAAACACGTTCACGATGCAAGGCGTTGACCTGACCGGCACGACCTTTACAACCCTTAGCGGCACCGATGACATTAGCACGGTTGCCGGTGCAAAGACCGCGTTGGCAGATGTGCAGACGGCTATTTCCCAAATAGCAACGGATCGCGCGTCTCTCGGCTCGAACGAAGAAACGCTGACGGATTACAGCAATCAATTGGCGACGTTGAACAACAACCTCTCCGCTGCCAACAGCACGATCATGGATGTGGACGTGGCGACGGAAAGCGCCAATTACGCCAAGGAAAACATCCTCGTCCAGACCGGCACGGCGATGCTGGCACAGGCGAATGCCATTCCAGACATCGCGCTGAAACTGTTGGGCAGCTAACAGTTAAGTTTGTCGGCATGGTAACAATCCTCGGACGGCGCGCGGGCGCCGTCCGAGCTTTCGCTGTAAGCACGGGTTGGTTAATGGTGAAAAAGCTGCGAATATGCGATTAAAAAAATAAAATTTGGCGGGGAATCATATGTCAACAGCCAGCACCATCAGTTCAATACTCGACACCAGCCAGGTTCCCCAAATTGGCCTGACGAACAATACAAATACAAGCCTGTCATCCACTCTGGCCGTGCCGGGTCTGGCATCGGGAATGGATTGGCAGACGATTGTATCGGAACTCGCGCAAGCGGAGCGCTCGCCGGAAACGCAGTGGCAAGGCCAGCAAACCACCATCAATACCCAGCAGTCCGCCTTCACCACCATCGCGGGTGATTTAAGCGCGCTGCAGACGGATTTGACGGCGCTGCAAAACCCGACGCTTTACGAAAGCACCGCAACGCAGTCGTCAAATCCTTCGGTGGCATCAGCCACGACTGACACGCAAACTTCGACGGGCAATTTTACCTTCAATATTTCACAACTGGCCGCCGCCGCCCAAATCAACGGCGCGGACAACGTCAGCCAGGTTCTTGCTCCGGGCGGCGCCGCCGGCAGCGTGACCATCGGCACGGCGGGATTTGCCACGCCGGTGACTGCCGGCACATTCACCGTGGACGGCGCGCAAGTCACCGTCGCGGCGACGGATTCGTTGCAGGATGTTTTTGACAACATTGCTTCCGCCACGGGCGACAAAGTCACCGCCAGTTACAATTCCACCACGGACGAAATCACCTTGGCCAGCAATGACAGCAGCGAAGTCGTTCTCGGCAGCGCGGCGGACACGAGCAATTTTTTGCAGGTCGCGCAATTGTATAACAACGGTTCGGATTCCGTGAGCAGCGCCTCGGCGCTTGGACGCGTGAACACGACCGTGACGCTGTCAGATTCGGATTTGGCGACCGCCGTCACGGATGGCGGTAGCGGCAATGGCGAGTTCACCATCAACGGCGTGGCCATCAATTACAACGCGAGCAGTGATAGCATTCAAAATGTTTTGGACCGCATCAACAGTTCCGCCGACGGAGTCACGGCCACTTATGACGCTTTGAACAACCGGTTCACGCTGACGAACAACTCGACGGGCGACGTGGGCATTTCGATGCAGGACGTGACGGGAAATTTTCTGGCCGCCACCGGACTTTCCAGCGGCACGTTGACACGCGGACAGAATCTTCTCTACACGCTCAACGGCGGGTCGCAGCAATTGGTCAGCCAGTCGAACACGATCACCCAATCCAGCTCCGGCATCACCGGTCTTTCCGTCGCCGCTTCCGCCACCGGCGCGACGACGGTGACGGTGAGCAGCGACACTAGCAAAATCAGTTCGGCCATCCAGCAATTCATCACGGATTACAACGCCGTGCAGACGGCGATCAGCAGCCAGCAGCTTGTGACCACGGCTTCGGACGGCACGGTGACGCCCGGCCCGCTGACGGGCGATCAAACCGCCAGTGATATCGCCGAAAATTTGCGTTCGTTGAGCTTTTCCGCCGGATCGGGTTTGTCCAATTCAATCACGTCGCTGGCCGACTTGGGCATTGAAACCAACGGTCAGGACAACACGCTCGCGTTGAGCGATTCCGACACGTTAAACGACGCGCTGACGAACAACCTCAACGCCGTGCAATCGTTTTTTTCCGACGCCACCAGCGGCATGGCGACGCAACTGAACAATTACATCACCAACGTCACTGGCAGCGACGGCGAGTTGACGGATCATCAGGCCATCCTGACGCAACAATACAACAATTTAAGCACGCAAATTTCCAACCTGGAAACCAAAATCACCTCGGACACCACGACTTGGACGAATGAATTTGAAGCCATGGAACAGGCCGAATCAACAGCCAACCAGCAGCTCACTTATTTGTCCGAACAAATCACCAACGGCAGTTTGTAACCGTTCAAGTCCATGGGAAAAAAATTCATCAGCCGGTTGTTCGTGGCGTTTGTGGTTTTGACCGGCTGTGCGCTGATGGACGTTACCATTGCGTCCGGTCAGGATTCCAAATCGCAAAACGTGTTTTCTGCTTCGCCCGTCCTGCCGAAGGATTTGAAGCGCGTGGTGGTGCTGCCGCTGGCTTGCGAAAAATCGCGGGCGGATTTGTCCAGCGGCTGTGAAATGCTCGATCCCGTCTTGCAGGCTGAAGTTGTAAAAACCAAAAAGTTTGAAGTGATTCCGGCTGGTTCGGAAATGTTGCGAAGCCTCACCGGGCAATCCGGCTGGACGGGCGCGGAGGTTTTGTCGGCGGATTTTTTTGATTCGCTGCAACGGGCGTATGGCTGCGACGCCGTTTTATTCTGCCAGTTGACGGCATTTCGCGCTTACGCGCCGCTGGCGGTCGGCTGGCGGCTGAAACTGGTGGACGTGCATTCGCAAAAAATCATCTGGGCGGCGGACGAAATTTTTGACGCCGGCGAACCGGCGGTGGCGAAAGGCGCGGAGCAATTTCAAAAACAGCAGCAGCATATTCACGGCGAAACCAGGTCGCTGCTTAAAACTTTATTGAACTATGCCGACCGCCAGCCGCCGTCGGCGCTGGACGATCAATGGAACATATTGAATTCGCCCCGTTATTTCGGCCAGTTTTCAGCGGTAAAACTGTTGCAAACATTGCCCGAAAGGTGAAGTTGCGGCTAAAGTTATCCGGCGCGCCGCCGATAAACACCTTGCAAGCGCGGATGTCGTAAAAATTGTTACCAAGAAATATGGAAATTGAGTTCAATCCCGGCCTGAATGCAAACGCTGGAATCAGCCAGCCGGTTGCCCGCCGGAAAAACACACAGCCGGCGGAGAACACCATGCCTTTCGAGCGCACACAGGCTCTGGAGAACACCTTGAAGGAATCTTCCCAAGTTCGTCCCGAAACGGTGGCGCGGGCGAGCGCCTTGATTTCTGATGAAAATTATCCTTCGGACGAATTGCTAAACAAAACAGCGGGAATTTTGGCCGGACACATCAACAACCCGCAAGCCTGACAAAAGATTTTTTCCAAAAGGCTATGAACGCGGCCAATTCATGGAAATCATACCGGCAGGTCGCCACGCAGACCGCGCCGCCCGGACAACTCGTGCTGATGCTTTTCGACGGAGCACTGCATTCGCTCGAACGCGCCCTGACGGGTTTTGATTACAACGATCCCCGCGAAAAAAACCAGACCATCCACAATAATTTGCAGCGCGCGGTCAACATCATCCGGCAGTTGAACAATTCGCTGAACCTCGAAGCCGGCGGCAAGCTGGCGGAAACGCTTCGCAGCCTCTATCACTATTTTGACCAGCGCATCGTCCAAAGCAATTTAAGAAAACAGCGCGACGGCGTGGACGAAGTCATCGTCCATTTGAAAGAATTGCGGGACGCCTGGGCCGAAATGCTGGCCAGCCAGGGGCTGGAATCTCAATTGCAACCCGCATTGGACGGCGAACTTCATTCCGACGCGAGGATGGCATGAGCGCGGAAAAAGCGTTGCTTGACGCCTATTCGGAATGGCATCGTCTGGCCGAAGCGGAAGGCAGGGCCATTCGCCTGCGCGATTGGAATTTTTTATTGGAATGCCAGCAGGCGCTTAAGAAAATCCAGCCGCTCATCACCCGGCTGACCCGCGAGGCGCGCAACGAATGGAAGCAGCCGGGCGCGGACTTTATGGCAAAGGAAAAAAACATCAACGCCGTCGTTTCAAAATTGATTGAACTGGGGCGGCGCAATCAGGCGCTCCTCAAAGCCGCCCGTGAAGCGGCGCAATCGAAACGCGAAGAGCTTGAACAAACCCGCCGCAATTTGAAACGCCTGCAACTCTCCTACGTTTCTGCGCGCACGCCCGCGTGGACTTCATTTTCCTAATCCCGCGCGGCATGAACGACACGGAAATCATCCACAAACCGGCAGTTCCCATTCTCCTGGTGGACGATGAGCCTGAAGTGCTTTTGGTGTTGCAAGAAACTTTGGAACGCGCGGGCTACGAGGCTGTCAGCTTTGTTGATTCGACATTGGCGCTCGAGGAAATCAAGAAGCGCAAATTTTCCGTCATCATTTCCGATCAGCGGATGCCAAAGCTGTCGGGGCTTGAACTCTTGGGGCACGCCCGCCAAATCCAGCCCAACGCCACGCGCATTCTCATCACTGCGGCGCTGGAACTGGACACGGTCATCGAGGCGATCAACAAGGGCGAACTTTTCCGGTTCGTCGTCAAGCCCTGGTTGCGTGAGGAATTTCTGGCGACCGTGAAAAACGGCGTTCAACGCTACGAATTGATCTGCCAGAATGCGCAGCTCCAGAGCGCAACCCAGTCCATGAACGCGCAACTGGTCGAGTTGAACCGTTCGCTCGAACAGCAAGTCAAGCTTGTCGCCCGGCAAAACCAGCAGCTTGGCGAAATGAACACGACGCTGGAACACAATCTGGTTCATTCCATGGAATTGTGCGTTCACACAATGCAGACGTTTTATCCGTCGCTCGGCAACCAGGCGCGGCGAGTGTTCCAACTTTGCAAGGCCATTTCGCAAGTGCTGCAATTGAATCCGGTGGACGCGCGCGCGCTCGAAAGCAGCGGGCTGTTGTATGACATCGGACTGGTCGGCGTGCCGCGCCAGATCATCAAGCGCTGGCAGGAAGACCCGGATTCACTGAATCCGGCGGAAAAATCGCTCATTGAACAGCATCCGATTCTCGGCCAGGAACTCGCCGCGTTCGGCAACAAACTCGATCAGGTCGGCGAAATCATCCGCGCGCACCACGAATGTTTTGACGGCAGCGGCTATCCGAACCAGCTTTTCGCCGAAAACATTCCGTGGCTGGCCCGGCTTCTGGCCGTGGCGGTGGCCTACGCTTCCTGCCGGCTGTCAGATGCCGCCGCGCTGGAACAATTGAAGGCGGGATCCGGTTCGGCCTTTGATCCCGAAGCCGTGCGGATTTTTTTGCGCGCACACACCGTGGCCGTGATTCCGCGAAGAGAACGGCAAATAAATCTGACCGATTTGCGTCCGGGAATGGTTTTGGCCAGGGGAATCCACACTTACAACGGCCTGCTGCTCGTGTCCGAAGGCCAGCAATTAAACGCCACTTTCATTGAAAAAGTTTTGAACCATCACCGGATTCAGCCGATCACCGAGGCGTTGGTGGTCTATTGCTGATCGCAACATTCGGGCAAGCGATGAAGGATTTGACTGTTGAAAAAATTTCGCCGGAGCGGGAATCAACTTCCCGCTGGTGGTGGATTCTTTTCAACGCCTCCGAAGACGCCCAGATCGTCTGCCGCGCGGACGGAACCGCACAGCACATCAATCCCAAAGCCGTCCGGTTGTTCAAGCTCAAGGCCGGTTGGGACGAGGATGAATTTTCCATTTTCAAAATTCTTCCGTTGCCGGCGAATCAAAAACTGGAGCGGATTTTGAAAAGCCGCGCGCCGCGCGTCGAAACGATTTCTTCGGTGATCGTTGCCCTGGACGATGCGCCCGGTTCGTTGATGGATTTGGAAACCGTCCCGCTGGAAGAAGGTTTCACGCTGGTGACTTTCAAGGACGCCACGCGGCGGCTGCGGCTTGAATCGCATGTCCAGCGGCTCATCACCGCCATTGACGCCACGCCGGATGTTTTTCTGGTCACGGACGCCGATTTGCGGATCACTTACGTCAATCCGGCTTTTCAATCCGCCACCGGCTACGGCATCGAGGAAGTGCTGGGCCGTTCCGACGAATTTTTGCGCGCGCCGTCCGAGCAGGAAAAAGTTCGCGCCTATCTCGACCACGTCAGCCAGGGCCGCGAATGGATCGGTGAATTCACCAACGTGCGCCGCAACGGCGAAACTTATCAGGTCGAATCCACCGTCTCGCCCATTTCCGACATCGCCGGTCGTTTCATGGGCTACGTCGTTTGCGAGCGCGACATCACCATGCGCCGGCAATTGCAGGACGCGCTGCGTGTGGAGCGCGATTTCGTCCAGAGCATTTTGCAATCGCTTGAAGGCGCGATTTACAGTCTCGACTGCGAGTTCCGCCTGACGCACGCCAACGACGGCTGGCGGCAACTGCCCGCCGGGCACGGCGGCATCCACTTGAACGGCGCGCCGGAAACGGGACGCGCGCTGCTTGATTACGTTCCTGATCCCGCGCGCCGCGCGGAACTGCAATCCGTGTTTCAGGAAGTCATCAAATCCGGCAGCGCGCAGTCCAATTTTTTCCATGCCGCCGACGGCCATTATTGGGTGATAAAAATTTCGCCGTGGATGGCCGGCGCGCAGGTGCGCGGCTTGATTTGCAGCGTCGAGGATCAAACCCACAATCACGAACTGCAAAACCAGCTTTTCCAATCGCAAAAAATGGAGATCATCGGCACGCTCGCCGCCGGGGTCGCCCACGATTTCAACAACTTGCTTCAGGTAATCATCGGCCACACCGCGCTCATTATGACGCAGGCGGAAAATGAATCATCGCCCTTGCGCCTCGGGCTTGAGAAAATAAACATCGCCGCCTTTCGCGCCACGGAAATCACGCAACAACTGCTTTCGTTCAGCCGCGCGACGGATGAAAAATGCGTCGTGCTTGACTTGAACAAAATCATCAAGGAAGCCGGCCAGCTCGCCCGCTGCACCTTGCGCCGCAACGTGACCATTGAGATTCAACCGTCGCCAGAACCCATTCCCGTGAAAATGGATTCCACGCGCGCGAGCCAGGCGCTGCTGAATTTGTGCGTGAATTCCCAGGACGCCATGCCCGACGGTGGGCAACTGTCCTTGACGAATACTATTGTGAAACTTCCAGCCGACGTGGCCTCAAAATATCATCTTCAATCCGGTGAACGCTATGCCCGATGCAGCGTCGCCGACACCGGCTGCGGCATTTCACCGAATCTGCTGCCCCGCATCTTTCAGCCGTTTTTCACGACGAAGGAAGCCGGCAAAGGCACCGGCCTCGGACTGCCGATCGTGCAGCGCGTCGCGCAGGAAGCCGGCGGTTTCATCGAGGTGGAAAGCGTTTTGGGCGAAGGCACGACGTTTCATTTTTACCTGCCGCTGGCGCGGGAAGAAATCGCGCACGTCGCCGCGCCGCGCCAGACACCGCTCGCGCAAGTCAAGGGACGGGTTCTCGTCGTGGACGACGTGGATTTGGTGCGCGACTTCGCGCAGAAATTTTTGGAAATGGCGGGACTGACCGTGTTCGTCGCCGGCAGCGGACCGGAGGCATTGCGAATTTTGG
Organism: Verrucomicrobiia bacterium; assembly: GCA_036490295.1. Taxonomy (GTDB): domain Bacteria; phylum Verrucomicrobiota; class Verrucomicrobiia; order Limisphaerales; family UBA11358; genus UBA11358. Next base: position 6,578 of record DASXED010000022.1, on the reverse strand, counting down.
AAAATACCATCGAACCGGTGGACATCATGTTCACCGATTACAATATGCCCGGCATGAACGGCATCGAATTGATGGAGCAGGTCGCCGCGCGCTGGCCGAAAACAAAACTCATCCTTGCATCCGGCTACCTCGACGAAACGACCCACGCCTGCGTCGAGCGTTGCCATGCCAGCCTGATTTCAAAACCCTACGTCATCCATGACACGATGAAAATCATCATGCAAAAACTCGCGGCGAAGGAAACGGCTGCAACTTGATCGCGCCGTCTGGCTCACGCCTTGACGCTGTTTCCACGGTCAACTTCAGCCATCGTGGATTCAAGAATTTTCGCCGCGCCGGGCAAAGCGCGTGATAATTTATCAGTCTGCTCGTTTAACCGGACAATCGTTTGCTGCGCTTTCGCCGTCAGCAATTTCCGATACCAGCCGATGAACGCGCGGCTGGCCGCTGCTTCTTCCTGCTCATCTTGCGGCGCGTGCGTCGTTGGTGATTCAACCGCCTCGCACAGAATCAAAGCCGCCAGAATTCGCGGTTCACGCTCGCTGTTCCAAATTCGTTCCCACAATTCCATTGCCGCCGCAGTGTCGCCGCTCAACATCAGCACCTCGGCGCGTTGCGCGGCGACGGCAAAATCTTCCGCAGCATAACGCATCGCCTCGCCCGTCCAGTCGCGCGCGAACTCCAGGAAATCCGGTTTGCTCAATGCAATTTCTCCGCCTGTGCGCCACGCGACCACGTTGCGCGCATTGACCGCGACCATTTCGTGCAATTTTTGCAACGCCTCTACGGAACGATTTTGATCCGCCAGAAATTTTGCGTAATCCAATTTGACATTTTCAGAATTTTCATGCTCCGCGTCTCCCAGAATTTTTTGAAATGACTTTTCCGCACCCGCCGCATCATCAAGTTTTGCAAGGCTCAACGCGAGGCAATGCTCCGGCGCAATTGTCAGAATATCCGTGTTGATCGGCGAAAGTCCCGGCTGCTTGCGCTTGGCCAGACATTGCCACATCTGTTCCGCCGCCTCGCCATAATTTTTTAATTCAAACTGCGACAAACCCAGCGCGAAATGCAGCGATGCCGTCAGCCCGCATTTTTTTGCCAGCGACGAATTCAGCACGCGCACGACCTCCTCATGCGCGCGGATTTTGTAAAGCTGGCAGGTGAATTGCGTGAGCAACACCTCGCGCAATTCCGGCGCGGTTTCATCCGTCGCCTGCGCGGACATGAGTTCAAACGCCTCGCGATATTTTGCCACGCCGCCGGCCAGATCATCCGAGCGGACGAGTTCGAGGCCGAAATTCATCATCAGGTTTGCGTCCGTCGGATTTTCTGCAATGGCTTGGCGGAGCAATTTCAGATTGCGCTCAATCTTGTTCCGGTCGCGAACCATTTCCTTCGTGTAACCGTGATGCGACAATTGCGCCGAGCCGAATCGCGTTGGCAATCCCCACGATTTGCCGCGAGCCAATAGACTTGGAAAAACCTGTTCGTGGATCCGGCCAAAATAATAAACGCCCGGCGCATTTCTGAAAAGCCGTGGCACAAAACTTTTTCCCTCGGCTTCCTGCCCGCGATTCACCAACGGCAGGCGATAAGCGATGACGTCGGGATTTTTCATGTCCGCGCGCAATTTTTCATGGTCCGCCTCGGGCAATTCCTCATCCGCGTCGAGAATCAAAATCCAATCGCCCGTCGCGTGTTCGAGCGCGGCGTTGCGCGCGGCGGAAAAATCATCATTCCATGCGTGCGAATAAATTTCAGCGCCAAATTCCTTCGCGATTTCCAGCGTGCGATCCGTCGAGCCGGTGTCCACGACGATGATTTGCTGCGCGACAGCGCGAACGGACTTCAAACATTGCGCGAGAAATTTCTCCTCGTTTTTTACAATCAAACAGACGGACAAACTGTTTCGGATTTCGGATTTCGGATTTCGGATTGAATCCGGCAAATTCAACCATTCCAGCTTCGCATTTCCGTGAAGCGATTTTTTCAAAAATTGTTTTGGCGCGTTCCAGCCCGGCGCAATTTTATTCGCGTGTTGCGCGCAATTTTTCGCGCTTTTGCCGTCGCCGGCGGCGACCGCAATTTCCGCGAGCAATAAAAATGCTTCGGGATGAAATGGACGTTTTGAAATGGCGGCAATGGCGGCTTCCCACGCGTGTCGGAGTTTTTTCTGGCGAAACAACTCGCGCGCTTCGTTGAGTTGTCCGATTTGCGCGACCGGCGGCATTGAAATAGTTTTCACGGATTTTGCCGGCGCCTGGGCAAGTTCACGGATGCGCTGCGCGACAATTGCAGCGGAATTCTTCCACGAAAAAAATTGATGCGCATGACGGCTGGCAAGTTTTCCACGTTCGCGCGCTTCTGTTGGATTTTTGAAAACGCAGCGCATCTGTTCGCCAAGCACGGCAAGGTTTGGTTCGAGCAGCCAGCCGGGATTGGCCAGTTTCATGCCGCCAACTTCGTTTCCAAAAAATTTCCGCTCGGCGGGAACGCGCCAGGCGAATTCATCGCGGACAAAATCGTCCGTCGCGCCGCCAGCAGTGACAATGACCGGCAAACCACAGGCCATCGCTTCGAGCACCGGCAGGCCAAAACCTTCGCCGCGATACGGCAGCACGAGACAGTCGCAGGCAGTGTAAAGTCCGGGCAGCGAGTCCGGCGACAGTTCTTCGTTAAGATATAAAATCTCCGGCGCATTCGGCAGCGATTGCGCGGCGCGGATTTGCGATTCAAATGTTTGTCCGGCATAAACGCTTTTGCCGCCGAAATCTTTTATGACGAGACATACATCATCTGTCGCCGAATTTTTTTTCAGAAATGCTTGAAGCAACAAATCCGGCCCTTTGCGGCCAATCGTGCCGCCGACGAAAAGAAATTTGAATTTCTTTCGCGTCGCCAGTTTCATCGGCGCGGTTTGCGGGTGAAATTTTTCTGCGTTCACGCCGTTTGGCACGACAAAAACTTTTTCCGCAGGCACGCCGGATTCAATGTAGCAGTTGCGGACGAAATTGGACGGAACCCAAAATTCATCCACGTCGCGCGCCTGCCGCACCCAATCTTCCGGCAGCGCGCCGAATTCCCACGGCTGGATGACAGCCAACTTGCCGTTGCCGGAATGTTTCCAGTCCGGCGGCCACGCATGGCGCACGGTCACGGCAGCATCGGGTGAAGCGGTTGCGGAAATTTCAGTCGCCAGATTTTCAAAACCCGGCGACGGTAGCGCGCCGTTGCCAACCCGATTGATTTGAAAATTTGAAAATGTTTGCAGCGCGCCGGTCAATTCGCGGTTCACGTGCGAAAGGCTGCCGTGATCGAGAAATGATCCGATCCAGTCCACGGTGACCAGCGGCGGACTGCCGTTGGAAAATTGCGCGGCGATTTCAGCGGATGCTTTTTGAAAATCGGGAAAACGGCGGGCGAGAATTTTCCGGTCTTCGGGTGAAATGTTTTGCGGACGAGCATCGGTGACAATCTCGCGGCCGGCCTTGATTTGCCAGCCGAGTTCGCGCATGGTGAGAAGCAGCCGCCAGTTTGCGCCGACGGGCGAAAGATTTTCGGCAAAGCCAAGGGCTTCGACCAGTGCCTGCCGTCGGATGACGAGGCAGCTCGCGTCCGGCGTGGCCAGCGTCGCGCCGGTGTCCTCATCGAGCGAACCGACCGCCGCTTGAATCCAGTCGTCGGCCAGTTCTGCGGAAGCATCCAGCAACAGCAGCAACGGCGCGCCGGCGTTGTCGGCGGCATGGTTGATCTGTTGCAAAACGGTTTGCGATGGAAGGCGGCTGAAAACACGAACGCGGTGAATTTCGGATGTAAATTCTGCGGCGACAGCGGCGCATTTTTTATCACCGTCCTTGAGCAGGAGAAAAATTTCGCAGCAAGGTTCGGTGCGGGAATTTTTGGCGAACCGGCCGAGCATGACGCGAAGCTTTTCCGGGTTTGATGTTTGGACGATGACGGTGAGCGCGGGCGGAATGCCGTCGCTGTCGCGGCTCGGCTGGCAGAGCAGCATGGCTCTGGCGTAAGTAAAAAAGTCGGCGGCGGCTCTGGGATGAAGAAGCAATTGAGCGCCCTGCGGCCAATGGACGTTCTTGTCGTCCAGCAAACCGGCGTAACCCTTGCGGGCTTTCTCATGCTCCTTCGCGCCGCAGATCGTGTTGACGCCTCCGGCAAAATAATAATCGTCCAGCGGTGCTGATCCGAAACGGGCCAGTTCGTTTTGCGTCGGAAACGCCGCAGCACGGGCCAATATCGGCGCGCAGCCGAGGTCAATGTCGGCCAGCAGGCGGCGGGAAAATTCTGTCGTGCCGTCGAGAACTCCCGGTTTTTGCGCGCGAAAATGCAGCCAAAGTTTTTGAAAATGCAGCACGCCATTCTTGAACGCGCGCTGGCGTTGCAGAAGTTCCGGAGAAAAACGCACTTCGTCCAGAACCGGATGAACCGAACCGTCAGCGGCGCGTTCATAACCCAAAGTTGTGCCGCAGGCGGCGACGATGCATTGCTCGATGAATGCGGGCGAACGAAGGAAAGCGTAATGATTAAATGCCGGATGCCCGAACGCGCCGAGAAAATGCCGCACGTCAAGCCCGTCAAGCCGGCGGCGCGCGGCTGTCTCGTGCGTGATCAAATAGCAGCCGATCATTTTGTCGTGGCAGCCTTCCAGTTCCAAAATGCGCTTGAGCTGCATCTGCGCGGTGGCGTTGTAGCCGATGTCACAGACGCCGAAGACGCCGCCGGAATCAAGCCATGGCCGCAGATAATCCATGATCTTGCGGCGTTCGTCCGCGCTCCGTTGCTCGATGCGCAGCGCGATTTCTGGAATGAACAAAAATTTCGCGAATTGCAGCAGGCGTTCACGCGTGCTGATTTTTTCGTCGGGCGAAAACGGCAGGTCGCGCAATTCCGACGCATCCAATCCAAAATGTTCTAGGATGGTTTGGACGCGCAGTGTCTGGCGGCGTCCGACCCAGTCAATCAAGTTTTCCGCCGTCAACTCGCCAATCGCCGCCATGTCGGTGGATTTGCGGTTGACGTAAAGCGGCGCGATTTCCAGCGCGTGTCCCTTCGCCGCCGCCTCGCGCTGGAGCAATTGCGCCAGAATTTCGCCTTCGCGCATGAACGCGCCGACCTTGCGGACGCCGGCGGCGGCAAATTGCTCGCACGCCCAGCTCGCGTAGCGCGTGAGCAGCGGGCCAAGCAGCATCGCGCCCGCGCGGCCAAAAAATCCTTCGTCCGTGTCACCGGGAAAATTTCGAGCGGCCAGCAGCCGCAGCGAATTGGCGCTGCCGACCGGCGACCGGCCGCCGAGCAGAAATTTTTCGCGTTCGAGAATGGTGCCGGTTTCGTTCGTGGCCTGGACATAATGACAGCCGCGTGCGCCGCTTTTGCGCGCGCCCGCGACATCGGCATGAAAATTGTCGCCGACATGGAAAATTTCCTCCGGCTTCAAGCCGATATTTTTGAGGACGTGTGAAAACAAATTTCCAGTCCATTTGCAGACACCCGCGTCGCTGGAAGTAAAAATGCCGTCGAAAAATGCCGGATCAAAATGATTGGCGCGGAGGATTGCGCGAAGCTGTTCGGCGGAAAGATAAATGTCCGAGATGACGAATAATTTCAGTCCGCGCCCTTTGGCGTGGCGGGCGAATTCGATCATCTGTGGATTCAACAGGCAAAAATCGCCCTCGGCGGCGAGTTCGATTTGCGCGGCGGCGTTAACCTCCGGCACGACGGATTTTAACTGCTGAAAAATTCCGGCCAGCGCGATGTCCTCGCGCGATTTGTCGAGGAGCGCCTGATGTTCGCGCGCCTTCCATTCCGCGTGTCGGCGCAATACTTCGTAATCTTGCTCCGAAACGTGATCCGGCAGCAAGCCGCGCTGACGCAAACGAAGACCGGCTTCAACAAACACGTCCGTCGGCTTGGCAGCAAGCCGCCAGACCAGCGTGTCAAAAAAATCGAACGTCACGGCGCGCAGGCCGGGACATTTGTCAATCAATTCGCCGGCGCGCCGCAGGGATTCGTCCGATTGCCAGGGAAAAGAATTTCCACCGCCGGCTGGACTGGCTGTTGCAGGGGTGGTCAAAATCATTTTGGAGAGTCTGTTGAAGATGGTTGACGCTTATTTTTTTATTTTGGCGGTGCCGTCCAATTTCGGCAGCGGCATATTTTGCTGCGTCAGCGCCTGCTGGTTGCTGCGTTGGATTTCTTCATAAACTTCCTGACGATGCACCGGCACATTTGCCGGCGCTTCGATGCCAATTTTCACCACGTCGCCGTCCACGCGCATGATTTGCACATGAATGTTCCCGTCAATCACAATGCTTTCACCCGATTTTCGCGAGAGGATGAGCATGGCGAAAATTTACGCGGCAGCTTCGGCGACCGGCAATGGATGTTGCACCGAATAATCGGCGGCGTTCGCGATGATGACTTGTTTACCGGTGTGCGTGCGGCGGTTGATGACAATCGGCCCTTTCAAATTCATCGTGGCGCGATTTTGTCCGTGAATGGTCACGATGCCTAGCAACAGTGCGTCGGTCGCGTCGGCAAGCTCCAGAAAATCCACGTCCGTT
>DASXED010000154.1:0-14721 GCA_036490295.1 Verrucomicrobiia bacterium | reverse complement strand
TCGCGAGGACGCTCGCCCCACCTTGTCCGGCTTCGAGCGGGTAGGCAATTTTATTTTCGCGCCAAGCAGCCAGCAATTGGAAAATAAATTCCGGCGAGTGGCCTTGCGGGAAAATGATTTTACCGTTCGCTTCATATTTTTCACCTTCGGAAAACAACCCGCCAAATGTCCAGCGTTTGCCGGAAGCGAAATCGCGCAGGGCGGTTTCATTGCGGCGTTCGGCGGAAACTTTTCGCCAGCGTTCGTAAAGCATTGTCAGTTTGTTAGCGCAGCCGTAACTTCTTTCCAAGCGAATTGATGATGTTGGCCAAAATAAAATCCGGCGAAACCGGCGTGCGGCGTTTTGAATTTGAACGCGACAGCTTTGCGTTTCCGAACGAATTGCTTTGGGAATATCAATTCGACGCGGCAACCCGCAAAACAATTTTCCGCAAACGCGAACCGCCGCCGGATTACGCGCACCGCTGTTTTGTCCTGACGCGCGCGGCGCGGCAATTTCTTTATCACGCGCGCTTTGACGCAGGCCAGGAAGTTGCGAACGAAGAAATTTACCGGCAATTGATCCGCAAAGTCATTTCGCGCAATCCGCGAACGCCGTGCGAACCTGAAACGCAAATTATCATTCCCGGTTTTGCGAGCCTGCGCGAATTTAGCGCGGCACGGGAGAAATTGTTGAAGTCGGAGTGCGGCGGCGCGTGGCGGTCTTATGTTTTGCGGAGCCACTGGCGGATGGTTTTCCCGATTTCACGCGCGCATCAAAATCACACGGCGGAAAATTTGTCTGCGGCGATTCGGAAAAAACTTTCGCCCATCGTTCATCTCGTGAAGTTTCCGTCGCTGACGATCAATCATGGGATGATTTTGTTCGACGTCGCGGGAATCGAAGACGGACTGGAATTTTCCGCCTATGACCCGAACGATCCCGAAAAACCGGCGCGATTGAAATTTGATCGCGCGGCGGGAACATTTTTTTTACCGGAAAATTCCTACTGGGCGGGCGGCGAATTGAACGTGATTGAAATTTATCACGGCTGGTTTTTGTAAAACATTTTTAACCACGGATGGACACGGGAAAAAATTCTGCGCCAAAATCCGTGTTTATCCGTGTCCATCCGTGGTTTTGATTTTTTTTGCCGGTCGCCAGAAGATCGGGCCGAAAAACGCGACGCCGCACAAATTGATGCCGCAGATGTAGCCGATTTTGTAAAATCTTCCCGAATTGTCCGCCGAGTAAATTTCCACGTCCCTGCCGATGACGAGGCTCGGCAGCGCAATGGGCATCAGCGCGCCGTGCAACATTCCGTAGCCGAACCCGGCGGTTTTATTTTTTGGAAAAGCCCACGGCGACGCCCAGCTGTAAAACCAGCCGAACGCAACCGTGACAATGACCAGCGTCGCAATTTTGCGGATAATTTTTTTCAATCAGCAGAGAATGTTTTCGCGATGGCGGCTGGCGCAAGGAAAATTTCGCGCTGCTTTAATTTACGTTGCGACAACCGCCAGCACAGCCAGCGAAACGTGTCGGCGAGCGGACGGATTTTGCTCGCGCCGGTTTTGTAAATGGTCTGGATGGGAATAAATTCAATTTTTCGCCCGGCGGCGCAAAACGCGGCGAGCATCTCGGATTCGATTTCAAAATGGTCGGCGGTGAGCGGCAAGCTCAAAAGCGTTTCCAGATGCGCGAGGCGGAAGCCGCACTGCGAATCGGGCAGTTCCGCGCCGGTCAGATTTGAAATCCGCCGCGACATCCATGAATTTACTTTTCGCCGAAGCCACGGCATTCCTTCGGAATTTTCCATCCGGTTTCCAACGACAAATTTCACGCCGCTTCTTTCGGCGCGGTCAAAAAACTTCGGAATGTCTTCCGCCGCGTGCTGGCCGTCGCCGTCGAGCATGAGAACCCAGTTGAAATCCAGTTCGCGCGCGAATTCCCAACCGGAACGCAACGCCGCGCCTTTGCCTGAATTTTTTTCCAGCAAAAGGATTTTTGCGCCGGAATTTTCCGCAAGTTCAGCCGTCATATCAGCCGAGCCGTCGTCAATTACAATGACATTGGGCAGAAATTTCTTCACGCCGGCGACGACCGCGCCGATGTGCGCGGCTTCGTTGAAGCACGGGATCACTGCGGCGCACTGGCGTTTCCAATCCATCACATTTTTAATAATCCAATCGTGCGCGGCTGGCAATGTTCAAAACCATTGCGCCGACGCCATTGGGAAATTTAAGGCAATTTCCCTGCCTGCGGACATGGGGTGTTCACCCCACTGGTTGCATCAGGCCTTTTTGCCCATTATCCTTTGCCGGTGTCAAGTCACTGTTATTTTCCGACCGAGTCCGAACTCATTTTGAACGGCGCGGCGCAAGCGGCGTTGCACGAACGCGCCGCCGCCGCGACGCGGAAACAATTCGGCAAAAAAGTTTTCGTGCGCGCCGTCGTCGAAGTCTCGAATTTCTGCCGCGAAAACTGTTTCTATTGCGGGATGCGTCGCGACAACCGCAGCCTCGCCCGATTTCGCGCGAAATATGAGCAGATTGCCGAACTTCTGATTCACCATCGCCCCGCCAGCGTGACCGACGTGAACATCCAGACCGGCGAAGACCCGCTGGCCGTGCGCCAAGTCGTGCTGCCGCTCATTGAAACTTTGCGGCGCGAAACGTCCCTCGGCATCAGCGTCTGCCTCGGAACTTTGTCGCCGGAACTTTATTCGGAATTGCAAAACGCGGGCGCGGGCATTTTCATCATGAAGTTCGAGTGCGGCGACGCCGCGCAATACGAACAACTCGAGGCGCCCGGCACTTTGGCCGAACGGCTGCGGCACATCCGCCTGCTTGCGGAAAATAATTGGAACGTCAGCTCCGGCTTCATCACCGGACTGCCGGGACAAACGCCGTGCGACCTGTTGAAAAATCTGGAACTGGCGCGCGAACTGCCGTTGCACGGTTGCAGCGTCAGCCCGTTCATTCCGGGCGAAGCAACGCCGCTGGCGGGAAATCCGACGGCCAATGCCGACTGGACTTTCAATTGCGTGAGTGCGCTGCGGCTGATGCGGCCTGATTGGGTGATTCCCGCCGTCAGCGCGTTTAATCTGGCGGCACAGGACGGCTACCGTCGCGGCCTGCGCGCGGGCGCGAATCTCGCCACCATCAATCTGACGCCCACCGGTGTGCGCGGCGATTACGTCATTTACAAACGCGACCGGTTTATCATGACCGAGGAGCGCGTGCTCAACGCGATTGCCGCCGAAGGACTCGCTCCGTCAAAACAGGGGCTTGCGGAATTTTATCGCAGTGAAAAAACGGGCGCCGGCGCCGCTGAAAAAATTCCCGAAACGGTCCAAGCGTAAAGGAAGCGTGCTTTTTCCCGCGCCAAGAAAAGTGGATTCGACCGGCGCAAACCGCGTCGTCGTCACGGGCGCGGGCATTGTCACCGCGCTCGGCGTCGGCTGGCGGAAAAATACGGACGGTTTTCGCGCCGGACGAACCGCCTTTCGCACCGTGACTTTGTTCGACGTTTCGCGCCAGCGCTCAAAAATTGCGGCGGAAGCGGATTTGCCGGAAGAATTTCCGGCCACAAAATTATCCACGAACAGCATCCGCCGTTTGAACCGCGCTTCAAAAATGCTTTTGCACGCCGCGCACGAGGCGTGGACGCAGGCCGGCTGGCAATCGCCGGAAAATTTGCCCATCGTCCTTGGCACGACCAGCGGTGAAATGTCCCTGGGTGAAAAATATCTGCGACAGGCCGTCCAATTCCCGCGCGACAAAAAAGGGCAGCCGACGCGCCTCGTGCATTACCAAGTCCAGCAGCAGGGACTTGATCTGTGCAACGCCTTCGGCTTTCACGGCCCGATCACAACCATTTCCAACGCCTGCGCGTCCGGCGCAAACGCCATCGGCCACGCGTTTGAAATGTTGCGGAGCGGACGCGCGGAAACAGTTTTGACGGGCGGCTACGACGCGCTGTGCCAGTTGACCTTCGCCGGATTTGATTCACTTCAGGCACTTTCGACGACGCCGTGCCGTCCGTTCGACGCGCAGCGCGACGGATTGACGCTTGGCGAAGGCGCGGCGGTTTTGACTTTGGAAACGCTCGGACACGCGCGAAAAAGGAACGCGGAAATTCTTGGCGAAATCACCGGCTACGGCGCGACGACCGACACGCATCATTTGACGCAGCCGCATCCCGAAGGCAATGCGGCTTTTGCCGCGACGACCGCCGCGTGCGAGGGCGCAAAAATTTCACCGGAACAAGTTGATTACGTCAACGCGCACGGAACGGCCACGCCGCAAAATGACGCAACCGAATCCGCCGCGATCAATCGCTGGGCGGGCGCGCACGCAAAAAATCTGCCGGTGAGTTCGACTAAATCCGGCATCGGCCATCTGCTCGGCGCGGCGGGCGCGGTCGAGGCTGTTGTTTGTCTGATGGCGTTGCGCGAACAATTTTTGCCGCCACAAATGTTGTCCGGCAAAATTGATCCGGCCTGCCGTTTTCAAATCGTGCGCGAGCCGACGGACAAGAAAATTGAAATTGCGCTCTCAAATTCATTTGGATTTGGCGGCGCGAACGCGGCGCTCATTTTTCGGAGGTGGCCGTGAGCAGAATTTTCGTTCACGGACTCGGCGCGGTTTCGCCTGCGGGCTGGGGCGTGGCGGCGTTGCGTGACGCTTTGGAAAAACAATTGGCGATTCCGACGCAATCGCTGTTACGTCCGGGCTGGGAAAAAACTTTGCAAGTCCGTTCCGTTCCGCCGCCAATTTCGAGTCCCGCATTTTTCGCGCACCCGCGCTTGCGCCGCGCCAATTCACTGGCGCAATTCACCGTCGCCTCCGCGCTCGAAGCTCTTGGAGAAAATGTTTCACCCGTGCAAAACGGCGCGTTCCGTTTGGGAATCGTCGTTTGCGTGATGGCCGGCTGCGTGAATTATTCGCGTCGTTTTTTTGAGGAAGTTTTGCGCGAACCGGCGACGGCCAGCCCGCTGATTTTTCCTGAAACGGTTTTCAACGCGCCGGCCAGCCATCTCGCCGCGTTTCTCGGCGCGAAGGCGGCGAGTTACACGCTGGTCGGCGACGACGGGACTTTTTTGCAAGGACTGGCGCTCGCCGCACAATGGCTTGAAGAGGATAAAACGGATGCGTGCATTGTGGTTGGCGCGGAGGAAACGGACTGGATTGTGGCCGACGCGATGAAGTTATTCCAGCGCGACGCAATCCACGGCGCGGGCGCGGGCGCGATTTTTCTGAAAAAAAATTCCGTCGGCGCGCTCGCGGAATTGTCCGCCGTGACCGATTCCTTTCCGTTCACGCAATCGCAGGGCCGCGCGGAAGCCGCGCAAAAAATGCAGGCGCAACTGCCCGAATCCGCGCCGGAAGAATTGCTCTGCGGCGACGAAATAAAAAAAATCCTTGGCGAGGCGTTCGTAGCGTCCGCCGCATGGCAATGCGTGGCCGCGTGCGAGGCGATCCGGCAAAAGGAATTGTCCGCCGCAAACGTCGGCGTCGTCGGCGCAAACCAGCAGGCGGTTGGCGCGCGTTTTCTGGCTTGCGCGGAAATGATTTAGGCCGCAGGCTCGGCGCTCAAAATTGTTGTGAAATTTTATTTTCAATGAACGATTCAACGGAACTCAAGGCGCAGATCAAGCAGATGCTGGTTGAAAATCTGATGCTTAAGATCAGCGCGGCGGAAATTGGCGATGACCAGCCGCTTTTCGGGCCAAACAGCCTGGGCCTGGATTCGGTGGACGCGCTGCAACTGGTCGTGGCGCTGGATAAAAATTACGGCCTGAAACTTTCTGACACCGAAGTCGCCCGAAAGGCGATGCAAACCGTCAGCACCATCGCCGCTGCGATTCAAGAACGCCAGTCCCAGCCCAAATAAACCGTTCCGGCTTTTGAGTTGCAAACCCGTCACTGACGGCTTGCCAATCCGGGATGCGCCCTGATTCAACCAAGTTTTAACCGGACATCCAACGGTCAGGAAAGAATCTCTTTTATTTTTCGGGAATCCGAAATGCCGCCGGCGCGCAGGAAAATCCGCTGCCGCGCCGTTTGATTTACAGATTTTATTTCGCCCAGTCGGCGACAATTTCCGGCCAGCCGTTCGTCCGCCATTGAAGCGGCAGAATGGCGAGCGTGGAAAAGCCGCGCCGCGTGCCGTCGTAAAAATGGCAGCTAAACCAGTTCGTCCCGTTTTCAGAAATGATTCCGGCGTGCCCCGGTCCGATGAACGGCCCGCTGGTTTTCAAAAACGCGGTGCCGCCGTCGTCCATCAAATCCACGCCGTCCGCGTCGAAATACGGGCCGGTGATTTTTTTGCTCCGGCCAACGCGGATTTCGTAGGTGCTGTTCGTGCCGCGGCAGCACAAGCCCCAGTTCACAAAAAGGTAATAAAAATCATCGTGCCGGTAAATGTAAGAAGCCTCGATGGAATCGTTGTGCGCGAGCGAATAGACCGGAGAATCGGGCGCGATGCGCCTGCCGGTCTTCGGATCAAGCTGGGTCAATTTGATGCCGCTCCAAAATGAGCCGAATGCGAGCCAGAGTTTTCCATCGGCATCGTGAAAAATCGCGGGATCAATCGTGTTGAAATCGTCGTTCGTGGTGGATTGAATGACGAGGCCGCAATCCTTCCATTGAAATTTCGGGTCGTCGGGATCGAGCGTCGGATTTGTCGCCAGCCCGATGGCCGAAATATTTTTTCCAAAGGTCGAGACGGCATAGTAAAGCAGATAACGGTCGCCGAGATGAATGATGTCCGGCGCCCAAAAATAACTGCCGCGATGTTCGGGCACGGCCTGGTCCGTCCATGCCGGGGCGTCGGTGAAAACGCGCGGGCCGGCTTCCCATTTCACCAAATCTTTCGAGTGATACGACGGCACGCCGCGCCCGGTGTAAAAAATCCAAAATTCGTCTCCACATTTGACAATCGTCGAAGGGTCATGCACGTGAACGCCCCGGCTGCCGTATCCGGCCATTTGCGGCGACACTTCGGAAGTGAAATTGGTTTGAAACCAAAATGCGTTGGATTGCGCCTGCGCGCGGAGCAAAGTTCCGGCCAGCAGCGCCATTGTGGCGATTAAAACGCGGCTGAATTTTTTGAGCTGGTGTGAAGTCAAGTTCATGCCGAAATTAAGGTCTAAATCATTTGCCGCATCAATCGTAAAAAACCCCGGATTTTTTCAGATTGAAGCTCATGGCAATTGCAGCCGGAAAAACATCTGGCTGTTCGTCGGCGCGAGCGTTAAAAAGTTGACGCCGTTTGTCGCGAACGGCGAGTTCGTGACGGATGTCCAACTGGCGTTCGCGCCCAGATTGTTCGCGGCGTAAAGTCCGAGGCCATTCGTCCACGACGGCCAGTTCAAAGTCAGCGTTGCCGCCGTGCTGGAAATGCCGATGCTCGATGCCGTGATTTGTTCAACCGGCAAAATCTGCGAGGAAATTTCCACGGAATCCATCTGGCCGCTAAAATACGGATCGGCGGAAAACTGGCTGCGACCGAGATAATTTGCCGCGCCGAGAATGTCGGACGGCAAAAGGTTGACGCTGGAATTCACCGCGACAGCCTGACCATTGATGAACATGACCGCCTGCCGCCCGTCGAGCGCGACGGCCACGTGCGTCCAGACATTTACCGGCAATGCGTTGGGCGAATCCAAATCGCGCGTTTCGCCCGCGCCGTTGGGCGTGATTTCAAAACGCACTTTGCCGCTGCTGGCCTTGGCTGTAAGCATGGCGTAGCTCGTGGTTCCCGAACCGAAATCAAAAATGCGCTGCCAGTCGTTGCCGCCGCCCCATTTCACCCACGCGGAAAATGTTTTCATTGCGCCGATGCCCGGCGGCAGGCTGACGTATTGGCTTGAGCCGCTCAAATTCAAAACCCGGCCGCGAATGGAATCGGCGGAAGTCATCGCGCCGACGAGCGAGCCGTTGAAAAACCCGTTCGCGTCCGTCGCGCCGTTGTCGAAGGGATAAAACGCCGTCCAATCCGTGTTGGTCGGATTCGGGAAAATATCCACGCAATTGGTCGCGGCGCGTCCGAGCGTGTCGGTCGCGGCGAGAATGACGCGATGAAATCCGTTTGTGGCTTCGTCGCCGTCCAACGGAATTGAAAAATTGCCGCCGCTGATTCCGAAAAATGGCCCGGCGACAATGTTCGTCGCGTTCGTGTCGCAAAATTCCACCGTCCACGTCAGGCTGTCGGCGGACAGCGGCACGTCGGCAAAATCCGTCGCGGTTCCGGCAAACGAAATGGTTTCGCCGGGTTGGTAAAATGAATTTGCCGCCGGCGCGGAAATCATCGGTTGCGGCGCGACAATTTCGTCCGCCGAAAGCGCGCGGCCAAAAACGCGGATGGAACTGATCTCGCCATTGAAATAAGGATTGTTTGTGAACTGGCTGCGGCCAAACCAGACGTTGGCCGGCACGATGTCCGGCACGGTCAGCGTCATGGAAGTGTTCGTGGCGACGGCAACGCCATTGATGTAAAGAATTCCGCGCGTGCCGGCGGTGGTGACGGCGGCGTGCGTCCAAACTCCCACCGGCGCGGCTCCGGTCGCTTCGAGATTTTTTTCGCCGGCGGTTCCCGAAGATGAAATGGTAAAACGCAAATTTCCGCTGGAAGCCTGCGGCGTCAAAAAGGCGTAACCGTTCGTTCCGTTCCCGAAATCAAAAACGTGCTGCGAGTCCGCGCCACCGTTCCATTTGAAAACGGCGGCGAACGTCCGCGCATTGGCCGCGCCGCCGGGCAATTTCACAAATTGATTGGTTCCGTTGAGCACGAGCACGTCGCCAAGCAGCGGGTCGTTGAAAATGGAAGCGCCGTTTTGGAGCAGGCCGTAAAATTCGCCGCCATCGTCGCGCGCATCCATTTGAAAATGATACGCGGCCGACCAGTCGTTGGTGAACACCGGCCAACCGTCCGCCGTCCACGAAAGCGGTTCGAGGTCATAAGTCGGCACGCCATTGTCGTTGGCGTCAAGATAGTGATAGCCAAAATAGCTCGCGCCATTTTCATCGAGAATTCCCATCTGGCCGGGCGCGATGTATTTCCCGGTTGCTTTCAAAAAAAGCGTGCCGCCGCTGGAAGTCATCCTGACGCCGCTTTGGTCGGTGTAAGTTCCATTGATGGTTGCGCTGCGACCAACACGAATGTTGTAAGTGCTGGTGAGCGCCGGCGTGGCACAACACGTGCCCCAATTGACGAACAGATAATAAAAATTTCCGCGATGATAAAGGTAGGAGCCTTCAATCGGATCGCCGCTGGCGGCGTTGTCGTTGGCCAGCGAAATGACGCTCGTGTTGACCGTGTTGCGCAGGCCGTTGGTTGCATTCAGTTGGACAAGATAAATGCCGTTCCAAAATGAGCCGAACGACATCCACAAATTACTGGACGCATCGAACGTGACGCTCGGGTCAATGCAATTGTATGCGCTCCCGGTCGTGGATTGAATCACCGGGCCTTGATCCGTCCATGAATAACTCGGATCGCTCGGATCAAGCGTGGGATTTGTCGCCAGACCAATTGCCGAAACTTGGCTGCCGAAAGTTGAAATCGCGTAGTAAAGATAATATTGGCCGTTGAAATAAGAAATGTCCGGCGCCCAGAAATCTCCCGTGAATCCGGGAACGGCATTGGTCGTCCAATTTGGAGAATTGGCGAACACACTTGGCCCGGTCGTCCAATAAATTTTATCCGCCGAAGATTTTGAGAGGATGCCCTGCCCGGTGCCAAAAACGTAATAACGGTCGCCGCATTTGATCACCGCCGACGGATCGTGAATGCCAAGGCTGCCGCGCAAATTTGTCGGCATGGCGTGAAGCGAAAGAATTCCGGCAAAAAAAGCCGGCAGGCACGCGCGCCACGTTGGACAAAATTTGAGCATGATAACAATCTAACTTCATTGCGCCTTGATCCGCAACACGGTCATCGAGTGCGCCGGAAAAGTGTAAGTGAAATTTGCGGCGGCGTTTTCAAATTTCGATTCGACGGGCGAAATTTTTTCCGGGTCGTCCATTGAATTCACCCCGTTCAAATCACCGGCCAAGGTAATGGCTTCGCCTTCCGGTTCAATTTTCGACGCGCCATCAAGTTTGATTTCGGTTGATTCAGCGTTCGCTTCGGGATTGACGACTTTCAAAATAATTTCGCCGGCCTTGTCGTCGCGCGTCGCACTGGCGTAAAGATTTTGAACTCCGTTTGTCGCTGCTTCGATTCCGGCTGTTTGCGTCGGCAAAACTTCGTCGCCGCGATTGCGACTGAACAGTTGCTGCACAAAATAATTCGGTGTTTCGTAAAGATGCAAACTGTTGACCCAGATCAAATCTGGCGTCCATTGCCATGCTTCCGTGTTCGCGAACAATGGTGCGTAACTCGCCATGCGCACAACGTCGGCGTTGCGTTCGAGGCCGGTCATGTAGGCGGCCTCGGCCAGCGCGCATTCAAGGTTGTTTTGATTTTTTGTGCTGACGACGCCGACGCTTTGCGCGGCGTATTCGCCCATGAAAACTTTCGGGCCGTTGCGGTCGTAATTGTCGTAGCGATGCGTGTTGGCGAAAAACCAATCCGGCAACGCGTAACAATGTTCGTCAATGATGTCGGCGTGAAGCGCGCGCAGTTTTGACCACGCGAATTTGAAACGCTGGTCGCCAGGATCGGGGCCGGCGGCGGAGACGAGTTGGATGTCTGGATATTTTGCTTTTATCGCCGCCGCGAATTTTGTGTAGCGGTCAATATATTGCTGCCCCCATTGTTCGTTGCCCACGCCCATCATTTTCATGTTGAACGGTTCGGGATGGCCGAGCGCGGCACGTTTTGCGCCCCAAACCGTGTTCGTCGCGCCGTTGGCAAATTCAATCAGGTCGAGCGCGTCCTGAATGTAAGGGCCAAGTTCGTCAATCGGGCAGAGTTCGCCGGAATTGAACTGGCAGGCCATGCCGCAATTCAAAATCGGCAGCGGCTGCGCACCGATGTCTTCGCATAATTGAAAGTATTCGTAAAAGCCGAGGCCAAACGTCTGAAAATAATCCGGCGTCGGGCGGTGCAAAAATTCGTAGTTCCAGCGATTGATGAGCAAATGGCGGTCTTCAATCGGGCCGATGGTGTTTTTCCATTGGTAACGCCGCGCGAGCACGCTGCCTTCGACAATGCAGCCGCCGGGAAAACGCAGAAAGCCCGGATGCAAATCCGCGAGCGCCTGCACCATGTCCGCGCGCAAGCCGCCGGGACGATTTTTCCAGGTGTGCTCCGGGAAAAGCGAAATCATGTCGAGATCAACAATGCCTTTGCCGTCCAAAACAACCGCCAGCCGCGCTTTTGGATCGGTGTCTTTCGGATGCAGCGTGGCCGTGTATTTTTTCCAGCCTGAAGAAAAATTTTGCAACTCCACCGAATCGAGCAACGTGCCGTCGCCGCCGTAAAGTTGCACCCGCAAAACCGGCGAGCCGTCCACGCCGCGAATCTGCGCGGAGAAATCATACGTTTCGCCTTGGCGAACGCCCATGCCGCGAAAGCCTTCGTTGGAAATTCCAAACGGCGCTGTGCCTTCGGAAATCAGCCGGACGTAATGCGGATTATTCGTGTCGAAAGGTTCGTCGTCGCGAACGGACAATTCGCCGTGCGCGAGGCTGGGACTGATTTTGATCCAGCCCATGAGCGGGTCGGGAAATTCAAACGAGCGGTTTTTGACAAGCTCCGCATAAAGCCCGCCGTCCGCACCGAAGTTGATGTCTTCAAAGAAAATTCCCCACATCGCTGGATTGATCTTCGCGCCGGGATTGTCCGATTGAATAGTGATTGATACTGGACTTGTGCGCGTTCCGCCAGCCGTCTCTTGAGAAACGGCGCTGTGAGTGGAGCATAAGGCGAATAGTCCAATCCATAGGCACTGAACGAACTTCATGATTTTTAGCCTTCGTTGAACGCAACCTTGAAACCGCGACATATCATTCATGACAAATATTTTCATAATTTTCGGCTGTAAAACAAGCAGCCGCGCGGAGTTTCGAGAGGAAACATCCACGCGGCGATGTGAATCCAACAACGCTTGATGAGGCGATTGTTGAGTTTGCTCAATTACTTCATTACTGCGACAGGCGGAAGAATTGCGCCGAACCGGAAATCGGCACAGTTGCCTGATTGTTGGTTCCCACAACCGACCTTGTTCCGCCAGCAGTTGTCCAGGAGGCGCCTCCGCCGAGCGCTGAACTGGATTGCAGAGTGAAGGCAGACGTGCCATTCGTCGGCCAGATAATCACCAAGTTACCACCGCTGATGACAGCATTAAGTAACGGCGATGCTACGGGCAACGAATTCGGCCCAGCGAGATAGTCTGCCTTGATTTCATCAGGATGCAATACGCCGTTATAGATGCGGAATTCATCCACGGAACCCTGCATACCCGGATCAGGCCAGTTATCAGCGCCGATTTTATTCAGAACACCGATGACACCCGCCATAGAAATGGTAACGCCGCTATCAATGCTCATTAAGACACCGTTTGTGTAACAGGATATATAGCCAGCCGGAGTGTCAAACACACACACTATGTGAATGTTTGTCATACCGCTTAAGGCTGGCTGTATGGAAGCATACTGCGTATCCAGATTGGCATTATCTGAATCCGATATGCCGGTAACTGTAAAACCTCCGTTGCCATTCACGCAATTATGAATGTCGTAAGCGGCAACGCCAGCATCCTGCACGCCAAAGTCGAAGAGATTCGCCCAAGTATCTTGAGCCGGAGCAATAGTGGCCCAAGCTTCAATAGTTACAGTTGGATCGTTGAAGTTGGTGCCGATACCATCCACAGCATTGGTAAGAATGCCCGCTGGCAATTGCAGGTAATCACCTGCCACACCAGTGCCAGTGCTGTTTGGTAATACCAGTTGGCCGCCGCTAATCGTTGCGTTTCCGACCAATGTGCCTGCCCAAGTGGCACCGCCCACCGAGTCACTGGCATCATTCGTAAAACTATAACGGTGCATCAGAGTGGCAGGATAATCCTTGAAAATGCTTAACGCCACGGTATTTGTGAAGTAGGTTGTGACACCTGAAACGTAGGCATAAACGGCGGTAATGGTCGTGCTGCCGGGTTTCGAGGCTGTAAGGTTTCCCGCGTTATCTATAGTCGCCACATCGGGATTGCTGGAGGTGAACGTCAAGGCCGAATCCCCATTGACCAGCACGTTACTCGCCGAGGTGAAGTTCATGGCGGCTTGAATCTGACGAACCACGCCGAACGCGATGGGAGTAATTCCCGGATTCAAGGTGAAACTAACGGGCGTGCCGACATCAAAACTAGTTCCACTTGCCCCCGCCTTATAGCTGGCGCCAACCTGAAACTTGTTCATTTCGCCATTGTAGACGCGGAATTCATCAATCGAGCCATTGAACCAAGGATCGGCACTATACGTTGAGCGTCCGAGGAAGCTAAATTCATCGTCAAGGGCGGAATAAGGTTTCGTCGTGGTTGAAGAGGCTGCCAAGACACCATTGGTATACATGGCCAGATATTTTCTTAATGGATTGGGGTTAAAAACCACCACGACTTGGATATTGGTCTGTCCCAAAAGATTAACACTGGCGTCTGCACCGTCCTCGGCTTGGAATCCCGGCGAACCACCTCCAATCGCGACCCGCGAGCCATCGCCATTCGGAGTGGCGTAAATATAACTGATTCCATTCGCGCCGGAGCCGTTCTCGGTAATGTTGCCGAAGTTAAACAGATACGACCAAAGACCACTGGATGGAGAAATTGTCGCCCATGCTACCAAAGTCACGGCATTGGCGGTGATATTGGTGGCATCCAACAAATGTGCCGGCAACTGCACATAATCGCCTGCAACACCATCGAACGAAACTTGGCCGTTACCGTCAAATACGGCATTGTTAAACAATGTTCCGTCAGAATTTCCACTTGTATCAATTGAATCGTGAGCGGTGGTTCCGGACGTCTCGTTAAATGAATAACGGTGGAGCAAGGTTGGCACCAAGTCATAGACAGTCACGGCCTGGGTGACAGAAAGAGAACTATAAGTCCCCACAATCGCAGCCGAACCTGCCGCCAAGCCCGTCACTGCGCCATGCGCGTCCACTGACGCCACGCTGGTGTCGCTGGAAGTCCAAGCCACGGCGGGGTCATCGTAAATATCCACCGGGCCGGAAGACAATCCCGAGGCAGTGGCCCACAAATGTGGTGTTTGCGCAGTGCCTATTGGAATATTTGTCGAGTTAAATTGCAGCGCAACGCTGGTCACCGTGCCGTAGCTGGCCAAAGCATCCGGGTTATTTTGATTGTAATCCGCCGCCACTTGCAGCGCGGAAATCGCGCCGTTATAAATCCGAAACTCATCATAATTGGCAGTGGCCAATGGATCGCCGGAAAACTTGGAGCGTCCCAGCCAATTATTGGTCATGATGCCGATAACCGCCGGTGAGTTGGTAAAGGTATAACTTGTCGAAAGCAAAACGCCGTTGAGATAAAGCTTGGCAATGTGCGTATTGCCATCGGCCGTCCAGACAACGTGGTTTTCCGCAAGCTGGTTCAGCTCGACAGTGGAGTAATTCCAATTATCACCATTGACACCTAGAAATGAATCTGCTTCGACACTGTCTCCATTCGCGTCTCCAAAACGGGCATACATAAATGCATTGCCGCCAGCCAGGGTTGGTCCACTGCCAGTCGTATTGCCGAAATCCCAAATGCGCGCCCACGCGTTTCCACT
>DASXED010000017.1:0-7870 GCA_036490295.1 Verrucomicrobiia bacterium | reverse complement strand
GTTCGAATCCCCCTCTCTCCGCCATTTCCACTTTTGTGACCGGCAATGACAGCGAATGACTCTTCGTGATTTTCATCAATGTTTCCAACGGTTTTTCCTGCTTTGATTGGCTTTAAGCCGATGACCGCCGGTGACACCAATTGGCTCGCGGCGCACGCGGTTACGTCTTTCGGGCGTTCACCAGCTTGTAGATGTAGAACTCCGCGCAGAATACGAGATGAGCGAAGGCGTGGAAGTGAAATACGGATTGCAACAACGCACTATTCGCGGCTTCAAAGAGCTTCAAAAAATCTGGAACAAGGAAGGTGGAGGCCAATGGCACAACCTTGACGACGCGCAGCGAGCCATAAAATTGAAAGGCGGTTCACGCGGAGGATAGAAAATTCATTTCACCGTTATTTTCGGTTGCGCTCATGCACGGCTGCGCTATTTTCGATTTTATACTTTTGTGATAATAGTCGAATATGCTATTTTCACGCCAGAAAACAGCACATGGTCAAGACAACCAACATTCCGGGTAAGAAAGTGCCTCAAGGCAGCTATTCCGCCTTCGTGCCCGCGCCGCTGCCGCCGAAGCTGGATTTTACGCCCCGGCTTATCCGCGTGCTTTCGGATGCCGACCGGCTGATCGGAAAACTGGCAGGCGAAGGCGGGCGATTGCCCAATCCGCATATCTTGATGCGACCGTTCGTTCGGCGTGAAGCTGTTTTGTCGAGCAAGATTGAAGGCACTCAAGCCACACTCGGCGAGTTGCTCGCCGCTGAAGCGGGCATCGCTGTGGAGCGTAGCCCTGAAGATTTGCGCGAAGTTGGTAATTATGTCGTTGCTCTGGAGCATGGAATTACTCGACTCAAGGAGCTTCCGCTTTGTGTTCGCATCATTCGTGAGTTGCACGAGAAACTCATGACGGGAGTGCATGGACAGCAAGCGATGCCGGGACGTTTCCGAAAAATCCAGAATTGGATTGGACGACCAGGCAGCACTCCGGCAACAGCTTCATTTGTTCCACCGCCGCCCGACGAAGTTGAACCCTGCCTTGCCGCATGGGAAAAATTTCTGCACGAATCGGAATTGCCGCCTCTGGTCACAATCGCCCTGGCACATTATCAATTTGAGGCCATCCATCCATTTCTCGACGGCAACGGGCGTGTCGGGCGTCTGCTGATCACTTTGTTTCTGATTGAACGGCAAATTCTGCCGACGCCTCTGCTTTACCTGTCCGCATTTTTTGAGGCTGCGCGACGAGATTATTACGACGGCCTGCGCGGAATCAGTGAGCGCGGTGAATGGAACGAATGGCTTGAATACTTTCTTCAAGGCGTGGCCCGGATGTCCGAAGACGCTTTGAGCCGCGCGTCTCGCATCAATAAAAAACTCGCCGACTGGCAGAAAAAAGTTGCTGACGATTCGACAAATGCTCCATTGCGAATTGTAGAATTATTGGCCGCAAATCCATTCATTACTGTCAAAGGTGCTGCCGAAAAATTAGATGTCGCGTTCACCACGGCACAACGCGCCATCGAAAAACTGGAACGTCTCGAAATTGTGAAACAAAAAGGGAATGCGAAACGCGACCGCGTTTATTGTGCGCAAGAGTTGCTTGATATTCTCGAAGAACCGGCGCATTTGACGCCTTTGGCATAAACGCGCAATTCAAACATTGTCGCTCTTCGGTCATTTGACTAACCTCATTGAGTTCGGAAAATCATAATGATCAACTAACTTTTACAAAAATAATTCGCGTAGCTTCGGCTGCTATCCACAACAAAACCGCCAGTTTTTAGGAAAGGCAGCGTCGAGGTGCGCCCCGTCTGGGGCGCATCGAGACGTTCTTTTCCGGGCGCCTGGCGGTGCCTGTTGTGGGACGTGTGTAGGTGCGTCCCACTTGTTTTCAGGCATCGCTTTGACGATGCTCGCTTCACCGGAAACAGGCGCGATTAGGATTTCACGCGAGGAGTGTCAGCGTCATCTTTTACAGAACAAGCCTTACCCCTTAACCAAATAAGGATTTTGCGTCCGCCGGAAATCTGGCGGCTGTCCCGTGAAAAATCCGCTGGACTGACTTGTTATTTGTGTGTCGTTGTGCGGATTTCCCTTATTATCGGTGGGAAAATGTGGGGTTCGAATCCCCCTCTCTCCGCCATATTTTACAAGGCAAACAGAGCAAAAATAAAGTTCAGATTTTAAAAGATTTGGCGTGCATCCGACTTAACTGCAACATACTATAATTATTTCCATGTTTTTTAGAACATGGGAATCTGAATTTTATTGTCCCATCTAAACTTTTTTTGAAGAATGCAAATTACATCCCCATGATTTGATAACCGGAATCAACGTAAATCACTTGTCCGGTAATTGCCGCCGCGCCGTCGCTCGCGAGAAAAGCTCCCGTCGCGCCGAGTTCTTCGGGCAAAACATTTCGCTTCAGCGGCGCGTGGGCTTCGTAATGTTTCAGCATTTCCTGAAAACCGGAGATGCCGCGCGCGGCGAGCGTGTTGACCGGGCCGGCGCTGATGCAATTGACGCGGATTTTTTTCGGGCCGAGATCGTAGGCGAGATAGCGCGTGCTGGCTTCGAGCGCGGCCTTGGCCACGCCCATGACGTTGTAATGTGGCACGACTTTTTCCGCGCCGTAATAGCTCATCGCCACGATGCTGCCGCCGTCGGTCATCAGCGGCGCGGCGGCGTGCGCGAGCGCGACGAGCGAATACGCGCTCACGTCGTGCGCGACGCGGAAAGCCTCGCGGCTGGTGTTCACAAATTCACCTTCGAGCGCGTCCTTCGGCGCGTAGGCGACGGAATGCAAGAGCAAATTTAATTTCCCAAATTTTTCGCCGACAGTTTTGAAGACGTTTGCGATGTCTTCGTCCTTCGTCACATCGCACGGCAAAATTAAGGTGTCGCCGCCAAAGGTTCCGGCGAGTTCCTCGACGTTGTCCTTGAGCCGTTCGCCCTGATAAGTGAACGCGAGCTTCGCGCCTTCGCGCGCCCAGGCTTGGGCGATAGCCCACGCGATGGAACGTTTGTTGGCGACGCCGAAGACAATCCCGGTTTTTCCTGCGAGCAATGACATAAATTAATTCGTTGAATGGTTGAATTGTTAAATCGTGAAAATCTTAAAACATTTTCGCGGCGCGCAAAGAAAATTCACAGCCTCGACTCGCATCCGGCAATAAAATAGACTGGCACGAATGGATGCAAACCACATCGTTGACGGACTGCTTTTTTATATCGGTTTGGTCGTGCTGCTGACGTTCCATGAATTCGCGCACGCATGGACGGCGTGGAAATGCGGTGACGACACGGCGCGGCTGCAAGGCCGTCTCTCGCTGAATCCCATCGTCCACATTGATCCGATTGGCACGGTGCTTTTGCCGTTGATCATGATCTTTGCGTCGCCGTCCATCGGAAGATTTCTGGTCGGTTGGGCAAAGCCGGTGCCGTTCAATCCCGCGTTTCTGAACAATCGCTGGCGCGATGAAATGCTGATCGCGATGGCCGGGCCAGCGATGAATATAATTCTGGCTGTCGCGCTCGTCGGATTTGCGCGCGTCGCCGTGATTTTTAATTCTGAAACTGCGGTGGAATTATTTCTGCAAATGGCCGGATTAAGCCTCGTGCTTTGCTTTTTCAATTTGATTCCGATTCCGCCGCTCGATGGCTCGCACGTTTTGCGAAACCTGACCCGCATGAGCTACGAAACCTATTTCAACCTGTCGCGGTTCGGTTTCATCGCGATCATCCTCATTCTGCAAATTCCGCTTGTGCGCGTTGCCTTGAGTGTGCTGGTCGGCGGGACGCTTAACGCAATGATCTTCTGCTTCCATTTTCCGTCGCAATAAAATCTATTTCTTAAAATAAAGTTCCTCGGCGTTCCAGCTCACGCGGTAATAATCCAAGGCGGTTGCGCGCACGTTGCCGATGTTGGTGCGCGTGGCGGCGTAAAAAACGGGAATGACGGTGAAAATCATCGGCTGTTGCTCGCCCATGATCTGCTGGACTTCATCGTAATCTTTTTTGCGCTCGGCATAGTCCAGCGTCTTGAGTTCGGCGTCCATCAGATGATCAATGCGAGCTTCCCAATCGGTCGAAGGCGATTTCTGGCGCGGAAACCATTCGTGCGAAAATCCGGTGGATTTGAGGACGTTCATCGAAAAAGCCGGGTCGGCGCTGCCGCCTTCGGCCAGCAGCACGCAGTCGTAATTGAAGGTGTTGTCCATCCGGTCAATCATCGTGTTGAATTCGATCGGTTGGAAAATAACGTGCATCCCGATCTTCTGCAAATCGTCCGCGATGAGCAGGCACGTTTTTTCGCGCGGGCCGTTTCCGGTGTTCGTGTTCAGGACGAATTCAATTTTATTTCCGTCCGCATCGGTCAGAAAGTCGTCACTGTTCCGCTTTTCAATCCCGATCTCCTTCAACAAGGAAATCGCTTTCGCCACGTCGTGCGGATATTTCGGGGTGTTCGGGTTGAACCATTTTTTGTTGCCGGCGGTCACGAAGCCATATTCCGGTTCGGAATGGCCGGAATAAATCGCCTTGATGATGGCGTCGCGGTCAATCGCGTAGGCGCACGCCTGCCGGAATTTTGTTTCGCGGAACCATTTCAATTTTTTCGGGTCAACGTAAGACTGGCCGGTTTTGGGATTCGCATTTGTGTTTTCATTGAACATGAAAAAAGCGCATTCCAAGCCGACGCCCGGTTCGAGCAATTTTATTTTTCCATCGGCTTCCGCCGCTTTGAACGTTCCGTATTCGTCCGGCTTCACCGTGTCGTCCGCGTCATCTTCGCCATGCAGCATCCGCAGCGACATCGCGTTCCAGTCCGGCACGACGCTGTAAATGATGTTATCGAGATATGGCAGGCGCTGGCCATTGCTGTCCACCTCAAAAAAATACGGATTGC
Organism: Verrucomicrobiia bacterium; assembly: GCA_036490295.1. GTDB lineage: Bacteria > Verrucomicrobiota > Verrucomicrobiia > Limisphaerales > UBA11358 > UBA11358. Next base: position 2,964 of record DASXED010000017.1, on the reverse strand, counting down.
GCGCGAGCAACGTGTATTGCGCCGGCTTGTATTCCTTGATGACAAACGGCCCGCTGCCGACAATGTCTTCAGGATTCCAATTCGCGCCGTAAGCGGAATTAAAAGTGCCGTTCGCGACAAATTTTTCCAGAACGTGCTTCGGCATGATCGGCACGCCCGCGCCGAACGCCTCCAAAAACGGCGCAAAAATCTCCGGCGTCACGACTTGAACCGTCAGATCGTCCAGCCTCGTCACTGCGAAACTTTTTCCGTCCACGCGCACTCCGTCCGCCATGACCGGATTGATGTTCGTATTGTAAATCAGATCATTACAGGTGAAAACCACGTCGTCCGCCGTGATCGGCTGGCCGTCGCTCCAGTGCAGATTTTTTCGCAGATGAAACGTCCACGTCGCGCCGTCCGGCGAATTGGTCCACCAATCCGCGAGGCCCGGCGTGACTTCTTCTGTGTTCGGGTCGTCACCGAGCAAAGAAGCGAAAAGAAACCGGTAAATCTCCCGCGACGATTCCTCGTTGGCCGTGATGGGGTTAAAAGTTTTTGGATCGGCAAACGTGGACATGACCAACCTGCCGCCCGGAATTCCCGGATTGCAATCCGCCAGCAGCGGCGGGTCGGGCAATGGATAATTTGCCGACGGATTTCCAGATGAAACGCTTTCAGATTTTTTCCCGCAGCCGGAGAAGCAAAAAATTGTCACCGTTAAAATTGCAAAAGCCCGAACAAAATTTTTCATGCGCGGCACATTAGCATTGAATCGCGTTCGCCGAAAGTTTCCTTTTTTTGGTGGGGCGAGCGTCCACGCGAGCCGGACTTTGGCAAAGCAATTACTTGCGGCTCGCGAGGACGCTCGCCCCACCGATTTCATTTTGACTCGCCCGCACTCAATTTTTTTGCCACGTTTCAAAAAGCTATTGCGATGTGGCGATTTATTTTCAAACGGCTGCTGCACATGATTCCGCTGTTGATCGGCGTTTCGCTGCTCACCTTCCTGCTCATGTCGCTCGCGCCTGGAAATTATTTCACCGCACTCCAGCAAAACCCGCAAATCTCGCCGGAGACAATCGCAAAACTCAAGGCGCAGTTCCATCTCGATAAGCCGTGGTATGTCCAATATTTCTTCTGGCTCAAAAGCATTTTGCACGGCGATTTCGGCTACTCCATGGCCTACAAAATTCCCGCCACGTCGCTCATCTTCCAACGTCTGTGGAACACATTTGTGCTTTCGTTTTGCGCGATGATCATCGCGTGGGGAATTGCCATCCCGCTCGGAATCTGGGCCGCTGTCAAAAAAGATTCGTGGGTTGACCGTTTCTGCTCGCTGATTGCATTTGTGGGTTTGTCCATCTCGGACATTTTACTTTCGCTGCTCGCGTTGTGGTTCGCGGCGTCAACCGGCTGGTTTCCAATCGGTGGCGCGCAAAGTTCGCTCCACGATCTGATGACGCCCATGCAGCAATTCTTGGATTTCGCGCACCACTTGATTTTGCCCGCGCTCGTTCTCGCCGCGTCCGATTTGGCCGGCATCATGCGCCAGATGCGTTCCAATCTGCTCGACACGCTCCGCGCCGAATATGTCACCGCCGCGCGCGCGCGCGGCCTCGGTGAAGGCTGGGTGATCTACAAACACGCGCTCCGCAACGCCATCAATCCGCTGCTGACCATCTTTGGCTACTCGCTCGCCGCGCTGTTGAGCGGCGCGTTCATCGTCGAAAACATCATGGCGTGGCCCGGTCTCGGCCGGCTCACGATGGAAGCGTTTTTCGCGAAAGATTCCTATCTCGTCGTGGACTGCGTCGTCATGGCGACGGCGCTTTTGGTGATCGGAAATTTTATCGCCGACATTTTGCTCGCGTGGAGCGACCCAAGAATTCGTTTGAAATAAAAAATGGAAACCACCGCGCCAATTCCGAACGCCGAAGCGCAAATCGCGCTGTCGCCGTGGCAAATCTTCTGGCAGCGGCTCAAGCGCCGGAAGATCGCTATGACCGGCGGCGTCATTTTGATTTTCCTTTATCTCGTCGCGCTGTTCGCCGGTTTCGTCGCGCCGTTGCGCTACGACCATCTGGACACCAACAACTCGTTTCATCCGCCGGACTGGCCGCGATTGCAAAGCTTCCACCTGGTCGTGCCGCGCTCCGCCTCCGCGCCCGGCGATTTTGTTTATCGCGAAATTTCCACCGACACCAAGCCGCTGCACTTTTTCATTCGCGGCGACAAATATAAATTGTTCGGGTTCATTCCGGCTACAACTCACCTCTTCGGCACGGGCGATAAAAATTATCCGGTTTTCCTTTTCGGCGCGGATCAATTCGGGCGCGATATTTTTTCACGGCTGCTTTACGGCTCGCAAATTTCGCTTTCCATCGGCGTCATCGGGATTCTCCTGTCGTTCACCTTCGGCATGATCATCGGCGGCGTTTCCGGTTATTTTGCCGGCGCGACCGACACCGTCATCATGCGTTTCTGCGAACTCATCATGTCCATTCCCGCGCTGTATCTCATCATTTCGCTGCGCGCGACGTTTCCGCCGGACATGAGTTCGTCGCAGGTTTATGCGATGATCATAATCATTTTGAGCTGCATCGGCTGGGCGGGCATGGCGCGCGTGATTCGTGGAATGACGCTCTCGTTGCGCGAACAACAATTCGTCCTCGCCGCGCGCGCGCTTGGGCAATCGAATTTCAAGATCATCGTGCGCCATATTTTGCCGAACACGCTGTCGTATGTCATCGTCGCGGCGACGTTGAGCGTGCCGTATTATATTCTTGGCGAAGTCGTGTTGAGTTTTCTCGGCGTCGGCATTCAGGAACCGCAGGCGAGCTGGGGAAATATGCTCACGGCAGCGGAAGACGTTCAGTATTTGCAAAATTATCCGTGGCTGCTCGCGCCGAGCGCGGCGATTTTCATCACCGTTCTGGCTTTCAACTTTCTCGGCGATGGATTAAGAGACGCGGCGGACACGAA
>DASXED010000118.1:0-4835 GCA_036490295.1 Verrucomicrobiia bacterium | reverse complement strand
CGGCACGTCTTTAATTGTAAGATTCTTGGCATCCATAAATTGGCTTCACCTTTGAAAAGTTGTAACCAATCAAAGATATTTTCCAATGATCGGCTTCAATTCCGCCACGGTTTTCTTCGGCCAGAATTTTTTGTCGGTCAGGAATGAATTTTTCAGCGCGGAATGGCAATGCCAATTCGGTTCAGCCGGAATTTTTGCGATGGCCTGCGCGACGATTTTTTTCGCCGCGTCGGCGTTGCGGTGCAGGTTGGCGATGACGATTTCGAGCGTGACGTGTTCCTCGTCCGTTTTCCAGCAATCGTAGTCGGTCGCCATCGCCATCGTCGCGTAGGCGATCTCCGCTTCGCGCGCGCATTTGGCCTCGCCGAGATTCGTCATGCCGATGACGTCGTAACCGGCGCGGTGGTTCGCCAGCGATTCGGCGCGCGTGCTGAACGCCGGGCCTTCCATGCAGACATAAGTGCCGCCGTCGTGAATGGAGTGACGAGTGGCAAGTGACGAGTGGCGAGTCTGCGATTGCGCGGTTTTCAAAATAATTTGCCGCAGTTCCTCGCAAATGGGATCGGCGAACGCGATGTGCGCGACGATGCCGCGCCCGAAAAATGTGTGCGCGAGGGATTGTTTGGTGCGGTCGAAAAACTGGTTGATGAGCACGATGTCGCACGGCTTGTATTTTTCCTGCAACGAACCGACGGCGCTGACGCTGATGATCCACGCGACGCTGAGTTTTTTCATGGCCCAGATGTTGGCGCGATGATTCAGTTCGCTCGGCAGAATTTTATGGCCGCGTCCGTGTCGCGGCAGGAAAACGACGTCGCGTCCGGCAATTTTTCCGGTGAGCAAATCGTCGGACGGTTTGCCGAAGGGCGTTTTGACTTTCACCCATTTCTGATTGGTGAAGCCTTCGATGTGATAAAGTCCGGTGCCGCCGATGATTCCGATGCGATGTTTCGACATGAAAGATTTTTAACCGCGAAGCAGGCGGAAAAAAAGCTCCAAATTTTCAATTTGGTAGGGCGCGTCACTCCGTGCGCGCCGCTCGTTCGCAATCGCATGACGGCGCGCACGGAGTGACGCGCCCTACCTTTGCCATTAAAGTTTTGGAATTTTCTCGGCTGGCGTTTGCAAAAAAAATTGTTATTTTTTGCGCATGGAATTCTTTCACAAAATTCTCAAGACGGCCGTTGATGGCGGCGCGTCGGACATTCATTTGAAAATCGCCACTCCGGTCATTTTCCGCATTAACCGCGAGCTGGTCGCCATCGAATGTCCGCAGCCGACGGCGGATTGGATGAACAAAATCGTCGAGGCCGTCACGCCGATTCATTTGAAAAAGCGGCTGGAAGAGGAACGCGAAGTTGATTTTTCCTATTTCATGCCCGAAGTCGGGCGGTTTCGCACAAATCTTTTTCAGCAGCGCAGTCAATGGTGCCTTGCGATGCGCCATGTCAAAACAAACGTGCCGACTTTCGAGGAACTCGGTTTGTTGCCACAGATCAAAAAAGTCGCGGAATCGCCGCGCGGAATCGTGCTCGTCGCCGGGTCCACCGGTTGCGGCAAATCCACGACGCTCGCGGCGATGATCGAGCACATCAACGGCAATTTCAAAAAGCACATGATCACGCTCGAAGACCCGGTCGAATATGCCTTTGAAGACAATCAATCGGTGATCGAGCAGCGCGAAATCGGACTCGACACAATTTCCTATCATCACGCGCTCAAGCACGTTTTGCGGCAGGACCCGGACATCATCATGATCGGCGAAATGCGCGACGACATCAGTTTCGCGGCGGCGATCAGCGCGGCGGACACGGGACATCTGGTTTTGTCCACGCTGCACACGACGACGGCGGCGCAGTCGGTCATTCGCATCCTGGATTTTTTCAAGGCGGAGGAGCGCGAGCAGGTCCGCCGCCAGCTTTCCGGCTGTCTGCGCGGCGTGATTTGCCAACGCATGGTCTCGACGGTGGACGGAAAAATGACGCCAGCCATGGAAATCATGCTCAATTCGCCGGTTGTTAGAAAAATGATCGAAGAAAACCGCCTGGATAAATTGCCCGCCGCGATCGAGACCGGCACGGACGACGGAATGCTGACGTTCAACCAGTCGCTGTTCAACCTCGTCAAGGAAGGCCGCGTGACGGAAAAAGAAGCGCTGGCCAAGGCCACCAATCCGCAGGCGCTGGAAATGAATTTCAAAGGCATCTTCCTCGACGAAGGCCGTCGGATTATTAGTTGATTCAAAAATGGAACGAAACATTCCAAGACAAATACAATTGACTTAAATCCGACTATAATTATCGTTTATTAGTCATGCGCGTTTCCAAGAAAACTGATTACGCCTTGCGCGCCTTGTTCACGCTGGTGGATCACTTTGGCGGTGCGCCGATCCCGATTCGCGAACTCGCGCGGCGCAATGACGTTCCGAAAAGATTTCTGGAGCAAATCATGCTTGCGCTCAAGTCCCAGGGCTGGGTGCGCAGCGAGGCAGGAATTCGCGGCGGCTATGTGCTGGCGAAAAACCCGGAAAAAATCACTATGGGCGAGGTGGTGCGGCATTTCGACGGCATTTTAGCGCCAATTGACTGTGTTTCAGTGACCGGCTACAAACGCTGTTCGCAGGAACCGGTCTGCCGTTTTCGCCGCGTGTTTCTGGACGCCCGCAATTATGTGGCCGGAATAATGGATCGCTCGACGCTGGCCGACGTGTCCAAAATTTCACCGGTGTCCAAACACGAGGTTTCCGGCAGTTTTACAGGCGGAGAAGGGATTTAGAAATAATTTCAAAAAAGCTGTTGACAAGTTTGGCTAACTGTGGAAAATAACGACAATATAAGTCGTTTATAGAACGATTTGTAAAAACCAGTTTTAGTTTTTGAAAGAACATAAACTGATGGCGTTTACGGTGAAATAGTTCACCGTTTTTATTTGGACTAAATAACGATACGATTAGTCGCTATTACAAATTTTACGAATATGAGCGCAGTCGCAACTAAACCCGCCGGCAACGGCGATGAGAAACAAGACTGGCTGGAGGTTGTCCGGCGGCAGGTGGGTTCGCTGCATTACGGCGTGGTGCAAATCATCGTTCACGATTCACAGGTGACGCAGATTGAAAAAACGGAGCGGGTGCGGCTGGACAAGCCGCGAAAAATTTAGCCGACCGGAAATCCGGAGGCATGAAAACAAAATAAAAACAGCGGCTGACCGGCAAACGGAAGCCGCGCGAAACGGAAAAATTAAAAATGAAAATAAATCGGTGGTTACTCGGAACAATCATTGGGACGCAATTCGCCTTCAACTCGTTTGCGGCGGACGACGCGGCGACCAATTCCACGGAAGCTGCGGAGATTGAAGCCTTGAAGCAGGAAGTCCGGCAACTGGATCAAAAAGTCGAGAGCCTTGAAAATCAGCATCAGGCGGAACCGCAGACGACCGCCACCGCTGACAAGGATCAAATCCAGGAACTTGACCAAAAAGTTCGCGTTCTTGAGCGCGAGCGCGAACTGGATCAGCAGGCGGCGGCGGACGCGGCGAAAATCCAGCCAAAAATCACCTTGGGCGCAAACGGTTTCAGCTTCGGTTCGGCGGATTCCAACTTTGTCGCCAGCTTGCACGGCCTGATCCAGACGGACAGCCGAACTTTTTTCAATGATGGCGGAGGCACCGTGGGCAAGAATACATTTCTGCTGCGCCGCGCGCGGCCGATTTTCACCGGCACGGTGTTTCGCGATTTTGATTTTAACTTCACGCCGGATTTTGGCGGCAGCGCGGTGCTGATTTATGACGCGTATCTGAACTATCATTACAACCCGGCGCTGCAATTGGAGGCGGGCAAATTCAAATCGCCGGTCGGTCTGGAGGCGCTGCAATCGGACACGTGGACTTCGTTTAATGAACGCTCAATCGTTTCGGATTTGGTGCCGAACCGCGACATCGGCTTCGAGTTGCACGGTGATTTGTTTGGCGGCGCGGTGAGTTACGCCGCCGGAATTTTTGACGGCGCGCCGGATTACACCACCCCCACCGCTCCGTTGACGACGCAAGACGCGGATGATGACAAGGCGTTTGCCGGGCGGCTTTTCTTTCAGCCATGGAAAACGTCAAGCGTGGCCGCGTTGCAGGGACTCGGATTTGGTTTTGGCGGCAGTTATGAAGAAGACCGGGAGGCGGCAAGCGGCAACCTTTCGTCGGGTTTCAAAACCGACGGCCAGCAAACCTTTTTCAGCTACGCCGCCGGAGTGATCGGCAACGGCGCGCACTGGAGAATTTCCCCGCAGGGATATTATTACTACGGGCCGTTTGATCTTTTGGGTGAATATGTCATTTCCGACCAGGAAGTCAGCCGCACGACTGCGCCGCTGGCTTCCGCCGACCTGCGGAACACGGCGTGGGAAATTTCGGCGGGCTGGGTGTTGACGGGCGAAGCGGCTTCTTACAACGGTCTGACGCCAAAGCACCCGTTTGATCCGGGAAAAAACCAATGGGGCGCATGGCAAATCGTCGCGCGTTATGCGAATTTGGACGTGGACGATGCCGCGTTCGCTGGCGCGGCGCCGTTTGCCGCCGCCGGTTCGGCCTCGGGAGCAAAGGCGTGGTCGGTCGGCCTCAATTGGTATTTGAACCGCGACATTCGCGTTAACACGAGTTTCTCGCGCACCACTTTCACGGGCGGCGGAGGCGCGACCGGGCTTGGGCCAATCACCAGCCAGCCGGAGAACGTTTTATTCACCCGCATTCAACTGGCATTTTAACCAAATCAAACTTAAAGATTATACGACATGAAAACTTTTCTGAAAATTTTATCCATTCTCTCGCTCGTCATTTCGGCAAAC
>DASXED010000088.1:0-4081 GCA_036490295.1 Verrucomicrobiia bacterium | reverse complement strand
CAAGCAAACAGGTCTGGATGTGAGTATGGGAAGGGCTTCTTTTTTTATAGATATACCTTCAGGAAGGGTTAGTGGTGCAATGCATTGAAATTGGCGGCAATTTCTGTCCATGAAAGCCAAGCATATAATTCCTGCCCTTGTAATCTGTCTGGTCGTTGTGGTTGAAAAGGGGTCAGTCCCAAGTGGCGCGTGTCGCAAATTTTTTCACGGCTTTGGCTGAACCGGAGTTGGAATTGTTCCATCGTTCAAGTCCGGGTCAAATTTGCGAGCCGGTTGCGTTGACGCGGGCGCGCTGCTCGCGTTTGCCCAGAGGCTGCCAACTTGTTCCGGCGTGAGCGTGGCCGCCGGTTTGAATTTTTCCCCGGCCATGTAATCCAAAAGCGAGCGGCGCAATTGTTTTAATTCCGAACCGCCGCGTTCGTTGTCCAGGTTGATCGCCGACACCAGCAATTTTCCCGCGCCGACGTTGCATTCAAAAATCACGCCGAGTTTCCAGTTGCGGTTCCAATCGTCAATCGCCCACACAATCGGGCGCAACTCGTGCGGCGCGGTTTCGAGATTCACCGAGCGCACGTTGTTGACGAGTTGCGTCCACTGCCAGTCGCAATTGGCGTCGGTGGGAAATTCCGCGAGCGCCGGATGATTCGTGTCGCAGAGCAGGCCGAGCATGGCGTCGAATTTCGCTGTCCGGTTTGCCGGCGGACGCACGGTCATCTGAATATTCCAGAAGACGGGGACGTTCTTCATCGGCGGACATTTCGCGGGATCAAGGTCGGCGTTGCCCGGCATGAAAAGAACCTTGCCGCCGGCGGCAAGGCGTGTCGCGGCTTCGCTCCAATTGCGCGTCACCAAAACATCGGACGGCGTGTTCGTGTCCACTTGCGCCGGATAGAGCCAGAAATTCCAGTCGTTCTCAATAGTGGGGCGGGCATCCTGCCCGCCAGTTGACAGGCTGGAAGCCTGTCCCACTTTGACGACAAGTTTGTAAGCGCCCGGCGCGGCCAATTTGGACAAGTCCGCAGAAACTTTGCCGAGCGGAATGTTTTTGCCGATGGAAATGGCGCGCGCGTCCCACGCGCCGCTTGCAACAGTTCTGCCAGAAGCATTCTCAATTTCCCACTGCGGCATGGCATTGGTGATTGGCTTTTCGCCGAAGTTATACATTTCAACATCCGATTCGAGATTTTGGTTGCTGGTGTAAATGCGGCTGGCAAGCCGCGCGAGCGGAACTACTGGCCCGCAAAATTTTCTGAATTCCTCCGCCGTCACATAACTCTTCGGCTGCCAGAACGCATCCACGACGCCGATGAGCGCGGTTCCCTGGCCGAGATAATCGTGCAGGTCGAGCAGTTGAAAACCGGAAAGTCCCGGCGTGCGCAGGTTGGCTTCGATTTCTTCCTTGTAACATTGGAGTTGAAAACGTCCCGATGCCCATGCGAAATCTTTGTCCTCGTCCAGCACGCCATTTTGTTCCGCGATGTATTTGAAGATGTCGTAATTGCCGGGCTTCAAATAGCCGGTGAATTTTTTCATCACGTCAAAATCAGGATACGCGCACCACTGGCCGACTTCGTGCGCGAGGACGGGAATGTGAACGGTGTCGAGCGCGTCGCGATAATCGCGTCCGAACCAGCCGGAGTTGCCGCGCAAATTTCCGTTGCCGAAACGAACGAGCGTGGCGAATTGCGCGCCGCCGTTGACCTGCGACGGATCAGACCAGCCGGTTCCGGCGGAATACAATCGGCGATTGTCCTGCGCATAATTTGTCGCCGCCCATTCCGGCGTGAAGCGCGAGTAATTGCGCGGCTCGTTGCTCGGCGAAAGCAAAATGAACGACGGATGATTGCCGTAGGCCGCGAGAATTTTTTCCGTTTCGGAATTCAACCATTGTTTCATTTGCGGACTTCCGAAATCCGCCCACAAGCCGCATTCGGGTTGCAAATAAAAACCCAATTCATCGGCGGCTTCAAACGCGGCCTCGGGCGGACACCACGAATGGAAGCGCATTCCGTTCAATCCATAATCTTTGCACGTCTGGATGATTTTTTTCCACGACGCGACATCCATCGCCGGATAACCCGTGAGCGGGAATTCGCCGCCGTCATGTGTGAGCCGCAGGTTGACGGGACGGCCGTTGATGAGCAGGTCTTTGTCGTTGTGAGAAATTTCACGGAGGCCGAAAAAAACCTTTCGAACATCCATCGCTTGACTGTTTTCAGGATTCATGAGAGTCACTGTGAGGTCTTGTAACTTGGGATTAAATTCATCCCAAGTTTGATTGCGATAAGATAGCGGGATAGATGTCTCACCGCCGTTGGTTGTCCAACTTGCTCCCGCAAGTATCGACCACATAACATTCGCCGTTGTGCTGCTTACAAAAAGTCTGGCGTGTCCGTCTTTTCCAGAAACATTCCCAATTTTAATTTTTACCACGATGTGAGCAAGAGCTTGATTGTCATTTGTGATAGTAATTGGTTCTTGTGGATAAACTTGTAAATCTTCAATCCACACCGAACTCGTCGCGCGCAATTCAATTTTGCCCACGATGCCGTTCCACGCCGCGCCCAGCGAGTCGGAGACGCTGTGCGAATCCACCAAATGGCCTTGCGCGGGAAGCTGGGTGCGGTTGTCAACGCGGATGCTCAAGCGGTGTTTGCCCGGCGTGAGCACGCCGAGGTCGGTGATGTGAGGCGCGACGAGGCTGTCGTTTGCTGGAAATTGCTTGTCGTCCACCCAGACAGTGCTTTGCCAGTGCGCGCGTTCCAAAAATAGCGTGAAATGTTTGCCGCTCCAGTTTGTCGGAATTTCAATGTCGCGCTGATACCACGCCGCGCCGAGATAATGCTTGGGCGGCTGTGAAAGGAACGGCACTTCAACATGGCCGGGCTGCGAAAAATGGTCGTGCAGACTCGCGGGCTGGATTTTCCACCACGCATCGCCGAGTGTGAGCACCCACGGCGTGTTCGTGGTGATGTCGTCGCCGTAGCCTTGCGCCTGAAGAATGCCGGGCAACTGGATTTTGTCCGGCAAATCGCGCGCGAACCATTTCTCGTTCACGCCCGCATCCGTGCGGTCGAACGCGAACCGCCATTCGCCGTCGAGCGGAATGGTTTCGGCGGCGCGCAGTTGCGCGGTGAAAATGAAAATAAAAATGGCGGCGGCCAAAAAAGTTCGCAGAAAAATGCGGCTCATAAAATCAATAGGATTGAGGTGCATTGGAACATGGCTGGACAAAAACCACAATTCACTTTTTGGCGGCGCTGCAACCGATTTTTTACGAGCTTTGGCATTGAATCCGGTTTGAGGCACGCGATACTTAACGGATGAATCGCCGAAAATTTATCCAACTCGGTGTCGTCGGCACGGGCGCGGCGCTGACGGGAATTGAATCGTTGCGCGGCCAGCCTGCGAACATTGCAGCTTCGCCCAAACCGTCCGCTACCATTGCCATGCCCATCAGCGTGGCTCCGCTCGCGCAGCGGGATTTGGACGCGATGTTCGCGGATATGCTCGAGCGCGCGGGAGTCAACGCGCTGTTTCCATTCATTTATTCCCATGAGCCGCATCGCGCGGGCGTGGACGCGGCGAATTTTCACGGTGGCAACTACGCGCGTCCGCACATGGAATTTTACAAGGACACGCCGCTGACGTTGCAAGACATGAGCGCGCCGGAATTTGGCGGCGTGGATATTTTGGAGCGCGTGATTCCTGTTGCCAAAAAATATGGCATCCGCGTTTTTCCATTTGTTCTCGAAGACAACACGCTTCCAGCCGCCGTGAAAAATTGGGAATCGCTTTACGAAGTTGACCATCACGGACGCCGCGCGACCGGTCATCCGGGCGGGCCGTGCTTCAACAATCCCGCCTACCAGAATTTTACACTCGGACTTGTCGAAGATTACGCGCGCAGCTACGAAATCGGCGGCATCATGTGGGGTTCGGAACGGCAGGGCGGATTGCTCAACACGCTCGGCATTTCCCAAAGCAGCGGGATTGATCCCGGCAAGACAACTTGCTTCTGCGAATTTTGCGTGAAGAAAGGGCGCGGGCGCGGCATTGACGTGGAACGCGCGCGGCAAGG
>DASXED010000071.1:0-14884 GCA_036490295.1 Verrucomicrobiia bacterium | reverse complement strand
GGCTACAGTCAAACTGCCGGAAGCAACAAAGCCGTTTGTAGGTGAAACAATTGAAACAATGGGTTCGTCAGAAGTTGTATCCGGCCCCTGATCTACAATGCGATAAAAACGCATCGGCATATCTTTCGGATGTAGAATTTGCGGAACAATGTTGTAGTTGCCGGTGTCGAGCCAGAAAGTATTCGTGCCTTGCGACGGATAATCATCGTAGAGTTTGTTCCAAGTAATGCTTCCGGTGTTTGTGTCTATCAGCGCATCGGCTTCATCAATTTCATAAATTTCGCCGTTGGTGCTTGCCCAAGTCAGGCGAATCGCCTGCTCGTCAGTTTGTGCAACGGCGGTGAACAGCAGATTGGTGCTAATCTGTGCCTGTGCAAATAAGTTCGTGGTGAGAGCCAATGCGAGCGCGCCCGCCATGATTATTTTCGGAATGGTTTTCATGGTTTTTTAGTTTTCGTTTTTTGGCGGTTGTTTTTCTCCAGAAAACCAGAAAGGCGCACACCCGCGCGCCTCCCGGGGGCTACCGACCAAGGCGGCCCTGCACGAAACGCACAAGGTGGCGCCCGGTGGGGCGTGCCTTGGCTTTTCATGCATGGGAAAATCCTCATGTAAATGAGGAAACTTGGTCGGTATTTCCAGGAGTTTGAGTAGCAGCCAACGCTACGCAAATTTGGTTTGTTAAAGAACTATCAAAGGTTTTAGCCGATTGCCAAAGAAAGGCAAGTTGCGATTTGAACTTTCCTGATTTGCCTTCGAGATTCAACGGATGCGGTAATTTCAACTCTTTTGACCAAACTTGCCGCGCTAAATTTTCTTCAGCAGTTCAATCGTGCGCTGGAACGCGGCATCGCGCAAGCTGTCGCAACACCTTGACGATTTTACCGGCGATTTGCGTCGGCGTGGAAAGTCTGAAAAGTATCTTGCGAACATTCAATATCGCGTTATGCGTTTGATTGCGGATTGCGGCTGGAAGGTTGCGCGCGACGTGACGGCTGATTCATTCCAAGCTTGGCTGCGTTTGCATCAGGAACTTGCCGACAAAACGGCCAACGATTATCTCGAAGCGGTTCGTTGTTTTTTTAACTGGATGGTGAAACTTGGACGCGCTTCCGCCAATCCGCTGTTGTCAGTTGAAAAGACGAGAACCAAAGGACGCGAGCCACGGCAACGCCGTGCTTTCAATAAGGATGAAATTTTGCGCTTGTTGGCGGTGGCCGGTGAACGCAAGGCGGTTTATTTGATGGCTGCGCACACGGGCTTGCGCCGGTCTGAACTGGCTGCGCTGGCGTGGCGAGATATTCATTTCGATGCGCCAAAACCGTTCGTTGAAATTCGCGCCTCGACCACCAAAAACGGAAAAGCGTCAGCCATCTGTTTGCAATATCAACTCGTAGCCGAACTGCACAGGCTCAAGGAAAATTCCGCGCCGGGCGCAGAGTTCGTTTTCAACCGTGTTCCGAGGATTGAACGCTTCCGTCGTGATTTGGAAAAAGCAGAAATTCCCTACAAGGATGCGAACGGTCATTTTGCCGATTTTCACGCCTTGCGAAAAACATTCGGAACGAACCTTGCGAACGCTGGCGTTCCCCGGCGCGTGGCGATGGCGTTGATGCGTCACAGTGACGGCAGGCTCACCGACAAGATTTATGTGCATGAGAATCTTCTCGGCACAGAAGCGGCGATTGATGCATTGCCAAGATATGCAGAGCAAGACACACCAAAAGACACACCCGCTTCGGTCAAAAAGAGTATTTTGCTGACATCGTCTGTCACTGTGGCAAAATCATCACAGCGCATGAATGACATTGAAAACATTGTCAAAAGTCACGAATTGTCACAACAAGTCACAAGCAGTCACGTAACGAAAATGGCGGGAGTGGCGGGGCTCGAACCCGTAACCTCTGCCGTGACAGGGCAGCGCTCTAACCAATTGAGCTACACCCCCGCGATGGGGACGCTGAAACTAGAAGAAGTTCCCGGAAGCGTCAAGTTTTGCTTCTGGATTTGGCGGTTGGAAAATCCGGGCAGCAGACGCCAAGGAGGTGGGGGTGGGGAACCCCGCTGAAGAAACGTGCTGCTACCCGAATAAAACCAAAGTGGCGTTTTTGCAACGATTTGTCAACAAATTACCGGCGTTGACGCAAAATAGCCGTGTAAAAATTGGCGGGACGCATTCGGATTTTGCATGAATCGGAATTTCCAGGAAAATCATGCGTCCGCAGAACAAATTTGCAGCCTTCCGTGCGCGTGTTCGCCTGTCCGTGCGCATGAAATTATCTGGCGTAAAAATTTGAACAAGAGGCTAAAATTTTATGCTGTGCTCAAGACGGCTGTTTTCAATATTTCGTAATCACTTTCAGACAAAGGCTGTTTGTCAAGTTTGTTGACAAGCCAAAGTCCACGCTCTCGGATTTTTTCTTTGGTTGAATGTAACCCAAGCCAATTTCGTGATGAGCGGCATTCGCTGCATTGAGAAACGGTGGAAATTATTTTTGACTCCCAGTATAGTCGTTGTGGTTTATCATCAACTCTGAAAGCGACAAAGCAGAAATTCTGCTGGATGTATTCTGTAACCCGTTTTTCCGTCTCCTGAAGCTTTCGCTGGTCAAATGTTCCAGCATATTTTTGTCTAGCATTGCTTGTGGTTAGATCAATTTCCCATTGTGCAAGGAAAGCGTCTTGATCCTTGTTCAGAATTGCCCTGCCAATGTTTTTCCGAAAAATACTTCTATCCTTGTTCTCTTTGATATAATGCTCTTCCAATCGTGATGGCAATCGGTTGTTTCCAGTGTGAGTCCCGACTCGGACAATCCTGTCCGTTTCGTGAGCGAACTCTCCCTTTTCAAAAAGGACATAAATCCCATTTCGAGGGATACTATTTGCATCAAAGGGGAACGCAAATTGGGAGTGCTCTGAAAAAAGAAGATGTAGTTTATGGCAGATTTGATTCATGCGTTTGATTCGCAAGATGTTGAAGTTGTTTGCCAAATGACATTCCTTGAAATGGCACTTTACGAAACGCCAAATATGGCATGAGACATTTTCGATACTTCTCACCAGCAAGAAAGATGAAATGGTCACTCTGTAAATTTGCTTGTTGCTTGAGTTGTTCAAGCACTTTGTCAGCCCATGCTCTTACCTGATCAGACGACATATCCTTGAGCGTGGAATTGTAAGGCTCAATTTCCCTGTCCAGTTCGAGAAGCCCGTGCTTTGCCGAAAGGATAAAAATATTGTCAGGTTTTAGATTTCTAGCATATCGCAAGTAGCCCTTAAAAAGAGGACTGATGTATAAATGTTCAGCCTTTGCTTTATGAGGCAACTTTTTCTTAACGCACGAAATCAGGACTATTTTTTTCACGACACTTCAAATTCTAACAAATCGCCCAACAGATAATGGACGGCGAATCATGTTTCATAATTTTGACTTTGCGTGTGACAAAATGGTATGTCCAGAAAAATTGTGCGACAATCCCCTTCGTGTTCTTTCCGCCTTCATCGGATTCCGGCGGGATGAGTCGGCGCGACAAATCTGTGTTCCATCTGTGTCCATCTGTGGCTAAAGTTTCCGCCAGATGGAATCCTTGCGCATCCAAAACGATTCGCTCACGCCGCAGCAGCAACGCGCCGTCGCCGCGCGCGGCAACGTCCTCGTCATGGCCGGCGCGGGCACGGGCAAGACGCACACGCTCGTCGAACGCTGCCTGAATTTGATCTGCGAAGAAAAAGTTTCACTCCATGAAATTTTAATCGTCACATTCACCGAAGCCGCAGCGACGGAAATGCGCCAGCGACTCCGCCGCGCGCTTGAAAATTCTCTCGACTCTCAACTTTCAACTCTCAACCAATTTTGCGCCGAACAACTCGCGCTCTTCGACGCCGCGCACATCGGCACGCTCCACGGCTTTTGCTTCAAGCTCATCCGAGAACATTTCTACGAACTCGGCCTCGACCCGCAGATTTCAATTCTGGACGAAGGCCAGGCGCGATTGCTCGCCGATGAAACGCTCGACGAACAATTCAATTCGCATTACGAAAACGAAGATGAATTTTCGCTGGCCGTCCAGGATTTAATCAAAATTTACGGCAACGGACGCGACGAAAAAATCCGCGCGCTTGTTTTGCGTTTGCACAATTACGCGCAAACGCGGCCAGACGCCGAAAGCTGGCTTGCAGAACAAATTGAAAAATTTTCCGCCGCCGAACCAATCCATTGGCGCGAATGGTTTTCCGCCGCGATTTTCAACTGGCAAAAAGACTGGCTGCCAATCCTTGAAAATCTGAAAACCGAAAATCCCAAAGCCGCCGAAGCCCTCGAAATTTTGCGCGCAGCAAATTCGCCGGACGTTTTTCAAAAAGTCCTCGCCGCCGACAACGACTGGCCGCGCGGCAAAAAAACAGTCTTGAGAAAACCGCTCGAAGATTTTTTTGACGACGCCCTTTTTTTGAATTCGCTCGCCGCCACGAAAGAAAACGATCCGCTCGCCGAGGATTGGAGCTGGATTCGCGGCCACATGAAAACTCTGTTGAAACTGGCGCGGGAATTTTCCGAAAAGCTTTTCGCGCGCAAACGCGATGACGGCGTTCTGGATTTTCACGACCTTGAACAGTTCGCGCTGAAGCTGCTTTGGAATTTTGAAGCTGAAAAACCAACAACTATCGCTCGACGTTGGCGCGAAAAACTGCGTTTCGTCTTTGTGGACGAGTATCAGGACATCAATGCGGCGCAGGACAAAATTATTTCCGCGCTTTCGCGTGACGGCAAAAGTGCAAACCGCTTTCTCGTCGGCGATGTGAAGCAGAGCATTTACCGTTTCCGCCTCGCCGACCCGAAAATTTTCCGCGATTACGCCAAAAGCTGGCGCGGTAAAAATGGTCAAACAATTCCGCTCGCGGAAAATTTCCGCAGCCACGAATCGCTTTTGAATTTTGTGAACTCCGTTTTCGAGCCGCTCATGCGCGAGGAAATCGGCGGCGTGGATTATGACGCCGAGGCGCAATTGAAGTTCGGTTCACCTGAAACTCGCGCCGATTTTAGCATCGCAAACGATCCGTCGCCACGGACCGAATTGCTTTTGCGGCTCAAAACCGGACGCGATGACGAAGTTGATCCGGAAAATGAATCCGGCGCGAACGAACTGGCGGATTTGGAAGAATCGGAAAAGGAAGCGCGGATGCTTGCATTGCATTTGTTGAAATTAAAAAGCTCAGGCCACAAAATTTGGGATGACGAGACGAAAAAATTCCGCGCCGTTGAATGGCGTGACATGGCGATTTTGCTGCGCGCGCCGTCGGGAAAATCTGAAATTTTTGCCAAACAATTCGAGCGCGCCGGAATTCCGCTCGTCGTCGAGCGCGGCGGATTTTACGACAGCAGCGAGATTCTGGATTTGCTGGGCGTGCTGCAACTGCTCGACAATCCGTTGCAGGACGTTCCGGTCATCGCCGTTTTGCGTTCGCCGCTCGTCGGCTGCTCGCTTGATGAATTGGCGCAAATTCGTCTGGTTGCGAGCGGGCATTTTTGGTTCGCGCTCAACCAAATCCAAAATCCAAAGTCCAAAGTCCAAAATGAAACGCGCGCGAAGATTGAGAAATTTCTGGAGCGCTTTCATCGCTGGCGAAAACTGGCGCAACAATCCTCGCTCTCGCAATGCCTCGAAACAATTCTGGCGGAAACGCATTACGACGACTGGCTAAAATCGCAATCGCGCGGCGCGCAGCGGCACGCGAACGTCGGACGATTTTTGAACCTTGCGGAAAAATTTGATCAATTCCAACGGCAGGGTTTGTTCCGCTTTTTGAAATTCATCGAGGCGCAGCGCGAAATCGAGGCGGAGCCGGACGTCTCGCCCGTTGCGGAAGAAAATGCCGTGCGGTTGATGAGCATTCACCAGAGCAAAGGGCTGGAATTTCCAGTCGTCGCCATAGCCGACCTGGCGAAAAGTTTCAACACGCAGGATTTGCGCGGCGAAATTATTTTTGACGAGGAATTCGGCCTTTGCCCGAAAGTAAAGCCGCCAACGAGCGAACGGCGTTATCCAAGCCTGCCGCACTGGCTCGCGCAAAAACATCAGCGCCGCGAACAGGCGGGCGAAGAATTGCGGCTGCTTTACGTCGCGATGACTCGTGCGCGCGACAATTTAATTTTGACTGGCAGCGTCACACAAAAAAAATGGGAAACGCTTTGGGCGGAAGCCGGTGCAATCACACCGCAAAAAATCTTGACGGCGAAAAGTTACGCGGACTGGCTCGGGCTTTGGTTCGCGCAGCAATCCGGCGGGAATTCAGCGTTGCAAGGTGAATTGCCAAATTTACGCTGGCGGATTGCGGATGACGTGGAGTTGGCAATTGAAAAGACGGAAAGCGAAAATCGGAAGGCGGAAACGCAATTGCCGGAACTTGACGATGAAACAAAACGGGTGTTGCAAAAAACTTTAACGTGGCAATATGGATTCGGCGCGGCGACCGGGCTGGCCGCAAAATCTTCCGTCACTGCGTTGCGACGTCAGGCGGCGGATGACCTGGCCGACGAGGCTGAACAAATTTTCCCAGCGCGCCGAAATGTCCGCGCAAAATTGTCGGCGGCGGACGCGGGCACGGCACACCACAAATTTCTCCAGCATTTTTCGTTTGAAATCGCGGCGGATTTGAAAACGCTCGAAGCCGAGGCGAAACGATTGGAGCGGGAAAAAGTTTTGTCGGCGGACGAACGCGGCGCGCTTGCCTTGGAAAATGTCGCGGCGTTTTGGAATTCGGAAGCGGGGCGAAAAATTCGCGCACAGGCGAAAAATGTGAGGCGCGAACTGGCGTTCACGGCGAAGTTCAGTCCGCAGGAATTGTCGGAAATTCTCGGCACAAAATCCGAGGCAGAGCTTGAACAAGAATTTGTCGTCGTGCAGGGCGCGGCGGATCTAGTCGTGCTGCTGCCGCAGGAAATCTGGCTGGTGGATTTCAAGACGGACGAGGTTCGCGCGGATGAACTGGCGGGCAAAATTAAAATTTATTCGCCGCAGTTGAAACTTTATGCGGGCGCGCTGGTGAAAATTTATTCGCGCCCGGTCACGAATTGCTGGCTGCATTTTTTTTCGGCGCAGAAAACCGTGGACGTAAAAATTTAATCCGGCGATTGCGGCGGAAGTTCGCCGCCGGATTTTTCTTCTGGCGACTCCGGCAATTCCCTTTTTTCCACGACGGTTTCTCCGCGCAGTTTCACAAGCGCCGGGCGCAGCAGTTTTCCCTGAAATGTGTAGCCTGTGCCGACGGTTTCCACTATGACGGAATCGGCGGGCGGTTTTGATTCGTCAACGGTTTGATGGCGCGCGGCGTCAAATTTTTCGTCCGACGCGGCGGCGAACGGCGTGAGGCCGATCCGGCGCGCGGCGTCGCGGCAGGCGTTCTGGAAATTTGCGATTTGTTCGGCGACTTTCGGCTGGCCGGAGCGCGCGGCGGCGGCGTGCAGCAGAAAAATGTGGTCCAAAATCCGCACGAGGACTTGCAGCCATTCGGATTCTCCGCGCCGGAATTTTTCGATTTCAAGCCGGAGCGCGGACTTCTCGCTGTCGTTCATTTTCTGCATGAACGCGGTGAACTCGCGGACTTCGACGGCCATTTTGTCGGAAATTTCCCTTGCGCCTGCGGAAGTTTTTTCGGCCTGCGTCTGCGCGTTCGTCCATTCGTTCGTCGCGGAGGAGATTTGCGCGGCGAGTTTTTCGAGGTTCTGGATTTTTTCGGAAATTGAACCGAGCGCGGCGGCTTCAATCGCCTTGGAAATCGCGCGGTAATCCAGAATGAACGGCAGGCAGCCGAGGATTGCGCCGAGCGCGACGCAGGCGGCGGGAATTTCCCAATGCGCGGACGGCTTCGGCGTGTGCAAAACAAAAAAATACGCGGCGGCGAGTAGCAGCGCGTCGCCGAGCAGGAACGGCCATTTGGAAATTTTCCAGTTTGTCGTGTCGGTCATCACGGCAGTTTCGGGAAAAATCGCGGCAAAGGCAATTCGCTTTCTCCTCGACTAAATCCGTCCGCGCCAAAATCATCCGTGCGTGCGCATCTGCGTCATTTTCAATCCCGCCGCGCGTGGCAACAAGGCGCGGCACTTTCGCCATCATGCGGTAAATAAAATGCTGCTCACGACGAACGTGCGCGGAGTGCGTGCCCGCGCGGACGAAGGAGCACGGTCAAACGGAGAGCGCGTTGGTCGTGGCGGGTAACATCGGTCTTCTCGAACTATTTAGTGCGATTGGCCAGGGTGTAATCTGACGATTCCGTGAAAACATCTGACGATTTTCGGCAATTCATTTCGCTCGATGAAACACATAGCGAGTGGCTCGGCCAGCACCTTTTTTCTCTGCAATGCCAAGCTCAATGAGCAAAAGAAAATCGCGATTGGTGGTATCACGGGTGACGGCAAACAGCTTTTCACATTTCTGGCTAGTAAGTTCTTCACCTTTGACCAATAGAGCCGCCATTTTTTTCTGCCGGTTGTTCAATTGCTCCTGCGCGGACGGAGGCACGATTTCTCCGGTTTGGCCGGTTGGAACGCGCAGGCGTTCCACATTGTCACCGGGGCCGGGGAATATGACTTGAAAATAGCCGGTGTCGGTCGCCAAGCGCGTCTGGTCGAGGCCGTGGTCAATCATTTTGTCGTGCATCCGTCGGAAACCGCTGCCGCGTTCCTCGATGCGATGAAAAATGAAAGGCGTTGTGCGAGAATTGGATTGCGGGAACAGGGGCGATATTTTCCGGCACGGAGTTTTTGCAATGTGATTGGTGGCGGTGGCAGACCGGGACTGGAAATGACGACACGGTCAGAAAAAACTTCCAACATAATTTTTCGCGAGCCGTCCTCGTAATCACGATGGGCGACGGCGTTGACCAAAGCCTCGCGCAGCCAGTCGCCCACTGACCTTGATCCGAGTGTGCTTAAACGTCTACAGACCCGCTTTGTTTTTGCATTGGAGAAAGACCAACTCCGCGCGATTTCCGGCGTTAATGCCGACCTAAATTCAAAAATCCTCGATCAGCTACCGAAACTTCCCAAGGGAGTATGCGCTGTTTCCGGCTCCAGTGAAATCATCAATCACGGCTTTCTTCTTCAAGTGCGCGAACGAAAGACACCTGTCGGCGGCACTACCCCGAAAGTTTTTGAGAATCGGATAAAGAAAAACTCAAAATGAATCCATCAGATCAATCCGACGGTTTTACGTCAAAGCGGCGCGAAGAGCTATTTGTCCGTCTTGCCAAGCGGAAGGACG
Organism: Verrucomicrobiia bacterium; assembly: GCA_036490295.1. Lineage (GTDB taxonomy): Bacteria > Verrucomicrobiota > Verrucomicrobiia > Limisphaerales > UBA11358 > UBA11358. Next base: position 5,630 of record DASXED010000071.1, on the reverse strand, counting down.
CAGCGACCGCGCAGGAAATTTTTGACGAAGGAGTCAGACAGGGTGATTCCGTAACAATTGAAGCATACCATAACCTTGGCCGCAGGCTTGTTCACAGAGGAGTCTTGTTAGCCGACAAAACCGAACGTCATACAAAATATAAATTGAGTGACAGGGGAGAGGATCAATGGCTGGACGAAGACCAGATAGCAACCATTGTCAACCCGGATTTGGCGGCGGGCTTTTTACCCGCGCGTTTGCCTGACGATTGCTCCAATACGTCGCGGCAGAAATGTCTTGCCATGGTCAAAAAACTTCGTCCCGCTTTGGTTCTGATGGACGTTGCCATGCCGCTGCTCAATGGTTTGCAAGCTACTTGCCAGATTCTCAAAGCCTTTCCCGCCACAAAGTTCTCATACTTTCAGCGCACAGTGATGAAGCGTATGTTGTCGAGGCGGTCAAATCTGGCGCGAAGGGTTATCTCATTAAGCCAACCGCCGCTAACAATGTGTGCGCCGCGATTCGGGAAGTCCACAAGGGGAACACATTTTTCAGCCCGTCCATTCCACGCCATCTGCACAAGCCGGATCGAAAAAAGTAGATGGATTGAGTAGATTGCCGAATCTGTCCATGGCATTGACGCCAACCGGAAAAACTAGATTTGCGATTTCAAATTATACCATCATCGGTCTTCCAAATTGGCTCGGATGTTTCTCGCAAAAAGCGGTCAAGATCGTCTTTGGAGTAAATCGGATGTCGCAACGCCCGCGACCCAATGCGCGCAGATTTTTACCCGTGATCCGCACCGTGCGATTCAAAAATAACAGGGTGATAACATCTTCGTTCTGGGCGGATTCAAACTTGGCGAACTCCAAGTGGTGATAGGACAGCAGACAAAAACATTTTGAATTCAATTCGAGCCGCAGACTGTCCACCGGGGAGGGACTGCTATTGCTGTTCGTTCGTTGCGGCGGCGACCGCTGAATCAGAAAACAAAACGTAGTCCACGGTTTTGGCCTTCGCAATAGCGCGGCGGTCGTCGGTTGAAACAGAAGATTTTTCAGCTTCCGCCTCCGCTGCTTTTGGCATCGGAACAATGTTTGTAGGCTTATCGAAGTTCACCCGCTTAATCATCGCAAAGCTGTGTTCCTGCCGGAGATGGCCGTAGCGTTTCATCGCCAGCGCGCCGCCGTCTTTATGTCCAAGCCAGCGGCTCACCGTCGGGATGTCCACGCCCGACTCAATGCAGGTCGTCGCAAAGAAATGCCGGAAGTCGTGGTGGGTGAATTGTGGCAGCGACAATTTCTTGCAAGCCGTTTGCAAACACTTACGCGCGCTTTTAATCAAAATGATTTGTTCGTTCGGCTGCGGATTTTTCTGTGTCTTCAACCGTGCCAAAAACTTACTCAATCTTGCTGACATTGGGATGGTGCGGGGAGCGGCCTCGGTCTTTGTGCCGGGCAGGAAAATAGTCCCGCGCTCAAAGTCAACGTCGGACCAGAACAAAGGTCTTTTTTCGTTGGCGTCTCCGCCGCCTACAACTTCACCGATGCGTGCTCCCGAATACGCCAAAAATTCAACCAAGTCTGCACCGTCTTTGGATTTTTTCTGGTTATCCTTTTTGCCGTCTGAAAGTCGTATGGTGCTGACAAGCTGCTTAAATTGATCGGGGCTCGGAACGACAATCTGTTTGGAAACGACTTTCCGGCGTTTGATATGCTTGGCAGGATTGGAAAGAATCAAACCACGCTCAAGACCAAATTCAAAAACCGTTTTCATAACGTCCAACTCGTGAACAAAAGTTTCGGAAGCGAGGTTCGCGCCGCGTTCCTTAACCCAACGGTCGCAATCCTGCTCGGTAATGTTGCGGATTGGCAGATTCCGAAAATATGGCGCGAGTCCTTTGATATACATTTTCCGGCGTTTGACGGTGTTGGAACTCAATGCGTGTTTGTTCGTTTCAAGCCACAGATTCGCGGCCTGATCGAAATTCAATTTCGCGTCGGGAGAAATTTTCAGACAGCCAATCTTTGCCCGCAAGTCATTCAATCGGCGGTCGGCCAATTTTCTGTCTTTGGTTTTAAGCGAGCGGCGAAACTGCTTGCCTCCACGCTTCAGTAGGGCATAATATCCGTCCGATGATTCGAGCCGATAGAGGTTCTCTGCAACCTTGTTAAAGACCGGTTGCTCGGCTGTCTGCGATGTGTTTTTGCTCATCGTTTTCATGCAAAAACATAGCACAAAGGCTGGCGGGTTACAAGTGCGGGTTACAACTAATACTTGAAATCATTGGTGAATCTTCGCAATATGTTCTGCGACAATAGGATGGGTTGGTAGCTCAGTCGGTAGAGCAGTGCCCTTTTAAGGCATTGGTCGAGAGTTCGAGTCTCTCCCAACCCACCAGCCTTCGCTTAAACGAAGTGAAAGCGAAGGCTGCCGCGCAGTAGCGCAGACAGGCGGGCGAGCGTCCAGCTTCGCCAAAAAGCTATGGCTCGGCAAGCCAGCTTCAGCAAATGACGCGCAATTTTTCACGCTCCACGGAAAATGTCACGGGCAAGTTTCCCGCCCATTCGCCGTCCAGTTCAAATGCCGCCGGAAATTCGCAAATCAATTCAAATTTCTCCGCGCGGAAACGCCGGACAAATTTCTCCGGCAATTTTCTCCGCGCGATAAAATCTGGAATGCAACGGAGCATGGTTGAAAAATCCGCGCGCGGAAAAATGCAAACATCCAGCAGCCCGTCGCGCAAATCCGCCTTTGGGAAAATTTCAAACGCCCCGCCGTAAAATTTCCCGTTGCCGATCAAAACCAGTTCCCCGGAAATAGTGGCACGGGCATCCTGCCCGTGAATTTCTTCGGAACGCGGATCGCACGGGCAGGATGCCCGTGCCACTGCGATTTTCGGTTTCCTTTCGCGCAACGCCTTCAACCCGGCGACGACATAAGCCAGCGGCCCGATTTTTTTCTTCAGCGAAAAATCCACAAGTTCAATCGCCCGCGCGTCCAAACCCGCGCCCGCAAGCTGCGCGAAGAATTGTTTTTTGCGGACACCGCCACCCGAAAATTCCGCGCAGCCAAGGTCAATTTTCATTTCACGCCCGCGCCGCAAAATTTCCCACGCACGTTCCGGCCGCAGCGGTATTTTCAGTTCACGCGCAAAGACATTCACCGTGCCGAGCGGCAACACGCCGAGCCGCGCTCTCTCAAATCCATTTGGCGCGTCGCCGATTCCATTCAAAACTTCATTTACAGTTCCGTCGCCGCCCGCCGCGACGATCAATTCAAATCCGTCGGCAATCGCCTCCGCCGCGAGCCGACGCGCGTCGCCGGGCGCAGCCGTCGCCTTCAACGCCGACTGCCCGCCGATTTCGTCGAGGTGAGCCGGTTGCTTCCGTCAACGGCACGGCGGCGGTCGTTGCGCTCCCAAAGCCCATTTCCCGCTATTCTTTATTCTTAAAGGAATGTGAGTGGCGGCTTAACAACCCCAACCCACAAACCCAATTGAAGCGGTTAAATCAATGGGTTCACCAGTTTCTAACCTAGTTATCTAGGACAGCTCCAAAAAAAGGCCCGAAGCAAAAGCTCCGGGCCTTCGTGCAAACTAAAACCTCAATTACGGCAGTCTGTGTGCGGGCGTCTGGGTGGACAGCGAGCAGCTAATCTGAAGTGAGGATCCCACACTGGTGTATGTGTAAGTGCCGCCACCGGGGCAACCTGGAACGCTGCCTGCGGAATTCAGCTTGATGTAGCCTGAAATGTCAGCCGCGTTTACACCGGCGCCACTTGCCTGCCCGGTTTCCAGCGCCCATTCATTGATGGCGCCGTCAATCTGGCGAAGGTTGTTGATGCAGGCATTGGCCTGTGATGTTGCGCGGGCTTTGATGAAGTTCGGAATGGCAATCGCAGCCAACAGGCCGATGATCGCCACCACAATCATAATCTCCACCAACGTGAAGCCCGACTTGCGGGCGGTTTGAGTCTTTTTCATTTTGTTTTGTCTTTCTGTTTTTATATGTCGCGGCGTGAACATATCAACAGGCGGGTTACATGATTACAGTCGTCGTTCACTGATTGCCTATTGGAACCGCAACTTGAGATGTAGTTTAGCACCATCAGTGCCAATGTCCAAACAAAAAACATTCTTTTTCACGGCATCGCCGGACACGCTAAAAACAACGCCAAAACGCGGCGATTCTGTCTTCATCGCCTGCCTTTTGCCGGCATTGATGCCGCTCCGTTGTGTCTCATTTCAAGCCATCGTGCAACATTTTGAGACACGACGGTAAAAAGACGAAACAGCAGCCATTACGAAATTTTGTGGGATTATCTAGTTGACAAACTTTTTAACTCATGGCATATTTAGACCATGAAAATGAAGCCAGCGCAGAAAGACCTAACCCTGATTCAACTCTTTGACCGTTTCGGCACGGATGAAAAGGCGCGCAAACATCTTGAAGGCGTCCTTTGGAAAAACGGCGTTGTCTGCCCGCACTGCAAATGCAGCGACCAAACCAAGATTGCCGTGCGCACGGCCAATCCCGCCAAGAAAATCCGCGCCGGACTGCGCTTCTGCTCCAATTGCAAAAGCCAGTTCACGGTTACGATTGGAACTGTGTTTGAAGATTCTCATATTCCGCTCCGCAAATGGCTTATTGCCTATTATCTGATTTGCAGTTCAAAAAAGGGGATTAGCTCGCTCCAATTGCAGCGCAACTTGGAAATCGGTTGTTATGGCACGGCCTTGTTTATGACGCATCGCATCCGGCACGCGCTCCGCGATACCAGCTTTGCCGAAAAGCTGGACGGCACGGTTGAAGCCGATGAATGTTTCGTGCCGACAGGAACAAAAGGCGAAGGCAAAGCCGCCCGCAAATTGACGCCGGTTTTCGCAATGGTTCAACGCGGCGGCGCGGTTCGCTCCAAAGTCATGCCGACGGTCAACGGCGCGAACTTGAAACAAGCCATCCGCGAGAATGTGGCCATCTGCTCGGAAGTGCATACCGACATGAATCAAGGCTACGCCGGACTTGAACCGAAATTCACGCACAAAACCGTGAAGCACATGGCGGGCGAATACAGCCGCCACGAAGGCGAAAACGTGATAACCACCGCTGGCGTTGAATCGTTCTTCTCGCTGTTAAAGCGCGGCGTGGTCGGCACATTTCACCATGTCAGCGCGCAACACCTGCCGCTGTATCTCGCGGAGTTTGACCACCGCCACAACTGCCGGAAAATGTCCGACGGTGAGCGCACAGATGTTGGCTTGACCAAAGCCGTCGGAAAGCGTTTGTTTTACAAACGGCTGAATGTTAAATCGTGTTTGATTTATGACGAAAGAAGAGAAAGAAAAATGCGATAAAATTGAAACTCTCCATCGTGGATTCCAGCGCGATTGTCCAGATGTTCAATCTATGAGCGAATTCATAAGTTTGACCGGCTATTTACCGTTCAGCATTAACTGGTCTTTGCTGCGGGATGGATTCAAACATTTTCTCAAGTTGAAACAGGAATCTGGGATTATGCAGTTGACAAACTAATGGGACAAAACTGGTAGGACGGGCAGTCCTCTGCCCGCCGAACGCGTTGGTTTGCAACCGTCGGCGCGCACGGAGTGACGCGCCCTACCCGGAAAGTTTGTTAACTGCATAATT
>DASXED010000007.1:0-9821 GCA_036490295.1 Verrucomicrobiia bacterium | reverse complement strand
ATTAAACAAATCAACTATTACTAATTATGAGTAACTTAATGAATAAAAATAAAATTGTCGGTTTGGCAGTGCTGTTTTGCTCTTATACCTTATTTGCAGAAATTGGCACTCTATATGACAACTCAAAGCCACCGACTCTTTCGCTACCTGATGCTTATCAACGCGCCACAATAGCTCTAGGCACTGCAACCAATCAATTTCACTGTATCAGTGCGAAAATAGATACTAGGTTCTCATCAAATGGGGAATGGTATTTCACGTTCTATTCAACAAATTCCCAGCCGAAATGGGTTACTGTTGAATTCAGTGGAAAAACTCACGTTGAGAATATGGAGCCTCTTCGCTAATGAAAACAAAAATAATATTATTCACCTCGCTGACGCTCGCAACGATTATATTTGCAAGTCCTATTATCCCATACAAAAATTCAAAGCCGCCGAGTCTTTTACTGCCAGATGCCTACGAGCGCGCCACCGCCGCTTTAGGCACAGCGACGAATCAATTCCATTGTATTAGTGCGAATGTAGCCACCTCTTTTTCATCTGATGGAGAGTGGTTCTTTACGTTTTGTTCTACAAATTCAAAGTCAAAATGGGTTACAGTTGAGTTCAATGGCAAGACTCATGTTGAAGATTTTATTCTTCGCTAATTATTTGCGAGACGGCAACTGATGGCATGAGACCGCTGTAAAATGAGCGTAGCGGCTTTCGGCAGAAAGCCGCATTCTTCAATTTCCAAGGTTTTGCGGTGCTCTGCCGAGACGCCGCTACGGTGGATGGTCGGTTTTGCAGAGGTCTCAAATTATGAAAGCATGGGCAATCATCGCGGAAGGCCGGGCGGCCTTGATTGAAAAGGTAAAGCCAAGTCCGGCGGCGGACGAAGTGCTGGTGAAAATCCACGTCGTCGGCTATTGCGGCTCGGATTTGAACACGTTTCGCGGCTTGAATCCGCTCGCCAAATTGCCGCGCGTGCCGGGCCACGAACTTGCCGGAACAATTGAAGCGCGCGGTAAAAATGTTCCCGCCGAATGGTCAATTGGATTGGAAGTCACAATGTCGCCTTACACAAGCTGCGGCAAATGCAGCGCGTGCCGGCAAAAAAGATTTAATTGCTGCCGCCACAACGAGACGCTCGGCGTCCAGCGCGAAGGCGGACTCACGGAATTCGTCGTGACGCCGTGGCGGAAACTTTACCGCTCGCCGAAACTTTCCCTGCGCGAACTCGCGCTGGTCGAGCCGCTCACGATTGGTTTCCACGCCGTGGATCGCGGGCGCGTGATTGAAAGCGATTCCGTTTTGGTTTTCGGCTGCGGCGCGATCGGCCTGGGCGCGATTGCGGGCGCGGCGGCGCGCGGCGCGCGCGTGATTGCCGTTGACATTGACGACGCAAAATTGCAACTCGCCAAAAAATGCGGCGCGAAGGAAATCATCAATTCGCAAAAAAATTCATTGCACGACGAATTGCAGAAATTGACGAATGGCGACGGCCCGGAAGTCGTCATCGAGGCCGTCGGCCTGCCGCAAACCTTTCGCGCGGCGGTTGAGGAAATTTGTTTTGCAGGCCGCGTCGTTTATATCGGCTACGCGAAAAAGCCGGTCGAATACGAGACAAAATTTTTCGTGCAAAAGGAACTGGACATTCTCGGCTCGCGCAACGCGACGCCGGACGATTTCAAAAGCGTGATCCGGTTTTTGGAAGGCGGGAAATTTCCAGTCAACGAAGTCATCACAAAAACATTTCCGTTTTCAGAAGCTGGAAAAGCAATGCAGTCATGGAGCGACAATCCGGCGGCGTTCACGAAAATCCAGATTGCCATTGGGTAGTGGGACAGGCTTCCAGCCTGTCTGTGCGGGCAGATGCCTCCAAAAACTTTGCGACTGCGGCCTCAAAACTGGACAGGCTGGAAGCCTGTCCCACTAATTTCCCAGCGTCTCGACTTCGCACGCGGCGTATTTTTCAACCAGCCTGCCGTAAATCTTCGCGGCTTTTTTGTCCGGGCGGATTTCGCTGTCAGCAACCGGGTTTGTGAAACCGGCGGCAAGCTTTTCCCATTCCGGTTTTTCCCCGGCGGCGGTCAAAAATCCATGCGCGGCCTGCAACGCCGCGCCGAGCGCCGCGCTTTTTGAAACTTCAATCCGCTCGACGCGGCAGTTCATAACGTCGGCCAAAACCTGCAACAGCGCACGGTCGTTCGACGCGCCGCCGGTGGCGCAGATTTTTTCCGGCGAAACTTTCATCCATTGCGAATGCAGCCGCATGGACATCATTTGGGCCTCTAAAATCGCGCGGCAGTTCGCGGCGGCGTTTTGCGCGTCCAAATTGAAGCGATGAATTCCCGGTTCGTTGACGCGCGGGACAATTTCAGCTTCAAACCACGGCAGCAAAATTCCGCCATTGTTGCCGGGCTTGGTTGAAGCAACAAGTTTTCCGAATTCGTCCCAATTTTTGATTCCATAAAGTTCGCGGATTTTTTCGCGGGCGAGCGAGCCGTTTTTGAAGCAAATCAAACTCATGTAACCGCCCGTCGGCGAGCCGAAAACGTGGCCTTCGCCGCGCGTGTCCACCCGGCAATTTTTCATCGCGCCAAAAAATGTGTCGCTCGTGCCGAGGCTGATGGCGGCGTGGCCGGGTTTGACAAGCCCCAAACCGATGACGCTCGCCGGATTGTCGCCGGTCCAGGCGGTTGCCAGCGCGCCAGGATTGAGGCCGAATTTTTTTGAAAAATATGAACTGACCCTGCCGATGACTTTTCCCGGCGCGGCGAGCGGCGGCAGCCTGCCTTTCAACCCTGGCGCGGTGGCCGCCAGCGCGTCCGCGCGCCAGATTTTTTTGCGGATGTCCATCAGGTTCATGCCCGCGCCGTCGCCGGAATCTATCGGCGCGATTTTCCCGGCGAGAAGCGACGCCATGAACGAGCTGACAAGCGCGATGCCGGAAGTCTTCGCATAAGCCGCCGGTTCCGTCTTGAAAAATTTTCGGATTTGCGGGCCGGTGAAACGCTCAAAAGTGTCCGAGCCGGTTTTTTGCGCAGTGGCTTTGACACCGCCGAGTTTTTTGCGGATTTCCGCGCATTCCGCAGCCGTCGAAGAATCCATCCAGACCGGCGAAGTCTTGCGCGAAAAAACTCCGCGCAGATTTTCGGCGAGGGATTTTTTTGGATCCAGATTTTTCAACGCGCCGGCGGCGCGCCCGTTGAAATAAACCGACCCGTGCTGCTGGCCGCTGCCGCTGACGGCAAGAATTTGACCGAGCGCAACGCCGTCGTTTTTCATTTCCGCGAAAAGCAAGTCCAGCGCTTCAGCCCACATCAGCGGCGGACTGTGCCTGACCAGCGGGTCGCGATTGGGCAGCACGCCGTTCTGCGTCCGGTAGTGCGGCAGCGCGCGGTCGAAGTTCACCGATTTTTCGCAGACCACTTTGCACGAGCCGATGTCAATGACCACCGCGCTCAAGCTTTGCGTGCTGGAATCGAGTCCGAGAAATAATCTCGATGAAGAATCGCCCGTCATGGAAAGCGGAAAATTTCCCGCAGATTTTTTCATTTCGGCTGGTGCGCAATTTTTTTCGCCGAGCGGTTTTTGAAAATCTGGTCGGCCAGCACGCCGATGAGCACTACCGCGCCCATGACGGCGAAGTTGAGCGAGCTGGGAATGCCGAGCAGGTTCACCAGATTTTGCAGCACCTGCAACAGCGCGACGCCGATCAAAATGCCGATGACCGAGCCTTCGCCGCCGCGCAGACTGCAACCGCCGAGCACGGCGGCGGCGATGCCGTAAAGTTCATAAAAATTTCCGTGCGTGGAAGGCGAAACGGAGTTGGTGTAGAACGCGAATAAAATTCCCGAAAGCCCGGTGAGCAGCGCCGCGAGGACGTAGCTGCTGGCGATCACGCGGCGCGTGTTGATGCCGGAAAAACGCGCGGCTTCCTCGTTGCGCCCGGCGGCGTAAAGGTAGCGGCCATAAATGGAGCGGTGCAGCACGATTCCCATGACGACGGAAATGACGATGAGCAGCACGAACGGCATCGGCAATCCAAACAATTTTCCGTTCGCCAGACTTTGCAGCGTCTTGAAACCTTCCGCGTCGCCAAAACCTTTTGTGGCGTCCTGCGCGATGAAACGCGCGATGCCGCGATACAGCAGCAACCCGCAAAGCGTCACGATGAACGGCTGCATCCTGAATTTTGTGATGAGAAAACCGTGCGCCCAGCCGAGCGCCATCGCCACGGCGGCGACAAATAAAACCGCCAGCGGCCACGGCCAATGCCATTCCGTCAGCGACATCACCAGCAACATTCCCGTCAGCGCGATCATCGAGCCGACGGACAAATCAATGCCGGCGGTGATGATGACCAGACCTGCGCCGAGGCTGAAAATTCCAAACAGGCCGATGACGTTCGCCATGTTGATCAAATTGGCCTGCGAAAAAAATCGCGGGTTTTCAAATCCGGTGACGGCGCACAGGAGAACCAGCAGGATGAAAATTCCAAATTCTTTTTTCATTTTTGATTAACCACGAAATACACGAAACACACGAAAAGGAATTTTGCTTTCGTGTGTTTCGTGGTTTATTGCTTCAATTTTCATAAGCCGCTTTCGCCACGGGAATTTTTTTTCCGGTGGCCAGTTGCATCACGTTTTGCTCGTTGCAATCTTCGCGGTCGAGCACGCCGGTGATTTCGCCTTCGTGCATGACGGCGATGCGGTCGCTGACGTTCAAAATCTCCTCCATGTCGCTGCTGATCATCAAAATCACCGTCCCCTGCTCCGCCAGCGCGCGCATGATGCGGTAAATTTCCGCCTTCGCGCCGACGTCAATGCCGCGCGTCGGCTCGTCAAAAATCATCACGCGCGGAGACATCGCCAGCCATTTGCCGAGCACGACCTTTTGCTGCGTGCCGCCGCTCAAATTCAGCACGCGCGTCTCGACCGTCGGCGTTTTGATTTTGAGGGAATCAATTTGCTGCCGCGCGGCTTTGCATTCGCGTCCGCGCTGGATCAATCCCAGCCGCGAAAAATTTTTCAGCGAAGGCAACGTGACATTTTCACGCACGGACATTTCGACGACGAGACCTTCCGTGCGGCGATTTTCGGGGACGAGATAAATGCCGCGTTCAATCGCGTCGCGCGGCGTGTTGACGGAAACCGTTTTTCCGTCGAGAACAATTTCCTTCTCCGGCGCGGCGTCGAGGCCGACGATGGTTTTGGCCATTTCCGAGCGTCCCGCGCCGACGAGTCCGGCGAACCCGAGAATTTCCCCGCGCGCGGCGGCGAAGGAAACGGATTTTTTTGGATACAGCGGCGAGCGGACATTGCGCGCCTTGAAAAAGCCGGGCGTTTTTTGCGCGCCAGATTTGACGTAAAAACTTTTGATTTCGCGCCCGACCATCAGGTTGACGAGTTTGTCATGCGTCGCCTCGGCCTCGGTCAATTCGCCGGCGTTTTTTCCGTCGCGCAAAACGACCACGCGGTCGGCGCACTCGTCAATTTCGCCGAGGCGGTGGGAAATATAAATGATGCTGACTCCCTGCGCGGCGAGTTCGCGGACAAGTTCGAGCAGCCGGTTGGTTTCGGAAAGCGTCAGGCTCGAAGTCGGCTCGTCCATGATGATGAGCCGCGCGTTGAGCGAAAGCGCCTTGGCGATCTCGACCATTTGCTGGTGCGCGATGGAGAGTTTGTCCAGCCGCTCGCGCGTCGAAATCTGCAGGCCGAGCCGTTTCAAAAACGGCCCGGTGTCGGCGTGGATTTTTTTTGAATTGATGAGGCCGAACGCATTTTTGGGTTCGCGTCCGAGAAAAACATTGGCGGCCACGTCCAAATTATCGAGCACGTTCAATTCCTGATGAATGAATGCGATGCCGAAACGCATGGCGTCGGTGACGCCTTGAATTTTCACGGGCCGTCCGTCCAGGAGAATTTCCCCGGCGTCGGGCTGATGCACGCCGCCGAGGATTTTCATGAGCGTGGATTTGCCCGCGCCGTTTTCACCGCAAATCGCGACGACTTCGCCGGGCGCAACGTGCAAACTGACGGAATCCAGCGCGACGACTCCGGGAAATCTTTTGGAAATCCCGCGCATTTCGAGCAATGGCGCCGTCATTTTTTACTGGCCAAGCAATTGTTTTTCCTTCGCCTGGATTTCGGCAACATTGGCTTTGGTGACGGGAATCGTGGAAACGAAGATTTTGTCGCCGGCCAACGTGGATTTGTCGCCATGCAGATACTTGTCCATGCGTGTGATGGCCTGCTTCCCAAATTCATACGGCTGCTGGACGACAGTGCCATAAATGCCGCCGGACGCGATGCCGGACAGCGTGTCCTGATCATCGTCAAAGCAGACGATCTTTACCTGCCCGATCTTGCCGGCGTTCCGAACGGCGTTCAAGATCGCCGGGCCATTGTAGCTGTAAAGTCCGACGAGGCACGAAATGTCGGGATACTTCACAAGGGTGTCCTCGGCGTTCTTTTGCGCGCGAACCTGGTCGGCGTCGTCGGTGCGCACGTCCACGATTTGAACGGTTGAGCCGTCGAGCGCCTTTTTGATTCCCGCCAAACGGTCTTTCGCGTTTTGCGCGTCGGCGAAACCGACGAACAACATGATTTTTCCGCCGTTCGGCAGAACTTCCTTGATCAGTTGCCCGGCCTGCTCGCCCGCCGCTTCGTTGTCCGTGCCGATGTAGGCGACGCGTTTGCTGGCCGGCGCATCGCTATCGGTGGTGATGAGCAGAGTCTGTCCTGCAATCTTGTTCAGAAAATCCGTCTGGTTTTCAGGATTGTTGGGGCTGATGGCAATGCCATCCTCGCCGCGGGCAACCAGGTCGTTCAAAATTTCCTGCTGTGCGGCCGCGTCGGGGGTTGAAGGAATGCGAAAATCCACGTCCACGTCGCCCAGTTCCTTCGCCGCGTCGTTGCAACCCGCGCGCGCAATCGTCCAGAAATTCGCCGCGTTGTTGCTGACGAAGGCGAGCTTGAGTTTTTTGGCGGGCGCCGCCGCGTTGCCGGCGCCGGAATTGTCGGCAGTTTCATTTTTGCCGCAGCCGGAGGCAAATGCCGCGACACACAGTGCGGCCAGGAGGATTTGATTTTTTTTCATGGTCAGATTTGGTTGATGGATTTGGTTTTTACTCGGCGGAAAATTTATAAATGATGGTGTTCCGGTAAGTCTCGCCCGGCTTCAACTCGGTCGTTGGAAAATCAGGATTGTTTGGCGAATCAGGAAAACCCTGCGGCTCCATGGCCAGGGCGTCGCGGAATTTGTAAACCCAGCCGCCCTTGCCGGTAAGGGTGCCGTCGAGAAAATTGCCGGTGTAAAACTGCATTCCGGGCGAGGTCGTCCAGACTTCCATGGTGCGGCCGCTGGCCGGTTCATGGACGCGCGCGGCGAGGCTCAATTCACCCGGCGAAGTCTTGTTCAGCACCCAGTTGTCATCGTAGCCGTTGGCAAACTTGATCTGCTCGTTGTTCGTGTCGTTGATGCGGGCGCCAACCGTCGTCGGCGTGAGGAAATCAAACGGCGTTCCCGCCACCGGGCGCAATTCGCCGGTCGGAATCAATCCGCTGTCCACCGGCGTGAATTTGTCCGCGTTGATATAAACCACGTTGCCGAGAATATCGCCGCCGCCCGCGAGATTGAAATACGAGTGATGGGTAAGATTGCAAACGGTGTCCTTGTCGGTGGTGGCCTTGAATTTGACCTGCAAGGCGTTGTTTTCAGTCACGGTGTAGGTCGCGTGAACCGTCAGATTGCCGGGAAAACCCTCCTCGCCGTCCTTGCTCAAATAGGTCAATTCAAGTTCCGGCCCGTGTTCGCCGACACCGGCCTTTTCCACGCTCCAAACCACCTTGTCGAAACCTTTCGGGCCGCCGTGCAGCGTGTTCGGCGCGTTGTTTATCGGCAAAGTGTATTCCTGGCCGTCCAGGGAAAATTTTCCGTTGGCAATGCGGTTGCCATAACGGCCGATGAGCGCGCCGAAATAGGGCATGGCTTTCTGATAGGCGGCGTTTATGTAACCATCGAGATTGTCAAAGCCGAGCACAACGTCGCCGAGATTGCCGTTTTTGTCCGGCACTGTGAGCGACGTGACGATGCCGCCGTAAGTCATGATGCGCGCCTCCATTCCCCTGCTGTTGCGCAGCGTGTAGATTTCAACCGGCGTGCCGTCCGGCGTCTTGTCGAAGTCCGCCTTGGTGATGGATGAATTTGATTTGCTCATGGACGCGCAGCCTACAAGACAGGCCGCGCCAAGTCCAGCCGCCGCCAGCATGATGAGTTGTGTTTTTTTCATGGTTGTTGGTTGGTTTTTATTTTTGGCCGTAATACGCACCCGGCCCGTGTTTGCGGAGAAAATGCTTGTCCAGTAAAACCGGCTGCATCGGCCTGGTTTTCGGATTGATGCGCAGCGTCTCGCTGTTCAGCCGCGCGACGAATTCCAAAACACTCGCGTTGTGAACCGCGTCGTCCGCGTCCCTGCCCCACGTGAACGGCCCGTGGCTCGCCACGAGAACGGCGGGATGCCGCAGCGGATTTTTTTTTTTGAAAGTTTCGACAATCACGTCGCCGGTCTTCTCTTCGTAATCTTTTTTTATTTCGGCGGGCTTCAATTTGCGCGTGCAGGGAACGTCGCCATGCCAGTAATCCGCCTGCGTCGTTCCATAAGCCGGCAAACCTTTGCACGCCTGCGCCCACGCCGTCGCATAAAGGCTGTGCGTGTGCGCCACGCCGCCGATTTCCGTGAACGCGCGATACAAAACCAAGTGCGTCGGCGTGTCCGAACTCGGCTTCAGATAACCGTCCACAACTTTTCCGGTCTCAAGCGAAACGACGACCATGTGCTGCGGCTTCATGCTGTCATACGGAACGCCTGAAGGTTTGATGACGATGTTGCCGCCCGCGCGGTCAATGCCGCTGACATTGCCCCACGTCTGGACGACCAGTCCTTCGGCGACCAGCTTCAGGTTCGCCGCGCAAACTTGTTCTTTCAGTTCTTCGAGCATCGGGAATCACCGATTATTTCCTTGCGCGGCTGCGAATGTCAATCAGTTGCTTCATCACGCCGTGCAAATTTCCATTCCACTCCCGCGTGCCGAACGCGTCGTGAAGCTTTTTGTAAATCACATACAACTCCCGGTAAATTTTGTGCGCCTGCGGATTTGGCTTGTAAATTTTCGGCTTCAGCCCCGTCATCGCCTTTTGCGCCGCCGCAAAATTCTTGTGCGCGCCCGCCACGACCGCCGCCGCGACCGCCGAGCCGAGAGCGCAGGTCTGCGCCGAACGCGAAATTTTCATCGGGCGTCCGGTGATGTCCGCGTAAATCTGCATCGTCAACGCGCTCTTGTCCGCGATGCCTCCGCAATTGACGACCTGCGAAATTTTCACGCCGTATTCCTCGAAGCGATTGATGATCGTCAGCGCGCCAAACGCCGTCGCCTCGACCAGCGCGCGGTAAATTTCCGCCGGTGTCGTGTAAAGCGTCTGGCCGATGAGCAGGCCGGTGAGCTTTTGATCAACGAGGATCGTGCGGTTGCCGTTGTTCCAATCCAGCGCGAGCAAACCGGATTCGCCGGGTTTTAGTTTCAGCGCCGCTTCGTCCAAGTCGCGGTGCGACAAAACTTTTTTTCCACCCGGCTCGATGTAATTGACGAGCCAGTTGAACAAATCGCCAACAGCCGACTGTCCGGCTTCGAGGCCGAAAAATCCCGGCAACACGCTGCCGTCCACGATGCCGCACAAACCAGGAATATCGGCGAGCGGTTCAGTAGTGGCACAGGCATCTTGCCTGTGTGTTGCATTTTTATTTTTGGAACTCACAGGCAAGATGCCTGT
>DASXED010000065.1:0-14316 GCA_036490295.1 Verrucomicrobiia bacterium | reverse complement strand
CTCAAGGGATTGTTTCCAAAGCGTGAAAGCCCTAACTGGCGAAAAGGCGATGTTGCCATAATTATCACTCGTCCCATTAACCAAGAATTGTCCGTAAGTGAATGGTTTTTAGAAGTGTTTCATAAAATTGGACTTAAATCGCAAAATTGAAATTCAGCGGAATTGTTCACGCATTTTTTATTTCCTTTCGCCGGAATCGGGCTATGATTTTTCGCTGTCGGGAAAATTAAATTGATTGCGCCGTTAATTAAAATCGAAAACTTATGCCATTAACACACACGAAGGAACTTTTTGCGAAGGCGTTGAAGGGCAAATATGCGCTCGGCGCGTTCAACGTCAACAACATGGAACTGCTTCAGGGAATCATCGAGGCGTGCGAGGAGGAAAAGGCGCCGGTGATGCTGCAAATCTCCAAGGGCGCGCGCCAATATGCGAATCCGATCTATCTCAAAAAATTGATCGAGGCGGCGGTCAGTCTGTCCACGATCCCGATCGCGGTGCACTTGGACCACGGCGATTCGTTCGAGCTTTGCAAGGAGTGCATTGACGAAGGTTTCACGAGCGTGATGATTGACGCGAGCCACGAGCCGTTTGAGAAGAACGTGGAGATTTGCAAAAAAGTCGTGGATTACGCGCATCAGCATAATTGCGTGGTTGAGGGCGAACTCGGAATGCTCGTCGGCGCGCAGCACGACGACGGCGAAGAAGGTGGCGGTTATTCCAAAGGCGGCGCTTACACGCATCCCGACGAAGCGGTGCAATTCGTGAAGGCATCCGGCGTGGATTCGCTCGCGGTGGCGATCGGAAATTCCCACGGCGCGTATAAGTTCAAGGGCGAACAGCATTTGGATCTGGAAAGGTTGAAGGCGATCAAGAAGGCGTTGCTCGACGCGGGCATGGGCGATTATCCGCTCGTGCTGCACGGCGCGTCCAGCGTGCCGAAAGATTTGGCCGACGAAATAAATAAATACGGCGGCAAGATGGGCACGGACACGGCGGGCGTGCCGGAAGCGGACATCGAAATCGCGCGGCGCGTCGGTTGCACGAAAGTGAACATTGACACCGATCTGCGCATGGCGATGACGGCGGCCATCCGAAAAGTTTTCTTCGAGAATCCCAAGGAATTTGATCCGCGCAAATATCTCGCGCCCGCGCGCGCGAAAGTGAAGGAACTCGTCCGGCACAAAGTCCGCGACGTGCTTTGCTGCGCGGGCCATGCGTTTGACTGAACGAATTCTGAAAATTTCAAAGCCCCGGGCAATTCTTGCTTGGGGCTTTTTTGTTTTTGGGCGGAAGAATTTTGAATCTGCAAAAAATTGGCGGCGGGCGCGACGATTACACACGAATTTTTTATCGCCGACACCCGCCGCTGCGCCCAGTTCTCATTGGGCAAGGCCAAGCTAATCCGTCCCGCGATTCTGGCAAGGGATTTTTTGAAATTTTTTACGGCGAATTCCCGCGCGCAAACGTCTTTACTTCCGCGCCGTTTAATTTGAACAATTGCGGATGCTGATCCGCCGGATGCCTCAATTCGCAATGCTGCTGCTTTGCGTTTTTGCATTTCATCTTCCGGCAGCGGCGGAAACAGCGCAATCCGTTTCGCCTTTCATCGTGGATTCATGGAGCAGCGAGGAAGGATTGCCGGACAACGAAGTCATCTCGGTCATCCAAACGCGGGACGGTTATCTCTGGCTCGGAACGCTTCACGGACTGGTGCGCTTCGATGGGATTCACTTCACCATTTTCAATGTGAACAACACGCCGGAATTGCCGGGCAGCCGCATCGTTTTTCTTTTTGAGGACAGCCGGACAAATCTTTGGGTCGGCACGGAGACCGCCGGATTATGCGTGATAAAAAATGGAATGGTAAAAAGCTTTGCAGCGGAAACAGCCGGCAGCGGCAGAAAGGTCACGAACGCCGAGGAAGATTCATCTGGTGACATCTGGTTTCAGACGGCGGAAGGACTTCTCGGCTATCACGCGGGCAATATGAATTTCTATCCGGGTATTTGGCGGCCTTTCATTGAACCGTTTCAAAAATGGCAAATCGAAAGAAAAAATTTCGGGCCGTTTCCGTGGGGAAACACCATCGTCACCTCGGCCTGCGAAGATGAAAAAGGCGATTTGATCGTCGGCACGCACGGCATGGGAATTTTTTGGCATGACGAGGGCGGAAAATTTCAGCAGGTCTCGACGAACCAGGGATTGTCTTCGACTTACGTTCTTTCGCTGTGCCTCGATCACGAGGGAAATCTTTGGGCGGGAACCGACGGCGGCGGATTGAACCGCATCAAAAGGAAAATTTTCAACGCGCCGGCGGAATTGCATCCGTGGACGGCGCAATCGCTGTCGGCGGACGCGCGCGGCGGCGTGTGGGCGGCTTTCAACGCGGGCGGCGTTTCTTGTTGGGCGGCGAACGGCGTGGAAAATTTCGGCGTCGGGCGCGGTTCAAACGCTTGGGCGGTTTTGGCGGACGACAACCAAAATGTCTGGGTCGGCACGCGCGACGAAGGACTTTTTCAATTTCAAACCAATCGTTTTGTTCCCGCGCCGGGCGCGCAAATCCTCGGCGCGCAAATCAACGCGCTGTTTGAAGACCACGCCGGAAATTTATGGGCCGGCACGCAAAACGGCCTCGCGAATTTTGACGGCCAAAAATGGAAACTGTTCACGACGCGCGACGGCCTTTCCGAAAACACCGTCCGCGCCATCGCGCAGGACGCCGATGGAAATTTATGGATTGGAACGGAAAATGGCGGCCTGATTTTTTTCAAGGATGGAAAATTTTCCGCGATTCAAAAATCAGCGGACAATCTGTCCGGCAACGACATCACCTGCCTTTGCTCGGGCAAAAATGGCGGCCTTTGGGTCGGAACTTCCGACCACGGCCTCTCGCGGTTTCAAGGTGGAAAATGGATTCATTTCTCGACGACCAATGGCCTCGCCAGCGACAGCATCAGCTACGTCATCGAGGACGACGGCGGCGATTTGTGGATCGGCTCGAACATGGGATTGATGCGGATTCAAAAAAAATCGCTGGATGATTTTCTGGATGGAAAAATCAATTCCATTTTCTGCCGCACCTACGGAAAAACCGACGGCCTGCCCACGCGCGAATGTTCCGAAGGTTCGCAGCCCGCCGCGTGCCGTGCGCCGGACGGAAAATTATTTTTCCCGACGACCGAAGGCGTCGTCTCCATAAATCCGGCGGAACTCAAACACAATTTGCAGCCGCCGCAGGTTTTGATCGAATCAGTTCGCGTTGACGGGCGCGAACAAAAAACAAACCTGCTGGATTCCGCGTGGTCGCAATCCATCGTCATTCCGCCCGGCTATGAGCAACTGGAGATTGATTACAGCGCGCTGAACTTTTCCGCGCCGGAACTTGTGCGCTTCAAATGCTGGCTCGAAGGACACGAGGCCGCGCCAACGGACGTCGGCGGCGAGCGCGTCGCGCGCTACCCGAAATTGCCGCCGGGAAATTATCGCTTCCACGTCACCGCCTGCAACGAGGACGGCGTTTGGAACAAAACCGGAAGCGTTCTCGCAATCACCGTGCAGCCCTGGTTCTGGCAGACGAATTTGTTTCGCGCCGCTGCGATTGTTTTTCTTCTCGGAATTGTCGCGGCGATTGCGCGCTATATTTCCACGCAAAAATTGCGGCGCGAATTGCTGTCGCTCAAGCAAAAGGAGGCGTTGGAACGAGAACGCGCCCGCATCGCGCGCGATTTGCACGACCAGCTCGGCGCGAACCTCACGCAAGTCGCGCTGCTCGGCGAAATGGCCGAGGCCGACAAAAATTCTCCCGATGAAATTGAATCACACGCGAGACAAATTTCCGAAACCGCGCGCGAGACGACTCATTCGCTTGATGAAATCGTCTGGGCGATCAATCCATCCAACGACACGCTTGAAGGTCTGGCAAATTACGTCTGCAAATACGCGCAGGAATATCTCGCGCTGGCCAATGTTCGTTATCGCGTTGATTTGCCGACGCAATTGCCGCCGACGCCGATTCCGCCGGAAGTGCGCCACAATGTTTTTCTCGCGTTCAAAGAAGCCGTTCACAACGTCGTCAAGCACGCGCAGGCGAGTGAAGTCTGGATTCGGTTGCGCTTGTCGCCGGAACATTTCACATTGGAAATCGAAGACAATGGCCGTGGCCTTGGAAATCAAACTGCGCCGCAAAGTAGAAATGGTTTGCGCAACATGAAAAAACGCATGGAAGACATTCGCGGGAAATTTTCAATCTCCGGCGGCGCGACCGGCGGAACGATTGTGAAACTGACTGTGCCAATTATTTTAACCACGGATAAACACGGATGAACACAGATAAGACAAAAGACAAACTGCAAAAAATTTCAAATCCGCGTCCATTCGTGCCCATCCGTGGTTGATTTGATTTATGCCCGTCACCGTTTCCATCGTCGAGGACAGCGACAAATTGCGCGAGACGCTCGTGCGCGTGCTCAACCGCGCCGACGGCTTCAGTTGCGTGAGCCACTACGCGAATGCCGAGGACGCGCTGAAAGATTTGCCGCAGGCCAAGCCTGACGTGGTGCTGATGGACATCAATTTGCCCGGCATGAACGGCGTCGAATGCGTCCGGCAGTTGAAAAAAATCGCGCCGGAAATCCAGGTGATGATGCTCACGGTTTATGAGGACACGGAAAATATTTTTGACGCGCTGGCGGCGGGCGCGAGCGGTTATATGCTCAAGCGGACGGCAGGAAAAGAATTGCTCGAAGCGATCCAGGAAGTGAAAAACGGCGGCTCGCCGATGACGACGCACATCGCGCGCAAGGTCGTGCAATCGTTCCAGCGGTCGGCGGCGGCGACGGCGCAGACGGAAAGCCTTTCCGACCGCGAACAGCAGGTGCTCGACCTGTTGAGCCGGGGACTGATCTACAAGGAGATCGCGGAAAAACTCGGCATCAGCTACGAGACCGTCCACACCTACATCCGCCGCATCTACGAAAAATTGCAGGTGCGGACGCGGACGGAAGCGGTGGCGAAATTTTTAAGGCGATGATTTCTCGCGCAAATGAGGAGCGTAAAATTTTTAATTTGAGTCTCGTCATCCCGACTCCTGCGGGAAAATGCGAAAAATTATTTACTACCGGCTTGACCGCCGGAATTTTCGCAATTCAGGCGGAAGTTTCGTCGGCTCAAAAGTTTCCATCTTCAACGAAATCAAACTTTCAAACGGCACCCCAAAAATCACACCGGCTGCTGCTGCGTGAGGCAGTGCAGCGAGCCGAAGCCCCAGACCAAATCCACGGCGTGAATGCCAACGACGGGACGGTCGCGAAACAGTTCGCCCAAAATGCCGAGCGCGACGCGGTCGTTCGGGTCGTTGAACGTCGGGACGATGATGGCGGTGTTGCAGATGTAAAAATTCGCGTAGCTCGCCGGCAGCCGCACGCCGTCAAAATACAGCGGCGACGGCATCGGCAATTCCACAATTTCCGGTTTTGAATTATCTTCGAGCCGCAAATCTTTAATGCGCTCCCAATTTTCCACGAGCGGACGAAAATTTTCATCGCGCGGATTTTTTTCGCGCACGAGCACGAGCGTTTTGGCGTTCACGAAACGGCAGATGTCGTCAATGTGACCGTGCGTGTCGTCGCCTTTCGGGCCTTTGGCAAGCCAGAAAATATTTTTGACGCCGAGATAATTTTTCAGCGTGGTCTCGATTTCCTTTTTGCCGAGGCCGGGATTGCGCACTTGAATTTTCGGATGCAGATAACATTCCTCGGTGGAAATCAACGTGCCGCGCCCATTCAACTCAATGCCGCCGCCTTCGATGACGAACGGTTTGCCGTTGCATTCGGCGTGAAAAAGTTTTTTGCCGAGAATGCGCGCGGCAGTTTCGGGAACTTTGGTGTCCTTGCGCCAATTATTGTATTTCGCCCAGCCGTTGAAATGAAAATGGACGATGGTGGTTTCATTTTTTCGCTTCACGAAAATCGGCCCGGTATCGCGCGTCCAGCCACGATTTGTCGGATGCGTTACGAATTTTATTTTCCGCAAATCCACGCCGACGCTTTTGAAAACATGGCGTGCGAACTGCTCATCTTTTTTGTGCCGGATGATAAGATTGATTTTCTCGCCTTCGGAAATTTTCCGCGCCATTTCACCATAAACCCAAGGGATGGTTTCAAATTTTCCCGGCCAGTCACTTGCATTATGCGGCCAGCCAAGCCAGGTCGCCTCGTGCTTTTCCCATTCGGCGGGAAATGAATAGCCGAGTTCGGCGGGCATATCGGCGTTGACGTTTTTCGGTTGCGGCATAAAAGTCGCGCTGAAAATAACCGCTTAAATTGAAAACCAAAGAAATTTTTACCGCCGAAGCGCCGAGTCGGCTTTCAAATTTCCAAAAATTCTGTCTTCATTTTTCTCTGCGACTCTGCGACTCTGCGGTTGATAATTTTATGGCCAAGAAAAAACCAATCAAGATTTCCGGCGGACCCGTTTCGCAATTCATCCAGCATCACTACCGACATTTCAATGCCGCGTCACTCGTGGACGCCGCGCGCGGCTACGTCGCGCATCTCGACAACGGCGGCAAAATGATGATCACGCTCGGCGGCGCGATGAGCACTGCCGAACTCGGCCTCTCGCTTGCCGAGATGATCCGACAGGACAAGGTGCATCTCATCACCTGCACCGGCGCGAATCTCGAAGAAGACGTTTTCAATCTCGTCGCGCATGATTACTACGAACGCGTGCCGGGCTATCGCTCGCTCACCGCCGAGGACGAACAAGCGTTGCTCAACCGCCACATGAATCGCGTGACCGACACTTGCATTCCCGAAGGTGAAGCGATGCGCCGCATGGAAAAAGCCATGCTCGAAGTCTGGACGGATGCGGACAAAAAGGGCGAACGCTATTTTCCGCACGAATTTTTTTACAAGGTTCTGTTGAGCGGCAAATATGAAAAGTATTACCAGATTGACCCGAAAGATTCGTGGATGCTCGCCGCCGCCAAAAAAAATCTGCCCATCGTCGTGCCCGGCTGGGAAGACGCCACGCTCGGCAACATGTATGCCGCCGCCGTCATCCGCGGCGACGTGAAGAACGTCCACACCGTCCGCACCGGCATCGAATACATGACGTGGCTCGCCGAGTTTTACACGCGCACCGCCACGAAGAAAAGCACGCTTGGCATGTTCCAGATCGGCGGCGGCATTTCCGGCGATTTCCCGATCTGCGTCGTGCCGATGCTGCATCAGGATTTGCTGCGCACCAGCGTGCCGCTCTGGGGCTACTTCTGCCAGATCAGCGATTCGACGACGAGTTACGGCAGTTATTCCGGCGCCGTGCCGAACGAGAAAATTACCTGGGGCAAACTCGGCGTGAAGACGCCGAAATTCATCATCGAATCCGATGCAACGATTGTTGCGCCGCTGATTTTCGCGCACGTTCTCGGTTGGTAACTAAAATTTTTCAATATGATTAAGTTTCCTCCACGGTCAGGATATGAAACCGTCGGCGGAATTGTAATGTTTGGACGGACACTGGACAAAATTCGGCTTCATCAGGCTGGATTGCTCCAAAAGGATTATAATTTGGGTCACGGTTTGGATGGTCGAATTTGTCGTTTCTTGAACATTGACTATCAATTCCTCGTTGCAGAAACTTTGAAAAATAAATCAGACGAAGAAGTTTTAAGCGAATGTTTCAAAGCCGGAAGAAAACCGTCCGAGGAAGAAATTTTCATTTTCAATCAATTTATGACAAAACGTGGCTGGCGCGATGACGCTTCGGAATGGCTGATTGAGCAGAAGCAAAAAAAACGTTTTGCCGAGCGTAACGAAATTCAAACAGCGTTCGATTTTCACGACGCTGATGAAGGAAGAAATCCAAAATTTTCTTAATTATGAAGTTGAATGATTTTTCCGATTCGCGCGTGCTGGTCACTGGCGGCGCGGGCTTCATTGGCAGCGCGCTCGTCTGGGCGCTGAACCGGCGCGGTTGCGAAAACATCGTCGTCTGCGACATCCTCGGCACGGACGAAAAATGGCGCAACCTCACGCCGCTGCGCTTCGCCGATTACGTCGAGGCCGCCGACCTGCCATCCCGCCTGCAAAGCGGTGCGCTGGGAAAATTCGATCTGGTTCTCCACCTGGGCGCGTGTTCGGCCACGACCGAAAAGGACGCGACCTATCTCATCAAAAACAATTACGAGTTCACCAAAGACCTCGCCGCCTGGTCGCTCGCGAACAAATCCCGTTTCGTCTTTGCGTCATCCGCCGCGACTTACGGGGACGGCTCGGCGGGCATGGACGATGATGATTCGCAGCTCGACAATTTGCGTCCGCTGAACATGTATGGCTACTCGAAGCATCTGTTTGATCTGCACGCCAGACGCGCCGGGTTTCTGAACAGGATGGCCGGCCTGAAATACTTCAACGTCTTCGGTCCGAACGAGGATCACAAAGGCGAAATGCGTTCGCTCGTCCATAAAAGTTTCGCGCAGGTGCAAACGGAAAATGTCATTCGCCTGTTCAAAAGTTATCGCAAGGATTTTCGCGACGGCGAACAGAAGCGCGACTTTCTTTACATCAAGGATGCTGTCGCAATGACGTTGCATCTGGCGGCGAATAAAAAAGCCAACGGACTTTTCAACATCGGCTCCGGCGAAGCGCGGACTTGGATTGATCTGGCCAATTCCGTTTTCGCCGCGCTTAATAAAAAACCGAAAATCGAATTCATCGAAATGCCGGAAACGATTCGCGACAAGTATCAGTATTTCACGCAAGCGGACATTTCGCGTCTGCGCGCAACAGGTGACCAAGAAAAAATCACTTCGCTGGAAAACGCCGTGGCCGATTACGTCCGCAATTATCTTGTGCCGGACAAACGGCTTGATCCTGAAGTTGCCTGATTCGTGATTGGACTGGCCGGCTCGCGTGGACGCTCGCCCACCAAGTTTCAAACTGACCAAATCCCTCAATTTTGAGGAGGAGCATAAAAAAGAGAGCCGGACACTACTCCGGCTCCCAATGAGAACTGAACACCAAATTTATTTGTCATCAACGCGGCACCGCAGACATACGCCTCACAACACACACGGAACACTGCATTTCTGCATCAAGGACGTTATCAACATAACAGATGTCCTGTCCCCTGCGAGTCACCAGTTATGGTTACATGAAGCAAACGAGCCTAGTGACTTCACGGACGCAAATAGTTGAATAAAACCAATAAAACAGCGGGTGAAACTCACCTTTTTCGAGGTGCGGATTTTGAAGACTTTTTTAGGGCGTGTTTCGACGGCTTCGGAGCGGCTATCATCCGCTTAACCGCGTCCTCGAATTTGACGCCGTGCAGTCTTAAATCAACGGGCTTGGGCATAATGGGATTCAATCAGGTCTAAAAACGGTTGCCAGTCAAATCGGTTTCATCTGGCTTCTATATCAATAAAAATCTCGTTTGTAAAAAACGAGTTGTTGATGTTAGTTGCCAACAACCCATAGTGATTTAATTCTCGAACAATTGAAGTTGTCATTTCATTGGTTTGTCCGAACACAAAAATTCCATGATTGGAAGGCAATCCACCAATCACCCCAAGCGTAACGCTGTTAATTTTGAATCCGGCCTCTGTAAAAACTTTTTCAAATTGGTTTGCTAAAGTCTCGCCATCATCTGCGTCTAATGTGGCATTGATTTTTATTTCCGGTTTATTTGTCATCCAACCGACAGACCGCCCCAAAAACATTTGCTGCGCCAATGTAAGGCTTCTGGGCTTACTGTTTTTAAGGAGTTGAATCTGCTTGTTAAAATTATCCGATTGGATTTTTTCAAATTTATGTTCGGATAAAATTGCCGATAATGCCAAAATTGCGGCGAAACCAGCAGACCATTCCATTATCTTTTCCAATTTCAATTTGGTTGACTGTGAGAGTTTTTTACAATGAACAATCACAATCGCCACCACAGCAACGCAGACATCCAAAACAAGGCTTGTTAAAAAAAGCCAGAACGTTAATTCATCCCAAAATTGTTCAGAACTTAACATGGACTATCTAGTTTATTTATCTATTCCGATTGTTGGAGCATTGGCTTGTCTCTGCGTTTTGTTACGAAATATGCGATAATTGTTTTAGATCACACAGTGAAATCGCATTACATAAATTTCAACCCCAAAGCGCGTCGTTTATCTCGCCACAATTTTTTCGCCACCTGAATTTTCTTTCTGCAAATGGCGCAATGCCAAAATCCACCCGCTGGTTTTCCGCACCGGATGCACAGTCCTTTGGCGTGAAGTTTGATCTGGTGATTGGCTGGCTGTGAACGGTTGTGTTTGCGTTGCCAGAATCGGCACGTTTCCCGCATCGGCTTTCTGCCCCATCGCTTGCGCGATAAATGCCGTTCAATCTTGCTACGCATCAGCCAGCTAATATCTTTGCCACTGGCGAGCAATTCCCCTCAATTCGCGGGCTGCCGATAATAAAGCCGTCGGCCTTCAATTCGCGGCATGAAACTCGCCATGCGTTCGCCGTCCGTCTGCTTGCGCGTGTTCCAACGAAATTCAAACTCGCGGGCGTATTTTTGCAGATGTTCGCGGCTCACGATATGTTGACTGCCATAAAGCCCGCGCTTAAATAATGAGAACCAGCTTTCGCAAGTATTGACATGGCTCACCGTGCCGTCTGGATTGTGCCGCGCATATTCGTAGCGGGCGTGACTCACGGAGTCATGCCGCTTGTAACTTTTCAATGGCTGTTTATAGGCCAGATGTTCATCGGTGTTGACCGTCGCAGTCTTGTTCACGGCTTCGTTCAAAAATTGGCCGACGTTCTTTGCCGTCACGCTTGGAATGACACGAGCGCGGGCTTGTCCGTCGCGCTCAACTATCAACGCCAAAATCGCCTTGCCAAAGGACAGGCTGTTATCGTTGCCAGTAGAGGTCACGAAAGTTTCATCGGCTTCACAGGTGTTGGCCAGCGGCTTTGCCGTCTGAATGTCCGTTGCCATCGCGTGACGGCAACGGTGCGCCATAAACCAAGCCGTCTTGTAAGTGGTTTTGAGCATCCGCGAAAGCTGCATCGCGCTCACGGATTTTTTAGAGGAGCAAAGAATGAAAATCGCCATGAGCCACTTTGAAATCGGGACGTGAGAATCCTCAAACACCGTGCCAACGGTTGCGGTGAATTTCTTGCGGCAAGCTGCGCAGCAATATGTGCCAGCCCGGATTTTATGTTTTGAATCGGGCTTTGATGTCAGGTTGTAAATCGCCTTCGCTTCGCCGTCGTTCTTGCAATGCGGGCAGATTGGCTTGCCGTTTGGCCAGCGCAACGATTCAAACAGCTTCCGCGCCTTGCGCTCGTTTGAGTATTCCTTCGCCAGCGAAATCAGGTTCAAATCATCGGCATCAAATTTCTTTTTCATGTTGACTAAAGGTTAAACCAAATGTATGCTACTGTCAAACATAAAGTTTAACCAAAAGTATGAAACCAAAAATGGGCAGACCAAAGTTGCCGAAAGGCGAAGTGAAAGACGTTCTAATCGGCGCAAAGTTTGCGCCAGATGAAGCGGACAAGGTTCGCGCAGCAGTCAAGCGCGCGAAGATTGGAAAATCCGAATGGGTGAGAAACACCTTGCTCGCCAACGCATGACAACCGCTTGCGGTTGGTATCAACTCACAATGGCTGGCGCACGTTTGCCAGCCATTGCTTCAAGTGTAGTCCCCTTGCCTTTTGCCCATTGCCCATTGCCGCGCTCGACGCGCTGCCACGCCCAATCTGGCCAGCTTTGCATAATGCTCCGGTGAGCGTCTTTTGCTTTCACCTTTGCCAGCCTTGCCGCCGCGCGCACTAAACTCTCGGTGTTCCATGATAATCACGTTCTATCAACCGCTTGAGGTTGCGTCCGTGAACTCCCCAGTCCCGTGAAGCAAATCCTTGTAAAAAAGGGGAAAATGCAGTTTAACGTGTTTTATTCGTGCGAGTGGCGGGCAGGTTGTCGGCGTGGCGATGGTGGTGGATCGTTCCAACGGCGCGGTAAATTTTGGCGTGCCGTTTGAGAGTTTGATCTCGTTGCAGGTGGAAACTTTCGAGGCGGACAAATTGCCGCCGGACTTGGCGAAAATTCCGGCGGTCAAGCCGGGGAGCAAATAGTTACTTCAATTTATTCCACGCCGCGTCCGGCTCAAAAGTCTGAATGCTTTTTAATTCTGAACGTGCGCCAAAGTCAGCATCGTTTAGCGGTCCAGAAATTTTACCAGATTTCACATCAATAATCATCCAACCATCTGGATCGCCTCGGTAAGTCGAATAACGCTTGGCAACGATGTAGTTTGAATTCCAGCCGAGACTTTTCACTGTGCCTTCGATTAAACCACCGCCGGGAGAATCGTCGCCTTTTTTACATAGATAATATGTTTTGCCATCTTCCCATTGTTCAAGCTGATAATTTCCCACAATCGTTCGTTGCTGCTCGCCAAAAGGGAAACACCCGCTCATGGCGAAAACAAGAAACAGAAGTCCTAAAATCTTTTTCACGTCTTAAAGTTTGTGCCTACAAAAATTCCGTGTCGAGAGAAATTCAAATTCAAAAATGAGCCAAATAATTTGCGCCATTTCATTTTCAACTGTGCCACGGCGTCACGAATGGCACAGCTTTCTACTTGCCTGAATTAGCTGAAATCGGCGAATTCTCCTTTGTTTTCAGTGTTTCTCAACATTTTCGTCCGACGGCATTGGAATTGCATAAGAACCATAAGCAGTTTAATCCAAAATAATTTTACACACTCATTTTATGGCAAAAGTATTAGGCATTGATTTAGGCACGACGAATTCCTGCATGGCCGTCATGGACAGCGGCGAACCGCTCGTGCTCGAAAACTCCGAGGGCAAGCGCACGACGCCGTCGGTCGTGGCGTTCACGAAATCTGGCGAGCGTGTGGTCGGCGATGCAGCAAAACGTCAGGCCGTCACGAATTCCCGCAACACGGTTTATTCTGTGAAGCGTTTCATGGGCCGTAAGTTTGACGAAGTCGGCGAAGAAATCAAACGCGTGCCTTATAAAGTCGTTAAAGGCTCTAACGGCGACGCGGCGATTGAAGTCGAAGTGAACGGCAAGCCGAAGCAATTCTCGCCGCAGGAAATTTCCGCGATGATTCTTTCCAAGTTGAAAGCCGATGCGGAAACTCGTCTCGGCGAAAAAATCACCCAGGCCGTCATCACCGTTCCCGCTTATTTCAACGACTCGCAACGTCAGGCCACGAAAGACGCCGGCAAAATTGCAGGTCTCGAAGTTCTCCGCATCATCAACGAACCCACGGCGGCTTCGCTCGCTTACGGTCTTGATAAAAAGAAGGATGAAAAGATCGCCGTTTACGATTTGGGCGGCGGCACGTTTGATATTTCCGTTTTGGAAATCGGCGACGGCGTGTTTGAAGTGAAGGCCACGAACGGCGACACGCATCTCGGCGGTGACGACTGGGACAATACTTTGATGGACTGGATTCTCGATGAATTCAAACGCGAGTATAACATGGATCTCCGCAAGCAGCCCGACGCGCTCCAGCGCATCAAGGAAGAAGCGGAAAAAGCCAAGATCGCGCTTTCCAGCGCGCAGACTTATGAAATCAACCTGCCGTTCATCACGGCGGACGCGACCGGGCCGAAGCACATCCAAAAAACTTTGACCCGCGCGAAGATGGAGCAGCTCACCGACAAACTTTTTGAACGCACCATCGGGCCGGTGAAAGCCTGCTTGAAAGACGCGGGCATCGAGGCGTCGAAGATTGACGAACTCGTGCTCGTCGGCGGCATGACGCGCATGCCGCGCGTTGTGGAAGTCGCCCGCTCGCTCGTCAACAAACCGCCGCATCAAGGCGTGAATCCCGACGAAGTCGTCGCGATCGGCGCGGGCATTCAAGGCGGCGTTTTGAAAGGCGAAGTCAAAGACGTTTTGCTGCTCGACGTGACGCCGTTGTCGCTCGGCATTGAAACGCTCGGGGGCGTGTTCACGAAATTGATCGAACGCAACACGACGATTCCCGCGCGCAAATCGGAAATTTTTTCCACCGCGAGCGACAATCAGCCCGGAGTTGAAATTCATGTTCTCCAAGGCGAACGGCAATTTTCCAAAGACAACAAGACCATCGGCCGGTTCAATCTCGCGGACATTCCGCCCGCGCCGCGCGGCGTGCCGCAGATCGAAGTGACCTTCGACATTGACGCCAACGGCATTTTGCACGTCGGCGCGAAAGACCTTGGCACGGGCAAGGAACAGAAGATTTCCATCACGGCCAGCAGCGGTCTCTCGAAGGACGAAGTCGAGAAGATGCGCAAGGACGCCGAG
>DASXED010000004.1:0-20407 GCA_036490295.1 Verrucomicrobiia bacterium | reverse complement strand
CGCCCGCGAGGTTGAAAAGCGGGCCGCCGCTGTTGCCCGGGTTGATTTGCGTGCTGGTCTGCAAATACAGCTCGCCCTCAAGCTGCCGCGTCTTGGTGCTCAAAATGCCCTGCGTCACCGTGCGTTCCAGGCCGAGCGGGCTGCCGATGGCAAAAACGGCATCGCCCACGTTCAACGCGTCCGAACTGCCGAGCGTGACGAAGTTGAACTTCGGCGCGCTTTTGTCCTCGATGTGCAGCAGTGCCAAATCGTGAAATTTGTTGATGGCGACGATGCGGACCTGCTTGTAAGTATCGCGCTGAAGCTGGCCGTTGAGCTGATGATAAACTTCCACGGAAATTTCCGTCTCGCCCTCGATGACGTGGAAATTCGTGATGAGATAGCCGTCGGGATTGATGAAAAAGCCGGAGCCGAGTCCTTCCGGCGTGCGGACTTGCACGACGGCCTCGCCGATCTGTTTGACGAGCGAACTCACGTCGCGCGCGGGCGATGCCAGCGCGTCGGCGGTGTAAAATTGCGGCGCAATGTTCAGCAGCGGGCTGACGGCCGGAATCGCCGGCGATAAAATTTCATTCGCCTTGGAAATTTTTATGACCGCGCTGCGCGGAATGACGAACACGGTGTAGCCGACATCCACGACAACGGCGTCGGATTTCTCGGCGAGGATTTTGCCGGTGACGGCGGCCTTGTCCTTGAGCTGGACTGTGTCAGCGGACGCGAACTGCGCGGCGCACAGAACCGGCGCCAGCCATGCAAAATAATTCTTCAACAACATTGCCAGACGATAATGCAGCAAACGAATTTTGACAAGCGGAGGACTTCGGAAAATGAAGTTTTCAGCCAGCGAGCTTTTCCACTTCATCTTGAAGCGCCGGCAAGTCATTTTGAACGGTGTTCCAAACAATCAAGTCGTCAACGGAGTCGTAGCCGTGAATGATGCGATTGCGGAAGGCGATGATGGTTTCAGTCGAGGAAATTTTCGCGGCAACATCCGGCACAAGGCGGCGCAACCGGTTCAACGCCTCGCCGATGACTTCAAATTCCCGTTCCGTCGCGGAACGAAGCTGACGGGTTTGCTCGTAATCGTGAAAAGATTTTCCGGACGTAAAATCCCGGATCGCGCGGCAGGAGGTCAGGATGTCCAGCAGCAGTTTTTTGGCTTCACGCTCCATAAACCGGCTGGCGGGTCTGCTCGATTTCCTCGCGGAAATAGGGATTGCGGATGGAACGTTCCGTGATCAGGTCAACGTGCCGCTGGAACAATTTTTCCAGCGCGTCGGCGAGGCTGAAATAGCAGCGCGAGTATTCACGCGGCTCTTCACTCGTGAATGAAACGACAAAATCCAGGTCGCTCGCACCGGAAAAATTTTCCTTGGCCGCCGAGCCGAACAAATCAAGGCGGCGCACCTTGAATTGTTTGCAAAGCGCGGAAACTTCGTTTTTCTTTTGGGTCACGAGTGAAATCATGATGTGAAAATGCCGCCGGACGCAGATTGCGCGGCGCACAGAACCGGCGCCAGCCATGCAAAATGTTTCTTCAACGACATTGCAAGACGATAATGCAACAGGGGAATTTTGACAAGCGGCAGAGCAAATAAGAATTTTTGTAGGAGTCGAGGTGACGAGACTCATTTCAAAAAAATTAGAGACTCCTTACGTCGTCTCCTACAATTACGCGGCAAAGGGATTTTGACAAGCGGCGCTAAGGAATTAAAGACGGCCAAAGGATTTTTGCAGTCTATCTAGGTGTTAGGCCGAAACCGCAAGCGGAAAGCAAGCAAGCAAAAGATACTGAATAAAGTCAAGCCCTTCGGCTCTGGAACCGCATACATGGCAATGTTATCTACAAAATAGGAATAACCCGTTCCATTTAGCTGTGAGGATATACTTAAAATCGCACTTGTTGATGAAGCCGTGTAATCAAAGCTAAAACCCTACCACTGATAATCTGGCGGTGAGTTGGCTGTGAATAAAAAATTTCCATCCAAAGCGACGCCAAAGCTATCGGCTGCAAAGTTTTTACCGCCGCTTCGATAATCTCCTGATACGACATAAATTTGTCCTGGTATCAATCCATCAATTTCTTGACTGATTGTTGGAACATATGAAGGAGTATTGACCAATCCAAAACAACCCCCTGGATCACCGCCTGAAACATAACCAGAGCCAGCCACATTGGTTACAGCCCAACCCGAAGCGTCAGTGTCAAAGCCGCCGTTGATGACCAGATTGCCTTGAGCACCGACGAATCGGGGAAATAAAAACAGCCCCAACATTATTGAAGTAATATGTGTTTTCATTTGATTTTGATGGATTGTTTCGGCCTAACAGTAAGTAAGCTGCTAATTTTGCAGTCTAACATTTTTATGAATTTGATTTTGCGCCTGCCAAAAATTTTATCAAGAGGAATTTACCCGAATATGAATTCACCATCCGCGCCGGGCAAAGGCGGCAAAATAGCAGTTGCCACTCCGCGTTTTTCTGTTTTCCTTCGCGCACGATGAATCAAAATTTCGCCAGACAATTTCGCACGCTGCTCATCTTGGGCCGCGTGTCGAATCTGCCCACCGTCTGGTCGAATTGCCTCGCGGGTTGGTGGCTTTCCGGCGGCGGAAATGTCTGGAAACTGCCGCTGCTGTTTTTCGGCGTCAGCGCGCTTTACACCGGCGGAATGTTTTTGAACGATGCCTTTGACGCGGATTTTGACCGCCAGCGCCGCGCGTCGAGGCCAATTCCGTCCGGCGCGATTTCACTGCAATCCGTCTGGCGCTGGAGTTTCGCATGGCTCGGACTCGGCGCGTTGAGCCTGATCATCATCGGCAAGACGACCGGAATGCTCGCGCTGGCGCTGCTCATTTGCATCATCATTTACGACGCGGCGCACAAGGCCATCACCGCGTCGCCGTGGCTGATGGGCTTGTGCCGGTTCTGGGTTTATGTCATCGCCGGAACAACTGCGGCAAATGGCTTGAACGGAAATTCCATCTGGTGCGGATTTGCGCTGGCGTTTTACATCGTCGGCTTGAGCTACGTTGCGCGGCGGGAAAGTTTTCGCGGGCCGGTTCCGTATTGGCCGCTGCTGCTTCTGGCCGCGCCAATTTTTCTGGCAATGCTGATGAATGCAAACGGAGCGCGCAAGGCGGCGATGTTCGTGTCGCTGGTTTTCGTCCTGTGGGTCGCGCGCTGCGCCCGGACGATTTTTTTCGGCGGCGAAGTCAACGTGGGAAGAATCGTCTCCGGCTTGCTGGCGGGAATTATTTTTGTGGACTGGCTGGCGGTCGCGCCGCAATGCCCGCGCGAATTGAGCGCGCTGTTTTTGATTTTGTTCGGCGCGACGCTCTGGCTGCAACGGTTCGTGCCGGCCACCTGAAATTATCCGTTGCAAGCCGTTCTTGAACCGCGAGCCAGCTTCAGTTAGATTATCCGCTCGCTTATGAGCGCTGAAGCACCCGTAAAATTAACGCACAACGAAGAAATCAAAACCGCCTTCCCGACTTTAGCGGGAACCATCGCCGCGACCCTCGCCGATGAAGCCGTGGATCATTTTTCGCACGACGATTATGAATTTCTGAAATTCCACGGCTGCTACCAGCAGGACGACCGCGACCTGCGCAAGACCGGCAAGAAATACATAATGATGGTTCGCAGCCGCATTCCCGGCGGCGTGATGAACGCGGCGCAGTGGCGCATGTTCGACAAGCTCGCGTCCACTTACGGCAACAACACTTTGCGCATCACGACGCGGCAGACGATTCAATTTCACGGCATCCTGAAAAACAATTTGCGTGCCGTCATTCGCGGCATCAACGATTCTTTGCTCTCGACGCTCGCGGCTTGTGGCGACGTGAGCCGCAACGTGCTCGCGCCGCCGACGCCGGCTTACACGAAAGCGCGCGAACAGGTTTATGACGATTGCGTCCGCGCGGCGATGGCCGTTGCGCCGAAAACGAAGGCGTATCATTCAATCTGGTATGACGGCACGCAATTGGATTTGAGCGCGCCGGAAAACAAGGATTTTTCTGATCCGCTGTTTCAGCAAAGATATTTGCCGCGAAAATTCAAGGTCGCGTTCGTCATTCCGCCGGTCAACGACATTGACGTTTTTACGAACGACATCGGCTTCATCGCGATTGTCGAAAATGAAAAACTCGTCGGCTACAACGTCTGCGTCGGCGGCGGCATGGGTCGCAGTCACGGCAACGTCGCGACTTATCCGCGCCTCGCCGATGTGATCGGTTTCATCACGCCGGATAAAATGATCGAGACGACGAAAGCCACGATCACGGTGCATCGCGATTTTGGCGACCGCACCGACCGCAAACACGCGCGCTTCAAATATGTTGTCGAAGAACGCGGCGTGGATTGGGCGCGCGCGGAAATCGAAAAACGCGCGAATATAAAATTCGAGCTGGCGCGCGAATATAAATTCACGACGATGGGCGATCTTTACGGCTGGAACAAGGCGACGGACGGAAATTGGTTTCTCACGCTTTACGTTCAGACTGGCCGCGTCAAAGACGTGGACGGTCACACAATGAAAACCGCGTTGCGCGAAGTCGCGGAAAAATTTCCGAACACGGGATTTAATTTATCGCCGAACCAAAATGTCGTTCTTACAAACATTGTCGAGGCGAACAAAACTGCGATTACGGCATTGCTCAATTCGCATGGCGTGAAAACGGAAAATCAGGCGAGCGTTTTGCATTCGGCGGCGATGGCGTGTCCGTCACTGCCGACCTGCGGCCTCGGCCTGGCGGAATCGGAACGCATGTTGCCCGGCTTGATTGATCGCATCGAAAAACTTTGTGCCGAAGTTGGACTCGCTGGCGAAGAAATTATTATTCGCTCGACCGGTTGTCCGAATGGTTGCGCGCGACCATACATGGCGGAAATCGGATTCGTCGGCAAAGCGCCGGGGCGTTATCAAATCTGGCTTGGCGGCAACGCTGGCGGCACGCGCATGAACCGCGTCTGGCGCGACGTCGTCAAAGACCCGGAAATCGAAAATGAACTGCGCCCGGTGCTCGCGCGATTTGCGCAGGAAAGAAATTCCGGCGAACGCTTCGGCGATTTTTGCGAACGCGTGGTTTTGCAGGAGCCAGCCGCGCCGCCAGTGCAGCCGCAGATGGTTGCTGCAAACTGATTCATTTTTTTGTAGAATGGAAACATGGAAAACGCCAATGCCAACCGCCGAAAACTTCGTGCCATCCAGCCAATCGCCGCTCGATTTGCTTCTCTTGGCGACGCCGAATCGGCCGATCGCGCGTGGTGGCGTTCGTTGCCGCCCGGAGAGCGGCTGCGAGAACTTGAATTGGCACGCCAATATGCCTATGGATCCGACTCAACTAAACGACGATTTCCGCGACTTCCTAATTTGTCTAAACGAAGCTTGCGTTGAATATCTCGTTGTCGGCGGCCACGCTGTTGCTTATCACGGATATGTTCGACCTACGCGGGACATGGACATTTGGATTGCTGTTTCGCCTGAAAATGCAAAACGAGTTGTTCAGGCAGTGAAGTCCTTTTTTGGCGGCGAACTGGCCGGTGTTTCGGAAGAATGGTTTTTAGATTTGGAAAATGTCACCCGGTTCGGCGCCGTGCCAAATCTGATTGAAATTGTTCCAAAAATTTCCGGCGGTGATTTTGCAAAAGCTTACGCGCAGCGCGTCGTCGCGATAATTGACGGGCAACCGGCAAATCTTATAAATCTGAATGATCTCATTGCCAATAAAAAAACGAGCGCGCGGTTGAAGGACCTTGCCGATGTCGAAGAATTAACCAAATGACTGCTGAACAAATTAAAAATGCCAACGCCGAACTGCGAAACCAATCGCCACTCGAAATTGTGAAGTGGGCCGTCGCGCAAGCCAAAGGCCGCGCGATTGTCTCGACCAATTTTCGGCCTTACGAAGCCGTGATTCTGCATCTCGCCACGCAAGTGCAGGCGGACATTCCGGTTTTGTGGGTTGACCACGGCTACAATCGTCCGGCGACTTACAAACACGCAGAGCAGTTGAAAAAATTGCTCAAGCTGAATCTCAAACCATATCTGCCAAAAATTTCCGCCGCGCACCGCGACGCGATTTTTGGCGAAATTCCTTCTACCGATAACGAAGCGGCTTTGAAAGAATTCAGCGCGCAAATGAAACTCGAACCGTTTCAGCGCGGCATGAAAGAACTCGCGCCGACGGTTTGGGTTACCGCGCTGCGAAAAGTGCAAAATCCGAACCGCGCGGAACTGGACATTGTTTCAGGAGACAAAAATTTTGGCGCGATCAAAGTCAGCCCGGTTTTTTATTGGAGTGACGCGGACATGGAAAATTATTTGAAGCAAAATCATTTGCCGAACGAGTGGGATTATTTCGATCCCGCCAAAGCCGACGACAAGCGCGAGTGCGGTTTGCACGCGACCTGGGGCGGCAAGGCCGTCGCCTGATTTAACCACGAACAAACACAAATTGACACGAATGGAAAAAGAGAACTGGGAGCGTGAAGCCGGCAAAATAAATTCGTGTTCATTGGTGTCCATTCGTGGTTAAAATCTTTTCCCGATGAGTTCATACCATCTCGATCATTTGCAGTTTTTGGAAACCGAGGCGATTCACATCATGCGTGAAGTCGCGGCGGAATTTGAGCGTCCCGCCCTGCTTTTTTCCGGCGGCAAAGATTCCATCTGCCTTTTGCGCCTCGCGGAAAAAGCGTTTCGTCCGTCGGACATTCCGATGCCGCTGCTCAACGTGGACACCGGCCATCATTTTCCTGAACTGAACGAATTTCGCGATCGTCGTGCAAAAGAATTGGGCGCGAAATTAATTATCCGCAAAGTGGAAGACGCGATTGCCAAAGGCATTGCCGTTCCCACGCCGGGCGAAATCAGCCGGAACCGTTTGCAGATTCCCACGCTGCTCGCGGCGGTCGAAGAATTTCAATTTGATTGCGCCATCGGCGGCGCGCGGCGCGATGAGGAAAAAGCGCGCGCAAAAGAAAGGTTTTTTTCTTTCCGCGATTCGTTCGGCCAGTGGGATCCAAAAAATCAGCGGCCCGAAATCTGGAATCTTTTCAACGCGCGCGTGAATCCGGGCGAACACATGCGCGTTTTTCCGTTGAGCAATTGGACGGAAATGGACGTTTGGGAATACATCGGCAAAGAAAAACTGGAAGTGCCGGCGATTTATTTCAGCCACAAGCGACTGTGTGTCCGCCGCAATAGTCAATGGCTGCCGGTGAGCGAATTTTTGCAACTCAAAACGAATGAAGTTCCGCGCGAACTCGTCGTGCGCGTGCGCACGATTGGCGACATCATCAGCACCGGTTTGGTCGAATCGCCGGCGGATTCTGTGGACGACATCATCGCTGAAATCGCCGCCGCGCGCGTGACCGAACGCGGTTCGCGCGCCGATGACAAATCGAGCGAGGCCGCGATGGAAGACCGGAAAAAGGCGGGGTATTTTTGATTTGGCAAATATTGAAAAAGTGATTACTTTTTTGGCAAATGAGTCAGACACTTACAATTCGTCTCAACAAAGAGCTTTCTTCGTGGCTTGAGGAAACGGCTTCGCGCACCGGCTTGTCGCAAGGACAAATCGTCCGCGACCAATTGGAAAAAGCAAAGACCGCGAAGGAAGACAAGCCATTCATGCGTCTCGCCGGAAGCATCAAAGGTCTTCCGCCCGATTTATCGCGGCGGAAAGGCTACTCGCGTTCATGAAAGGCATCGCCGATACGGGATTTCTTGTCGCCTTTATCAGCCAGCGCGATCACCACCATGACTGGGCGTTAAATCTGGCCCGCCAATGGGATGAACCATTTTTGACGTGTGAATCCATTCTATCCGAAACGGCGTTTCATTTGGGCAATTGCTCTTCCATATTTGAAATGCTGAACAAACACTTCGTTCGGCTTGCGTTTGATTGCAATGACCATTTGCGGCAATTGGAATCGCTTGCCGAAGATTACGCCGACCGCAAACCGGACTTTGCCGATTTGTGCCTGATACGCATGAGCGAACTTTTTCCGAAGCATGCGGTCATCACGATTGACCGCGAGGATTTCCGCGTTTACCGCCGCAACAAGCGCGAGACGATTCCTTTGATTTGTCCGCCGGAATAATTTTATTTTCAATTTATGAACTGGAAAAGTTATCTCGTCGCTTTTCTCATTTTGACAAACGCGGGCTACATGATTTTTGACGGCATTCACGCTTTTGTGACCGGCGATTATGTCACGTCGAAGTCGGGCGCGTATGCCGGACAACTTGGGCCGTGGTCAAAGGTTGTTGAAGCGGTTGGATTCAACCCGCGCTCAAATTTTGTGAAGGGCTTTTTTATTTTTCAAGGAACTGTGACGCTTGCTTTGCTCGCGTGCTATTTGGTGCGTTTGAAATGGGCAAAGACAGCCTTGAAGATTGCCGCCGTGGCCGAACTTTGGTATCTGCCGACGGGCACGATTAATGGCGTTCTTGTTCTCATTTTGTTATCCCTGCCATGAAAAAAAAATCTAAGGGCAAATTGTTTTTATTCCATTGGGAAAAAGATGGCGCAACGGCGCGTGCGGCTGAACTCACCGCCGCCGGATGGCAGGTTGAAATGGAATTTGAAGAGGGTTCGCGCGGCTGCAAAAACTTAAAAGCGTTCGCGCCGGACGTTGTCGTTTTTGACATCGCCAAAAAAGCTGTGCATAGCCGCGAATGCGGGCGCGCTCTGCGCAACGCCAAAAGTTTTCGCGAAACGCCGTTTATTTTTCTTGACGGAACGGATGAGGATATTTCCAAAGTGAAAGCAAAAGTTTCGGCTGCCATTTTCACAACAAACGGCGAATTGAAACAAGTTTTGGCAAAGCACACTCCATAATTTTCATGCCTCACACGCAACATCCAATTGAAATCCTTCGCTTCAACACTTGCGGCAGTGTTGACGACGGCAAGTCCACGCTCATCGGCCGCTTGCTTTACGATTCCAAGTCGCTGATGGAAGATCAGATCGAAGCGCTCGAACGCAGCGCGGACATCACCGGCGGCGGACAAATCAATTTGGCAAACTTGACCGACGGCTTGCGCGCCGAACGCGAACAGGGAATTACCATTGATGTCGCATATCGTTATTTCGCCACGCCAAAAAGAAAATTTATTGTCGCCGACACGCCGGGACACATTCAATACACGCGCAACATGGTCACGGGCGCTTCGACCGCGAATCTATCCGTCGTGCTCGTGGACGCGCGGCAAGGCGTCATCGAGCAGACGCGCCGTCACACTTATCTCGCCGCGCTGCTCGGCATTCCGCATCTCGTCATCGCCATCAACAAAATGGATTTGGTGAATTGGGACAAGGAACGCTTTCTGGAAATCCGCGACGAGATCGAAGATTTTCTGCCGAAGCTCGATGTTTTTCGCGACGTGAAATTCATTCCCATCAGCGCGCTTAACGGCGACAACGTCGTCAGCGCATCGCCGCACACACCATGGTATGAAGGGCCGCCGCTGCTCGCGCATCTCGAAAACATCCATATCGCGAGCGATTGGAATTTGAACGTGCTTCGTTTTCCGGTGCAATGGGTGAATCGTCCGAACAATCCGACGGACAAAAACCTTCACGACTTTCGGGGTTTGAGCGGACAGATCGCCGCCGGTATTGTCCGCAAAAATCAGGAAGTCGTCGTCCTTCCCGCCGGTTTGAAAACGACGGTCAAGGACATTTGGACTTACGGCGGTTCGCTGCCCGAGGCATTTTGTCCGCAATCCGTCACGCTTTGTCTCGCGCACGATTTGGACGTGAGCCGCGGCGACATGATTGTCGGCCTCGAAAGTTTGCCCGGTCGCAGCGCGGATTTGCATGCGCGCGTTTGCTGGATGCACTCGCGCCCGTTGCAGGCGAACAAAAAATATTTTCTCAAGCACGCCACGCAAACCGTCCAGGCCGTCGTCACGCAACTGGAAAGCCGCATCAACATGGACACGTTCGAGGCCGAACCCGAACCGGCCGAATTAAAAATCAACGACATCGGAGTCGTTCGATTGAAAATTTCCAAACCGATCATCTTCGACGGTTACACGACAAACCGCCTGACCGGCTCATTCATTTTGATCGAACAAGGCACGAATGCGACCGTCGCCGC
The DNA here is from genome assembly GCA_036490295.1 of Verrucomicrobiia bacterium. GTDB lineage: Bacteria > Verrucomicrobiota > Verrucomicrobiia > Limisphaerales > UBA11358 > UBA11358. Next base: position 10,294 of record DASXED010000004.1, on the reverse strand, counting down.
CGGAATGCTTTTTCCGCCGACCGAGGCGGTGACGCCGGAATACACGGATTTTGCGATTTAATTTTTGCCGATGAACCGGAGAAATTTATCAATTGAGAACGCTATGGCGGAAAACTGGCGTCTGCCGTAGTGGACAGGAACGCCAATCAATGCCTGTCGTCGCGCCTGGGCTGATAATGTCCGTGGGCGTCGTTTCGGTAGCGGTCATTGCGAATGGCGTGAACCCGCCAATCACGATGACTTCCTTCCCATCCATGAAAGCGTTCGAGCCGGACTGGATCACACACCAGCCAGACGTTGCCGGGTCCCAAATAATAATACTGGTCGCCCACGACGCCGACGTATTCGTAACCATCCCAGACATAATCGTCAGGAACCGCCGCCACCTCCACTGTCGCCGGCGGCGGGGCCACAACCACGGGCGCCGGAGCGACCACGATGGGTGCAAATGTCACCCGACCATCCGGCCGGACTACGCAGCCAGACACAAACATTAATGCCAAAATCACGATGCTGGAAACGAGCGGCGCACAGGCGAATTTATTACGAACAATCAGTTTCATAATTTTAATGATGTTTTGAATTGTGAACAGTCAGTTGAACATCAAGCTGGAAGTGTGCCGCAGTTGAATTTTCCGTTCCATGCTTGAAAACACAAAATGCCGGGTGATTTTTAATGCGAAATGCAATTAACGCGCAAAAACCATGCGCTTTGCGGAAAGCCAAATGGACTGGCGCACTGGCCTGCAAAATGCCAATCGGATTCAGTGAAAAGCGATTGGAAAATTTACTTCCCGCCAAAAATCCAAATCACCGCCACCAGCGCCGTTCCAGGTTGCAGCCAAGTTGCGCCGGACTGACTTCGTCCGCGTCGGGGACTTTCCGGCTGCGCGCCTTGAAAATCGTCCGGCTGAATTTCCCGCCGTATTGGAGCTTTTGGAAGCGTCGCTAAATTAATTCCGCTTCTGGAATTGTTTCAACTGCGTGATCAATCCGCGCACCTGCTCGCCATCACGCCCCTGCATCGCGGGCATTTTTCCCGCCGTCTCCGCGACCAGCAGGGCATCGGCAGACCGATTTTCGCTCAACAAAAGATTCACATACCGGAACACCGCCTCGGGCGAATAGGGACATAACGCGAACGCTTGGCGAAACGCAAAATCCGCCTCGTCGTTCATGCGTTGTTTTTCACCAGCACCTATGGCATGCAGCGCGCGCCACGCGTAAAGTCCGGCGATGGAACTGCGCAATTTGGAAAACATTTTGCACGAGTATTCATTTTGAATGAATTGCGGGTCGCCGCCGAATCCGCTCAAATCATTTTTGAGATAAACTTTTTCCACGAAATCGGCGATTTCCTTGACCGAGGTGTCGGCGTCCAGCCAGTCGCCGATCATTGGGGCAACATATTTTGTCCAATAGTCACGGTCTTGCTTGACGATTTCATCGGACAACGCCGACAACGGTTGTCGGTTGATTTTCATGATCAAGCCGTGCGGCTCAAGATTCGGATACATCCAGTCGAGCGGAAAACTTTCCTCGATGCAAAACTCGCGTTCGGGATTCTTGTCGAAAATGGTTTTGACCAGCAAGCCGTTGATTTCCATGACAGCGACTTGCCCGCTGACTTGAACCCGGCCATTTTCTTCAACATGGACATCTTCACCCGGCTTAAGTTGATGGTTTTGCTGCCGCCGCGTTACGTCTTCCGTGTAATCCTGAAAACTTTTCTGTGAATCTTCAGCCGTGGGAATATAAATTTTGTCTCCATACATTGAGCGCAAATAGTCCAAATAAGAACCGTCTGCCAGAGCGTTTTGCGTGAGCGTAAAAAATGGATCGCCATCCACATGAGATTTCTGAAGGGCGGTGACAATAAACCGCCCCGAATCAGTGCCGCCAAAATAAAGGCTTCCCGGCGGAATGGAATCAATGATGTCATTGCCAAAGGCGGCGGAGTATTTTCCGCCACCGCTAAACTCATCAAATGCTCCCCAGATTTCTTTCAACACTTCCCATTGAATTCCTCGCAAGGCAATCAAGTCATCGGCATTTTGAGATTCAAATTGGCCGGTGCGTTTCCCCAAATTTAGGAACATATTGCTCATCGTTAGCCAATCGCCCTTTTCAGCCGCAGAAAAAAACGGTTTGAATTGCGGCGCGATTGATTTTCCATTTACCTTTGCCGCCGCATCCGCCTGCGCTTCCTTTTCCGCGACAAACGATTTCAATTGAGCCGCAATTTCAGAATTTTTAAGTGATTGGAATGTTGCTGTCTGCTTTCTGGAGCAACCGGCGGCGAATAATCCGATGCCAAGAACTGCCATCGGCAGAGATTTGATTACAGTTTTCATGATTTCTTTGCTGCGCTTCCATTGAATAGACACCGAGGATGCTGGATTTGTATAGAAAAATTTTCTTCAAACTTATCACCAAACCCAAAACAGCCAGTTTAGAATTATTCTAAATCTTGACGCTTGCCAATTTCGCCTTTAATTTATTTCTGCAATGAGCGCGGTCGAGGAAAAAATGAATGAGAATTTCAGCGAACGGCTGAACACGAGCGGCTTTCGTTTCACGCCGCAGCGCCAGCACGTCTATGACGTGATCATGCGCAAGCGCGATCATCCGACGGCGGAGGAAATTTTCATCCGCACGAAACGCACAATGCCGGAGATTTCTCATGCGACGGTTTATAATTGTTTGGATGCACTTGTGAAATGTGGACTCGTTCGCCAAGTCCAGCTTGAACGAGGCGCGACGCGCTTTTGCCCGAACATGGAGGAGCATTGCCATTATTTCTGCGATTCGTGCGGCGAAGTTTTTGATGTTGCGTTGCCGACGGATTCCACAGTCATGCCGCGACCGAAAGGTTTCAAAGTGGATCATTACGATATCGCGGTTCACGGAATTTGCGCCGATTGCGCGAAGAAAAAATAATTTTTACAGCAATCAATTTGAAAAACCGAATTTATGGCCAAACAATGGAAAGACATGGACAAGCAGGAGAAAAAAATTGTCTGCGTCATCCTGTTTATTTTAATTGGCTTTTTGATTTACATATTTTTCCCGAGGCATCACCAATAACCATTTAACGAATTAAAAATGCCCACAGCCACCGAGACAATTGAAGATTTGGTCAAGACGGAATATAAATACGGCTTCGTCACTGATGTCGAAACCGAATCCACGCCGCCGGGTTTGAGCGAGGACACGATCCGCCTGATTTCGCGCAAGAAAAACGAGCCGGAATGGCTGCTCGAATGGCGGCTCAAGGCGTTTCGCCATTGGCTCACGATGCCCGAACCGACGTGGCAGTTCGTGAAATATCCGAAAATTGATTTTCAGGACATCACTTATTTTTCCCAGCCCAAGCCGCCGGCCAATGCGCCGAAAAGTCTTGCCGACGTTGATCCAAAATTGTTGGAGACTTACGAGAAGCTCGGCATTCCGTTGCGCGAACACGCCAAGCTCGCGGGCGTGGCCGTGGACGCTATTTTTGATTCAGTTTCGGTCGGCACGACGTTCCGCAAACAGCTTGCGGAAAAAGGCGTCATTTTTTGTTCGTTCACCGAGGCAGTCCACGACCATCCCGAGCTCGTCAAAAAATATCTCGGCTCGGTCGTGCCGCACACGGACAATTATTACGCCGCGCTGAATTCCGCCGTGTTCACCGACGGTTCGTTCTGCTATATCCCGAAAGGCGTGCGCTGTCCGATGGAACTTTCCACTTACTTCCGCATCAACGCCGCGAAGTCCGGCCAGTTCGAGCGCACGCTCATCATCGCCGATGAAGGGTCGCACGTCAGCTACCTCGAAGGTTGCACCGCGCCGATGCGCGATGAAAACCAGTTGCACGCTGCCGTCGTGGAACTCGTCGCGCTGGACAATGGCGAAATCAAATACTCAACCGTGCAAAACTGGTATCCCGGCGACGAGAACGGCAAGGGCGGCATTTACAATTTCGTGACGAAGCGCGGCCTGTGCAAAGGCAAAAATTCAAAAATCTGCTGGACGCAAGTCGAGACCGGCTCGGCGATCACCTGGAAATATCCGAGCTGCATTTTGCTCGGCGACAATTCCGTGGGCGAATTTTATTCCGTCGCCGTGACGAATAATTATCAGCAGGCCGACACCGGCACAAAGATGATCCACATCGGCAAGAACACGAGCAGCACAATTATTTCAAAAGGAATTTCCGCCGGTCACGGGCAGAACAGTTATCGCGGCCTCGTGAAAATCCAGAAGAGCGCGACGAACGCGCGCAATTTTTCGCAATGCGACTCGATGCTCATCGGCGCGAAATGCGGCGCGCACACGTTTCCGTATATCGAGGTGAAAAACACGTCGGCGAGCGTCGAGCACGAGGCTTCGACCTCGAAGATCGGCGAGGACCAGATTTTTTATTGCAACGCGCGCGGCATCGCGACGCAGGACGCGGTGAACATGATCGTGAACGGCTTCTGCAAGGAAGTGTTCAAGGAACTGCCGATGGAATTCGCCGTCGAAGCGCAGAAACTTCTGGGCGTGAGCCTGGAAGGAAGTGTAGGCTAACAAATGTGTTCTGGCAAAAACGGCGCAACAAAATTAAACTTGAATCATGGTCGAACGGGCGAAAATCAAATCCTTTTGCAATGCGGTGGCGAAACAATTTCGCCCGCGCAAAATAATTCTCTTTGGTTCGTATGGTTACGGAAAACCGACGGAAGATTCCGATGTAGATTTGCTAGTGGTGATGAACCGCACGCGCCATCGCGGCGAACGGATGTCGTTGCGGATACGACATGCGGTGGGACGGGATTTTCCGATGGATTTATTGGTTCGCACGCCAGCGGAAATTTCCAAACGACTGCGTTGGGGCGATTCATTCATGCAAGAAGTCGTAGAAAAAGGAAAGGTCATGTATGAAGCCGCTGACGCGTGAATGGATCAAAAAAGCGGAAAATGATTTCAAGGTGGCCGCGCAAATTTTGCAGCGACGCAAGGACATTGTGCCGGATGCCGCGTGTTTTTTCTGCCAGCAATGTGTTGAAAAATATCTGAAAGCCAAGCTCGTCGAGGCCGGAATTTCGTTTCAACGAACTCATGATTTGCTTTCGCTTCTGAATCTTTGCGTCCAAGCCGAGCCTCTCTGGACAGCGTATGCTCAAATAGCGGATGACATGACAGATTTCGCCGTGGATTTTCGCTATCCCGGCCATTCTGCGACATTATCGCAAGCAAAACTCGCTTTGAAGCATTGTCGCTCACTGCGCGCCGAAGTGCGTCGCAGTTTGGGCTTGAAAAAATTAAAATTTTAACAAATGAGCAAAACGACATTAGAAATCAAAAACCTCTCGGCGGGCGTCGAGGGCAAACAAATCCTCAAGGGCGTCAGCCTCACCATCAACGCCGGCGAAGTCCACGCCGTCATGGGCCCGAACGGCTCCGGCAAAAGCACGCTCGCCGCCGTGCTGGCCGGCCGCGACGGTTATGACGTGACCGGTGGCGAAGTGCTTTATTGCGGCAAGGATTTGCTCGACCTCGATCCCGAGGAACGCGCGCGCGAAGGTCTGTTCCTCGCGTTCCAATATCCGGTCGAGATTCCCGGCGTGAACAGCACTTATTTTCTCAAGGCCGCGTTCAACGAGATCCGCAAGCATCGCGGCGAACCGGAACTCGACGCGATTGATTTTCTCGCGCTCGTGAAGGACAAAATGAAGCTGCTCGAACTCAAGGAAGATCTGCTCAAGCGCTCGGTCAACGAAGGTTTTTCCGGCGGCGAAAAAAAACGCGCGGAAATTTTTCAGATGGCCGTGCTCGAACCCAAGCTCGCCATCCTCGACGAAACCGATTCCGGCCTGGACATTGACGCGCTCAAAGTCGTTTCTCACGGCGTCAACGCCTTGAAGCGCGCCGATAACGCGCAGCTTGTCATCACGCATTATCAACGGCTGCTGAATTTCATCGTGCCGGATTTTGTCCACGTCCTGGTGGACGGCCATATCGTGAAAACCGGCGGCAAGGAACTCGCGCTCGAACTCGAGGCCAAAGGTTACGATTGGATTTTGAAAACGGCCAATGCTTGACTAAATGCCACACTGATTGTTAAAAGCTAAATATGCCACAACATTACATAGCCAAAATTCTAATTATGGTTGTTTTTCTGTTGGCTGGTTGCGCTATCATTTATACTATCTTCCGTTGTCTAAAAAGTGGAAAAATTGTAATTGGTTCCAAATTTGGCAGTGGTTTTTTTTTCGAGAAAAAGAACCTGGTTGGTATTGGTCCGCTATATTTGTATATGGTTCATTTGGTGTGTGGTTAGTATTGTTAGCTTTTTATGGGACTTACCGCATATTCAATAATGCAGCGCATCAGTAATTTATCTTGGCTGGTTTGAAAATTTTCCCAAGCATTGACATTTGAAATATGAATTTAACTGAAGAACAACGTCAGCGCGTGAGCGCGTGGATTCTAGAAGGCGCAAAACTTTCCGAAATCCAAAACCGCCTGCTGTCGGAATTCAAATTAAAATTCACCTACATGGAAGTCCGCTTCCTCGTGGACGATTTGAAACTGACGCCGAAAGATCCCGAACCGCCAAAAGTCGTCGCGCCGCCCGCCGCCGATCCAGCCAAACTCACCGTTGAAAAAAATCCCGCGCCGGAGGGAACGCTTCCGGCTTCCGGCGTTTCTGTCAGCGTGGATCAAATCACCAAGCCCGGCGCGATGATCAGCGGCACGGTTAAATTCAGCGACGGCCAGATTGCCGATTGGTATCTGGATCAGACCGGCCGGCTCGGCGTCGTGCCGAAGCAAGCCGGTTACAAACCTTCCGCCGCCGACGTGCAGGATTTTCAACTGGCCTTGCAGCAGGAAGTCGCCAAGCTCGGCTACTGAAATAAATTTTGAGTTTTAAGTTTTGAATTTTTAGTTGAAACGACGGCATTTGGATTCGACTAAAAACTCAAAATTAAAAATTCAAAACTTCTTCGGAACTTGGCACATTGAACCGCGATGCGCGAAAAATTCCGGCTCTGGGCTGAAACGCTCGAAACCTTCTTCCTCGAAGTGGTCATCTTCGAGGAACGCCATGACTTTCGCGCGAAACTCACGCGCACCATTTTGTTCGGCGGCTCGAAAGTTTTCCAGGTTGCCGTCAAGCTGCGCCGCTGGCTTTACAACGTCCGCATCCTCCGCGACAAAACGCTTGGCGTCCAAGTCATCGCGATTGGAAACCTGACCGTCGGCGGAACGGGCAAAACTCCGGTCGTGGAAAAATTCGCGCGCGAACTCCGCGACGCCGGGCGCAACGTCGCGATTCTCTCTCGCGGCTACCGTTCCAAGCCGCCGCCGTTTCACGTCTGGATGCTGAATAAAATTCTTTTGCGCGAAGACCAGACGCCGCCGCGCGTCGTCTCCGACGGCAAATCGCTTTTGCTCGATTCCGAGATGGCTGGCGACGAACCTTACATGCTCGCGTCAAATCTCAAGGACGTCGTCGTGCTCGTGGACAAAGACCGCGTGAAAAGCGGGCGTTACGCGATTGAAAAATTCGGCTGCGACACGCTGCTGCTCGACGACGGTTTTCAATACTGGCATCTGCGCGGTCGCCGCCATGATGTCGTGCTGATTGATCGCCAGCAGCCGTTCGGCAACGAGCATCTGCTTCCGCGCGGCACGTTGCGCGAGCCGCCGTCGCACCTCGCGCGCGCGCAGACCATTTTCATCACGAAAAGCGACGGCAACACTTCCGAATTGCGCGCGCGCATTTCAAAATTAAATTCCAGCGCAGCCGTCATCGAGTGCGTCCATCATCCGCTGTATCTCGAAGACGTTTTCACCGCCGAAAGAAAATCCCTGGATTGCCTGCGCGGAAAAAAAGTCGCGTCGTTGAGCGGCATCGCGCAGCCGGAAAGTTTCGAGCAAAGCCTCGTGAAGCTCGGCAGCGAACTCGTCTATTCCAAGCGCTTCGCCGACCACCACCGCTTCACGCAGCAGGAAATTTTGAACGCCATCAATCGCGCCAAAAAACGCCAGGCCGAGATAATTGTCACCACGCAAAAGGACGCCGTGCGTTTCCCGAAAATTGACCGGCGCGATTTGCCATTTTATTTCATGCGTGTGGAAATCCAGATCGTCGCTGGCGCGAACGACTTTCAGGATTGCGTCCGAAAAATTTGTTTCCGCTGATGAATATGCCGATTTACTGGCTTGCGCGCGCAATCGTCACGGCCATTCAAGCGATGCCGCTGGTCTGGGTCGCGCGCATCGGACGCGCTGGCGGCGCGCTGGCATATTGGCTCGAAGGACGCCACCGTCGCGTCGCGCTGAAAAATTTGACGATGTGCTTCGGCCATGAAAAACCGCCGGAAGAAATCCGCGCCATTGCACGGGAAAATTTCCGGCGCCTCGGGGAAAATTATCTTTGCGCCGTCAAAACCGCCGCGATGAGTCCCGCCGAAATGCTCCCGCATTTTGCATTTGCCGGCGCGGAAAAAATCCTGCCGCACGAGGCCGATGCCGGGCCGCAAAGCCGCATCGTGGCCGTTGGACACTTTGGAAATTTCGAGCTTTACGCCCGGTTCGGACAATTTGTGCCAGTCTTCAAATGCGCCACGACGTATCGCGCGCTGAAACAACCCGCGCTCAACCGCCTGATGCAATCCCTGCGCGAGCGTTCAGGCTGCCGTTTCTTTGAGCGGCGCAGCGAAGGCGCGATGATGCGGGCTTGCATGGCCGACACCGGGTTGTTGCTGGGGCTGCTCGCCGACCAGCACGAAGGCCGCGGCGGATTGCGCCTGCCGTTCATTGGCCACGAATGTTCCACCTCGCCCGCCCCGGCGATTTTTGCGCTGCGCTACCATTGCCCGCTGCACACGGCCATTTGCTATCGCACCGGTCTGGCACATTGGGAAATCGAAGTCGGCGGCGAAATTCCCACGCGCGAAAATGGCGGCGCCCGCTCCACCGCAGAAATCATGCGCGACGTGAACCGCGCGTTTGAAACCGCCGTGCGCCGCGACCCGGCCAACTGGTTCTGGGTTCACCGGCGCTGGAAAATTCAGAAGCCGGAAGCCGGAAGCCAGACGTCAGAAGTTGAAACCGCGAAAGCCGCAACATGATTTCCTCATTGGCCATTTGCCATCTACCATCTGCACCGCGAATTTTGATTCGCGGTGTGAACTGGCTTGGCGACGCGGTGATGACCACGCCCGCGCTGCTGCGCCTGCGTGAAAAATTTCCCGAGGCGCACATCGCATTGCTTACGCCGGAAAAATTGTGTGACTTGTGGGCAAATCATCCGGCAGTGAATGAGACGATCTCTTTTGCGTCAGACGAAAATGTTTTTGCCGTCGCAAAAAAACTGCGCGCCGAAAAATTTGATCTCGCGCTCATTTTGCCAAATTCGCCGCGTTCGGCGTTGGAAGTTTTTCTGGCGAAAATTCCAAATCGAATCGGTTATGCGCGCCCGTGGCGGAATTTTTTCCTGACGCAAGCCGTCGCGCCGCGCGCCGGTGTGGTGAAAATGCAAAAGTGTTCCTTCGCTGAAATCAAGCGACGTATTAGTGGCACACGCTTCCAGCCTGTGAGTGGGAATGAACACACAGGCTGGAAGCCTGTGCCACTGTCAGGCGCGCACCAAACCCGCGAGTATTTGCATCTGGTCGCCGCGCTCGGCGCGAATCCAGAACCGTTGCCGCCGCAATTGTTTGTTTCGCCGGAAGAAATTGAAACGGCGAAGAAAAAATTTGGTCTCGATAAAATCATGCAGCCAATTTTCGGTTTGAATCCCGGCGCGGAATATGGCCCGGCCAAACGCTGGCCGGTCGAAAGATTCATCGCCGCCGCAAAAGAAATTCAGCAACGAACAAATTGCACATGGATTTTGTTCGGCGGCAAAAATGATCTGGCAATCGCGAATCAAATCGAATCTGAAATTCAAAATTCAAAATTCAAAATTCAAAATTTTTGCGGCAAAACTTCTTTGCGCGAACTCATGTCGCTCCTGAAACTTTGCCGCGCGCTTTTGACGAACGACACCGGCCCGATGCACGTCGCCGCCGCGCTCGGCGTTCCGGTCGTCGCGATTTTTGGCAGCACGTCGCCGGAATTGACCGGGCCAATTTTTTCGGCTGAATCGAAAATCTTGAAATCCGACGCGCCATGTTCGCCGTGTTTTCTGCGCGAATGCCCGATTGATTTCCGCTGCATGAACGGCATTGGCGTTGAAAGCGTCGTGGAAGCTGTTTTGAAAACGGTTTGATCACCAAGCCACAAAGTCACCAAGTTTTGAAAAGATTTTCCTTGG
>DASXED010000172.1:0-10686 GCA_036490295.1 Verrucomicrobiia bacterium | reverse complement strand
AACGGCACGCGCACGAGCAAAATTTTTAGATTTTTATTCCGGCGATAATCCTTGATAGAAATTCGCAAGTCTGCTTTCATAACAGCATGATAAACAAAGGCCGCAATGAAAACAACCGTGCAAGCAACTTTGCACGCACTGCGGCATATCAATAGTTAGGCCACTTCACACACCATGAAAAAAAGAAGCGACCAAATTAGGCTCTGGGAGTTTTTCTGTGCTTCCAGTGACCGGCGCGATTTGTGCCATTACTTATCACAGTGCGGCGATGTTTTATGCGGGCTTGGTTGCCGTTCCGATAGCTGCGATAGCTTTTCCGTTGGCTTTGTTTTTACTGAACGTCGTTCCATTCTTGGTGATGCGGACGGTTTATTTGATTGTGACACGCACATGGAGATTATTTTTCAGGAAACGATGAGACCGTGGCCTAACAAGTCGCCGGAGCCAACCGCCGTTGGCGCTTGCCGTTCCGCTGTCGCGGTTCACGTCGCAGGTCGGCGGTGGCTCAGCTTTGGACGTTAGGCCGCGTGCGTGCGCCATGAGGATTATTTACAAGCTTTTTGTGATTGTCATGGCACTGTTTCTTGAGCTGGTAGTTCTGGAGATTGGCGGCGAGCTTTTATTCGGCATGAGCCACGGAGCGATGGTTGACACACGCTTTCACCGTCAGGAACGGATTGCGGCATTTGAAGAGTATCACGATCATCCGTCGGCGGCTACCAAAGCCACGTTTGACGAAGAGATGCGACTCATGCACAAGCACGAGGATTGGAAGTTATATTTGAGGCTTGGATTGTTTGTCGTCGTCAATGGTATTGGAATCTTTTATTACTGGAATTATGGAAATCGTAAGACGCTGGCCTAACACCGCGCTGGAGCCAACTGCGGCTGCTCCTTCATTTGGAGGTTTGCGGCAAATTCACGCTTGCAGTTTTCCGCGCCGTGGCTCAGCTTTGGATCGTTAGGCCACCATGAAAACCTATCTCTATTTGTTCATCATGTTTCTCACGATGGCGGTAGTAGAGTTTTGTGTCTTGCTGCGTTGTCAGCGCCGCCGAAGTTTGGCAGCTTGCATTATTTCCGGCGCTGTATTTGGCGGCATTTTCTGGACAGTTTTTTCGTGGGTTTGCAGTTATGCTGCGGTTAGAGCAGATATTGACGCCATGAAAGAGCCTACTTTGACTTTTTCGGATTATTTGATGTATGCGTTCTTTTTCCTGATGTGGGTTTTGATTTGCAGCGCAGTGGCTTTGGTTCCAGCAGGACTTACAGCCGTTATTTATCGGCGATTCAGGAGTCAGACATGAGCCGGTGGCCTAACACCGCGCTGGAGCCAACGGCGGCTGCTCCTGCATTTGGAGATTTGCGGCAAATCCACGCTTGCAGTTATTCGCGCCGTGGCTCAGCTTTGGATCGTTAGGCCACAAGGTTGCATTGAGATTTTTTAGAGTTAGTTTGGCTAGCGGAGAGTTTCGGTCATTTGATTTTTCGGACTGGAAGTTCGTGGCAGATTCGAGCAGTTTCAGCTTCGCCGGTTCGGAAGCTGGCGAGCAAGAGTTGGCGTTGAGATTTTCGGCAGAGATTTTTATGGATGGTTTTTTACAGATTCACGATTTTGTGGCCTAACACAGCGCTGGAGCCAACGCCGACTACGCCTTCAGTTTGTCGAGAAGGTTTCGGGTTGGCGGAGGTCATCGGTCGGCGTGGCTCAGCTTTTGGTCGTTAGGCGGCAGAGAACATTTTCGGCAAAAGAACACAACAAAACTATGACACTTACTATGACAACTGTGACCATTATCGGTCTAATCTTTGCGATACTCGCGATTGCAGCCGTCTCGGTGCGGATTTGGCTGCGCAGTCACCCTGGTTCTATCACGGCACAGTATCGGCTGTGCGGCATCGTCATGTGGCTTGGCGTATTTGTGAGCGTTGCTGGAGCTGTTTTGAGCTTTGTATCTTCGCATCCAACGATGTGCTTATTGCAGGTAGTGACCGGGCTTTTGATTACCACGAGTATGCTTTTGCAGCGGAAATCATTGGCACGTAAAATTGGTTGAGACACGACACATGATGCCGCCTAACCAGTAGCCGGAGCCAACCGCCGTTGCCGCTGCGGTTGCAATCCACGCCGCGAGTCGGCGGTGGCTCAGCTTTTTTCGTTAGGCGGCTTACACTATGAACCATCGAGAGAGACTAAAATTACTTTTGAGGAGTCAGTTGTTTTATGCCGGAGCTTTGATGGCTATCGCCGGACTGGTGGTTTGTTCCATTGTTGACGAGAAAGATGGAGCGCAGATTGTTGGAGCAATCTTGGCACAAGGCGGCATCATTATTGGCTTGTGGGCTTACAGGCAGACGAGATTTATTGTTGCCGGCCCAGCAAGTCAGGTTCGTTTGAAGCGGCGTTCACGCATGGGATTGACTCTCGGCGTCGGCATGATTTGCGTATGCTTCATTCTTACGCCGGTTATCTTGAGATTTGAGATTCCAAAGATGCCAGGATTTTTGTTTTGGTATTCGATGGTGAGCGGGCTTATCGGTTTGTTAGGGTTGGTCGGCCTTTTTATTTGGCTCAAGAGGAGCTCGGGGCGATGACGCCGCCTAACACCGCGCTGGAGCCAACGGCGGCTGCTCCTTCATTTGACAGTTTTGAGCAAATTCACGCTTGCGATTATTCGCGCCGTGGCTCAGCTTTGGATCGTTAGGAAAAATTTGCTTTTTATGGCTGGGGTGCTGCGCACGCTTCGCCTCTTTCACGTGAAATGAAATCTGCGTCCTCTGCGCCGGAAAATTATTTCAAGCCGTGGCGTTTTTTGACTTCATCGTGCTTCCAGAACCGCGCCTCATCTGCCAGTTCCGCCGGGGAATAATTCAACGGAACTTCATGCTCGCGCAGAAAAATTTCCGCCGGCTCCAATCTGGCAACGTATCAAGCGACAATCTCCCCGGCGGCGCGATGGCGATCAATTACGGGGAAAAGCCGGTTTGATTTCCAGCCACAGATTATAGCAGTTTCAAACAACATTGGCATGGCACAGGTAGGGCGCGTTACCCCGTGTGCCTATGTTAACATGATTCGCTATAAAACGAATGAAGCACAGGTTTTTGCCGCGAAGCGACACGGGAAATCAGCCGGCTGCGGAGTGGCTGGCATTCGCTTTTTGGATGCGAACAATCGTGGTAAAAAATTCAAGGAGTGACGGCATCGGCCAGCCGGTTTGAATCGCTCACCGCCCATAAATTGAGCGGATAGAGCGACGTGTGGACTTTCAAATATGTCGCGCTGCCGTCCGTAAAGGCGTAATTCGAGCCGCCGGTTTCAGTCTCCGCACCGCGGCTGTCGTGCCGGCTTTGCTCCAAAACTTCAAGCACGTCGTCACCATTATTGGCGTCCATGTAAAAATCATCCGCGCCGGATTGCTTTTCGCCCAGCAGGATCGTGTCGCTCGGATGGACGATGGCATTTTCTTTCATGCTGTTTCCGGCGCTGTCGTCACCAAAATAATCATTCCAGCCGTTGATCAAATAACTGCGCGGCGCATTGTCGGCGGGTATGCTGTTGGTCTGGATGGCGCCGCCGCCGGTGGCGGGCGTGTTGGTGGTTTCACTCAAGCAAAGCAGCACCTTTAAGTTTTTCCCGTAGTCGTCATAAAACCTGTTCGGCCAGCTGTCGGATTCATTGCGATCCGGGTAAGCGCCGTTGTTGTCGTCCACATACATATGCGCGGCCAGGCTTAACTGCTTGAGATTGTTCAGGCACGAGATGCGTTTGGCCGTTTCCTTCGCCCGGCCCAGCGCGGGCAGCAGCATGGCCGCCAGAATCGCAATGATGGCGATGACCACCAGCAGTTCAATCAGGGTGAACGCCGGTTCTTTGTTGGCCGGTGTCCGTCGCCCTGCTATTTTCATAACCAATCCGTTGTGTTTCACGTCTGATGGATAGACGCGCGCCGCGCCGCGCGCGTTGCAATTATTTTATGAGCAAGAAAAATTTGATCCTCATCGCCGTCACGCTTGTGCTGGCCGGGGTTTATGTCTTTTACTTCACCGACTGGTTCAAGCCAAAGACCATTCATATTGCTCACACCAGCCGCTTCATAAGAGGCACTTTTCGCCCCGCCCAGAAAAACAGTTACACCACGGTGCCAATCATCTTCACCTTTGAACGCGAATACGAATTCACCGAAATCAAGATCGTCCCGCTCGCCGCGCTGCAAACCAATTCGCTTGCCCAGCCCGTCTGGCATCTCGTTTCGGACGACGGCTCCGATTCGATCAATCATTTTTTCTACGGCGAAAAAATTGAAGGCATGGACCCCGTCGTCGAAGGCAAGCGACCCGAACCGCTCCAACCCGGCGTCACTTACCGTCTTTTTGTCGCCGCTGGAAAGGCCAAAGGCCAGCACGACTTTCAAGCAAAAGCGGCCCATTGAAAAGACAAAACGAGACCTTTGCAAAACCATCCAACAACCGTAGCGGCGTCTCGGCAGAGCGCCGCAAAACCTTGGAAATTGAAGAATGCGGCTTTCTGCCGAAAGCCGCTACGCCCTTTTTGCAGAGGTCTCAAAATGTTTTTCCAGCAAATGGGAGTTACGCCCGCGCGTCAATCTTCGTTCCCGCAAAATGACACGCCGCAAAATGATTTTTTGAAACTTCGCGCAGTTCGGGAACTTCGTCTTTGCACCTCGGCAGTTGCGCAATCGGGCAACGCGGATGAAACGGACAGCCGCTCGGCGGATGAATCGGTGACGGCACATCGCCCGGCAAAACAATTCTTTGGCGTTTCGATTCGGGATCCACTTCCGGCACGGCGGAAATCAATGCCTGCGTGTAAGGATGCTGCGGGTCGCGGATGATGGCTTTCGCTTCCGCCGCTTCGACGATTTTTCCGAGATACATCACCAGCACGCGATGGCTGATATGTTCGACCACCGCCAGATCGTGCGCGATGAAGAGATACGCGATGCCGTGCTCTTGCTGCAAATCGCGGAGCAGATTTATTATTTGCGCCTGCACCGAAACGTCCAGCGCGCTCACCGGTTCGTCGCAAATAATTAATTCAGGTTCGACCGCCAACGCGCGCGCGATGCCGATGCGCTGACGTTGGCCGCCGGAAAATTCATGCGGATAACGCTGCGCGTAATCCGGGTCAAGGCCTACATCCTTGAGTAGTTCAAACATCCGTTTTTGCCGCGCGGATTTGCTGTCGGTCAGTTTGTGGATGTCTAACGCTTCGCCGACGATCTGCTCGACCGTCATGCGTGGATTGAGCGAGCCGTAGGGGTCTTGAAAAATCATCTGGAACTTCCGCCGCCGCGCGCGCAAAGCCGCCCCGCTCATCTTCAGGATGTCCTCGCCGTCGAGCGAGATTTCCCCCGCCGTCGGTTCGACGAGCCGGACGATGGCGCGGCCGAGCGTCGTCTTGCCGCAACCGCTTTCGCCGACGAGGCCGAGCGTTTCGCCCGGCGCGATGCTGAAGCTCACGGCGTCCACCGCCTTCACGAATTCGCGGACGCGGCTGAACATCCCGTGCTTCACGGGAAAATGCACCTTCAGATTTTTGACTTCGAGCAGCGCGCTCATTTGATTTCAAGATTCAAAATGAAGCTGCGGGCGAGCGCAATCTTTATAGCCGCAAATCGAAAAATAATAAAGTCCGTGGCAACGGTGTTACAGCTTCGGCATTATTATTGTCAACACGATGCCGTTCTCCGGGGAGTTTTCCATCATTCCGTCAAATCGAAAAGTCGTCGGAGAAAACCTTCACGTTCTTCAATTCCACGAAAACATTTTCGCCCGCTTTCAACTGCAACTGCTGAAATTCCTCCTTGCCCAATTGCGCGGTGAAATGCCCGCTGCCGTCCAGCCGCTCCAGTTCAAGATTCGCCACCGGCCCGGCGGCGTTGGAACGAACGATGCGCGCCGGAAAAGTTTTCTGCCCGTTCGCCTCCCGCGTGATGCGGATGTCGTGCGGGCGCACGAACGCGACGGTATCGGCTTCCGTTTCGCCGGCAGTTTCGGGAACGTCAAATTTTGAATCGCCAATCGTCACCGAGCCTTCGTGAACGCGACCGCTGAACAAATTCACGTTGCCGAGAAAATCATAAACGAACGGCGACGCGGGATTGTCGTAAATTTCTTCCGGCGTTCCAATTTGTTCGATTTTGCCGTCGCGCAAAATGGCGACGCGGTCGGCGACTTCCAGCGCTTCCTCCTGATCGTGCGTCACAAAAAGCGTGGTAATATGAATTTCGTCGTGCAACTTTCGCAGCCAGCGGCGCAATTCTTTGCGGACTTTCGCGTCAAGCGCGCCGAACGGCTCGTCCAGCAGCAAAACTTTTGGTTCGACGGCGAGTGCGCGGGCGAGCGCGACGCGCTGGCGCTGGCCGCCGGAAAGTTGCGACGGAAATCTTTTCGCGAGCGGCTCAAGCTGGATCAATTTCAAAAGTTCGCCGACACGCGCGCGGATTTTTGCTTCCGCCGGACGCGTGATTTTTGGGCGCACGCGCAAACCGAACGCGATATTTTCAAAAACGCTCATGTGGCGGAACAGCGCGTAATGTTGAAATGCAAATCCGGCCTTGCGCTGGCTCGCGGGAATTTGTGTCACGTCTTCGCCGTAAAATAAAACCGTCGCGTCGCCGGGATCGGGAAATTCCAAACCGGCGATGACGCGCAGCAATGTCGTCTTGCCGGAACCGGACGGGCCGAGCAGCGCGATGAGTTCGCCCGACTCGATCTTGAGATTCACGTTGTCGAGCGCGGTGAAATTTCCGAATTTTTTCGTGACGTTTTTTACTTCAACACTCATTCAGATTTTAATTTTTTCTCACGCAAAGACGCAAAGCTCGCAAAGAAATAATTTTTCTTTAACTTCGCGCCTCTGCGCCTTTGCGTGAAGATCATTTGTTTTTCTTAAACGGCACGGGCGTGAAGGCCGTTCCGCGCAATTCGTTGTTTCGATATTCCACCCACGTTTTCAAAGCGAGCGTGACGAGCGCGAGAAACGTCAGCAGCGACGCGACCGCGAAGGCGGCGGTGAAATGATATTCGTTATACAAAATTTCGACGGCCAGTGGAATCGTATTTGTGCCGAGCGAATCCGTCCCGCCGCGAATGTGGCCGCTGACGACCGAGACCGCGCCGAACTCGCCCATCGCGCGCGCGTTGCACAAGATCACGCCGTAGAGCAGACCCCATTTGATGTTCGGAATCGTCACGCGCCAAAACGTCTGCCAGCCGCTCGCGCCGAGCACGCGCGCGGCTTCTTCCTCGGTGCGGCCTTGCGCCTGCATGAGCGGAATCAATTCGCGCGCGACGAACGGAAACGTCACAAAAATCGTCGCCAGCACGATTCCGGGCACGGCAAAAATGACCTGGATGTTGTGGTCGGAAAACCACGAGCCGAACCAGCCTTGCGTGCCGAAAACGAGAACGTAAATCAAACCGGAAATCACGGGCGAAACCGAAAACGGCAGGTCAATCAGCGTGAGTAGAACATTTTTGCCGGGAAAATCGAATTTCGCGATCAGCCACGCCGCGCAGACGCCAAAGACGCAGTTCAGCGGCACGGCGATTCCCGCCGCGATGAGCGTGAGCTTAATCGCGCTCGCGGCCATCGGGTCGGCGAGCGTGTGAAAATAAAAATCCCAGCCTTTGGCGAACGCCTGCGCGAAAACGGAAATGAGCGGCACGATCAAAAATAATCCGAGAAATAAAAATGTCGTTCCAATCAAAAGCGCGCGCACGAACGGCGATTCGGTCGTCGCGCGACGTTGCGGCGCGGCGCGTTGCGGAATTGCGGATGTGGCAACGGTTGTCATGACAAGCTGGATGCGTGATGGCGGCTGCTCCACCATTGCAGCAAATTGATGGCGAGCAGCAGCACAAACGAAACGACGAGCATCACGGCGGCAATCGCGGTTGCGCCCGCGTAATCAAATTCCTCCAGCTTGGTCATGATGAGTAGCGGCGTGATCTGCGTATGGAACGGAATGTTGCTGGAAATGAAAACGACCGAGCCGTATTCGCCGAGCGCGCGGGCGAACGCCAGCGCAAAGCCGGTCAGCAAAGCCGGACTCAATATCGGAAAAATCACGCGCCAGAAAATCTGCCAGCGATTCGCGCCGAGGCTCGCGGCGGCTTCTTCGAGTTCCGCGTCCACATCTTCCAACACCGGCTGCACGGTGCGAACGATGAACGGCAGGCCGATGAACGTGAGCGCGACAAACACGCCGAGCCGCGTGTAGGAAACTTTGATGCCGAGCGGCGCGAGCCATTCGCCGATCCAGCCGTTGGGCGCGTAAATCGTCGCCAGCGTGATGCCCGCGACGGCGGTCGGCAGCGCGAACGGCAAATCCACCAGCGCGTCCACGATTTTTTTCCCGAAAAAATTGTAGCGCACCAAAACCCACGCGGCGATGAGGCCGAAAATTCCGTTGACCAGCGCGGCGAGAAAGGACACGCCGAACGTCAGCCGATACGACGCGAGCGCAATCGGCGAGGCGACGGCGTGGCAAAATTGCGTCCACGTCAGCGTGCTGGTTTTGCAGAACACCGCCGCGAGCGGAATCAGCACGATGAGGCTCAAATAAAACAGCGTGAAACCGAGCGTGAGGCGAAAGCCCGGCAACACTCTCATTTTTTTAGCTCCAAGTTGTCTGGTCGCCACAATTTTTGGATTAAAGGTTCGGCGCGTAAGCGATGAATTTGCGATATTCGATCAAAATCGTTTTTAACGCTACCACAAATGCGGCTTCCTTCAAATATTCCGGCGGCGATTGCGGCGTTTCCAAAATGATTTCAAACGGGCGCGGGCGCACTTTCGGCGGCGCGGATAAAATGCCGTCATAGCAATCGCGAATGATTCCGTTTCGGGCGGCAAAACCGTCAATGACCGGGCGTTCGTCGCGCGGGAGAAATTTTTCGGCGGCCTGTAACGCGGGTTCAATCAAATGTTTCGTCAACGTCGCGCCGCGAACGATGCCGTAAAAGCCGTCGCTCGTGTCGTCGGTGTGCAGCGAGATGATTCCCTGAAACGAGCGTGAAACCAATTCGGCTTGAAGCAAGCGGACTTCCGGCGCGGCGGAATTTTTCCAAAACTCGCGGTTCAAATCTTTTCCGCCGCGCGAAAACCGCGTCGCGTCTTCAAAGCCCGTCGGATTGCAGACCGGATAAAACGACAGATAATATCCGGCGGCGAGTTCGGGTTTGGCTTCGAGCAGTTTGATGAATTGAATGACCGCGTGAACGCCTTCGGGTTCGTCGCCGTGAATGCCGGCAAAAACTCCGATGCGGATCGGCGTGTCGCCGCCTTTTGGCCCGACGAACAAATAGCGCGGCAGTTCGTAACGCGCGCCGTCCGATTCAAAATGCGCCTCGTAATTTGCGACGAGGTTCGGCGAGGTCGCGGCGATTTTATCCAGCGGCGCGAGCAATTCGCCGATTGAGCGGCGTTGGACGCGCGGCAATTGCGCTGCGGTTTTGACGGGGGCGTCGGCAATGGTCATAAAATTTAATTTTGTGCGCGAGTTTTTGCGAAGGGCGGCGGCTTGACAGGCTCAAGCCACCGCCCGTTCGGAGGAACCACTTACTAGTTTTGCGGCTGGAAGATTTGGTCAAAAACGCCGCCGTCGGCGAAATGGGTTTTTTGCGCCTTCGTCCAGCCGCCGAATTCTTCGTCAATCGTGACGAGTTTCAACTGGCTGAAATTGGCGGCGTATTTTTTGGCAATTTCCTCGTTGCGCGGACGATAAAAATTGCGCGCGGCAATTTCCTGGCCTTCGTCGGAATAAAGATACTTGAGATAAGCAGTGGCAACTTCGGTCGTGCCGTGTTTTTTCGCCACTTTGTCCACCACGGCCACGGTCGGTTCGGCCAGAATGCTCAAGGGCGGCGTCACGATGTCAAATTTGTCCGCGCCGAATTCCTTTTGCGCGAGATGCGCCTCGTTTTCCCACGCGAGCAAAACGTCGCCGATACCGCGTTGCGCGAACGTCACGGTTGAGCCGCGCGCGCCGGAATCCAACACGGGAACTTTTTTATAGACTTGTTTGATGAAATCGCGCGCCTTCGCGTCATCATGATTGTAAGTTTCCAGCGCGTAAGCATACGCGGCGAGATATGCCCAGCGCGCGCCGCCGGAAGTTTTTGGATTCGGCACGACGATGGTCACGCCCGGCTTGAGCAGGTCGTTCCAATCGTGGATGCCTTTCGGATTTCCCTTGCGCACGAGAAACACAATCGTCGAAGTGTAAGGTGCGCTATTGTCCGGCAACCGTTTTTGCCAGTCGGGAGACAACAACTTCACCTGCGCGATGGCATCAACGTCGTAAGCCAGGGCCAATGTGACGACATCGGCTTCAAGTCCATTGACGACGGACAACGCCTGCTTGCCAGAACCGCCGTGCGATTGGTCAACAGTGACATCATCCCCCGTTTTCGCCTTCCAATATTTCGCAAACGCGGCGTTGTAATCCTGATACAACTCGCGCGTCGGGTCGTAGGAAACGTTGAGCAGCTTGATTTCCTTCGCGCTTGCAGAAATGGCGAGCGTCGAAGCCAGCAGAATTTTAAGAAAAGTTTTCATGTCCGTAATTTTGATTTTTTCGGTTTGGTTAAAACGACAGTTGAACGCGCGTGAACAGCGCGTTCTCCGGTTGCGCCGTCACCGCCGTCGGCGCGGCC
>DASXED010000155.1:0-12558 GCA_036490295.1 Verrucomicrobiia bacterium | reverse complement strand
TCGAACGTCTGATAAAGTTCATTTTCATAAACAAATCTTTCACAAGCAAATCACCAAGTCAATTCCTGCAAACGGCGTGCTTCAAATCCGGTTCAGCGGATAATGCCGGTCAATGAATTTGTAATCGCGGTCGTTCTCCAGAAAATTCACGCCGTGCTGGATGACGACGGCGGAAATCAGGCAGTCCATCGCATTGCGAATCGTCATTCCTTGCCGCCGCAACTCGCGATAAATCGTCGCGCCAAGCTCGAACGTGGAGCGGTCGTCTCCAAGGTAAATCAAATTTTCAAATTGTTGCTTTACAATAAACCGCTCCTTTTCATCGCGAACGCCTTGCAATACTTCCATCAATACAAATCCGCAATAGCAAATCTCGTCGTGATTTTGAAAACATTGTTCAAGCTTGGCGGTTTGCGCCGTCTCGCGTCCGTTGAAAAAATCAATGCAGACCGTGGAATCAACCAGGACTTTCATGCAAAACGGTAGCGGCGCATTTTATTCAAATCACCCGTCCATTTGATTTTTCCTTTGAGCGCGAGAAAGCCCATCTGCTTTTCACGCCGCACCAATTCCTCCAGCGCGTGATGCACGAGCGCGCGGCGGGTTTTGATGCCCGTGGCCTTCAATCCCTGCCGCACCAAGCCTTCGTCCAAAACGATGTTTGTTCGTTTATCCATATACACACAATATCAAATCTAAATGTGTATGCAAATAAAATTACCGCTTCAATTCCTGCAAACGGCGCGCTTTCAAACCCGGTTCAGCGGAAAACGAAAAGCGGAGGCGCAAGGTGTCAAAGCAAACCCAACCCGCAATGAGGAAATTAAATGACATTTTGCCGTTTGAAAATTCATTTGGCTTCGCAAAATTTTCCGCTATCGTGCTGCGCGCGACGCAATGGACGAAACCATCACAATCGAATACGAGTTCAAACTCCGCAGCGGGGACAAAAAGACTTTTTCCGTGCGGCTTCAGAAAAATTCGATGCAATTCGTCCCCGAAAACACGACCACGGTGCGGCAATGGACAAAATTGACGCATCATCAATGCCCCAACTGCCCGCTCAAGCCGGAGCAGAATTACCATTGCCCCATCGCGGCGAACCTCGTGGACGTGATCGAGTCGTTCAAGGATTCGCTCTCCATCGAGGAGGCGGACATCACCATCCGCAGCGAGTCGCGCGAGTATCACAAGCGTTCCACCGTGCAATACGGCATCGGCTCGATGATGGGGCTTTACATGGTCACGAGCGGCTGCCCGGTGATGGACAAATTGCGCCCGATGGTCTTCACGCACCTGCCGTTTTCGTCGCTGGAAGAAACCTTGTTCCGCGCGATTTCAATGTATCTGCTCGCGCAGTATTTCCGCGAGCAGCACGGGCAGAAACCGGACTGGAAGCTGGAAAATTTCACGAAAATTTACGAGGACATCGCGACGGTCAACCAAAGTTTCACGAAGCGGCTCTTGAGCATCAATCCGCGCGACGCGAGCCTCAACGCGCTCGTCGGGCTGGATTGTTTCGCCACCGCGCTTGGATTTTCAACGGTCGAGGAAAATCTCAAGGAGTTTGAATCCCTGTTCAGGGCGTATCTGCCGGACGGAACTTTGCCGAAAAATTAAAGTTTCAATTCTCTGCCGATCAACCGGCCGATTTCTTCCAACTCGCGCGTTTCGTCCGGCGTGTATTCGTGCTGGCGAATTGTGCCAATTCCGATTGTCCCCACAGTTTTATCGCCATTGCGAATGGGAACGCAAAGCGCGCCGCCGACGCCGGTTTGTTTCGCGCCCGGCTTGGCGATGCCGCTGGAATCGGTTTGCAAATTGCAAATCGAAACCGGCTTGTTTTGCGCGATGACTTGTCCGGCGATTCCCTTGCCGACGGGAATGATGGTCACCATGTCCAGCAACTGCGGCGGCAGGCCGACTTGCGCGATGAGGCGCAGGAGTTGCGTTGTTTCATGGAGCCGGTGAATCGTGCCGGTGTCGGAATGAAATTGTTTCAAGGTTTCGCGCAAGACTTTTTCGAGAACGATTTCGCGCGGCTGGCCGCTTTGCAGCAGCGTAACAATTTGACCTGGCAGTTCGTTCATGGCGTGTCAGTTGGCGGGTTTTTGCCCGTCAAGGCGTGATAGATGGCAGCCGCCATCAGTTTGGCGCCGGCGGCGTTTGGATGCACTGTGTCGGGGAACAATTCTTTTTTGCCAGACAACGCGCCGTTCAGGTCAATGATGGTCGCGTTTGAATCCTTCGCGACTTGGCGAACCATTGGAATGATTTCATCGTGAATGGTTTTGTCATTGATGCCCCAGCGTCCTGGAAAACACGGCGTGGGCAGGCAGACATAAATTTTCACCGACGGATTCGCCTGACGAAAACTGGCGATCAATTCTTCGTAATCAGGAACGTAATCCGCCTTGTGCCGCCAATTGTTGACGGCGTTGCCGGCATCAAGGCTGCCGTCGCCGGGATGTTTGCTGTCATTCGCGCCCAACAGGATGACGGCGATGTCGGGTTTGAATTCCAACACTTTCTGATAAGCTGCTTGTTTCCAATAAGGCAAATCCCCCTTTTTCAACAGCGTCACGGCGTTGACGCCAAAATTGCGAACTTCCCAGCCGTCTCCGAGCCAGTGACCGAGTTGTGCCGGATAAGAATCATGTTCCCGGTCGCCCAGGCCGTAACCGTAAGTAATGCTGTCGCCCACGCAGGCGACGCGGACGGGTTGGGATTGGCTTTTTTCCGCCGGTGCGTCCGCCGCCGGACTGAAGCGGCACAAAACGCAGAAGCTTAAAAGCAGGCACAGCCACATTCCGCGCGCAGGCAAATTGCCAGTGATATTTTTCATTTTTTGAAAGCCGTCAGGATTTTGTCTCGCCCGAACGATAATGCAGCACTTTTACTTTTTCGAGCGTGACGAGTCCGCCGCCCATCATTTTGTCGAGCGTCGGCAGAAAGGAATTTATTTTCCCCTCGCTGTCCACGATTTCGATGACGAGCGGCAAGTCCATCGAGAGCCGCAGAATTTTCGCCGTGTGCAGATGGCTGGATTTGCCGAAGCCCATCGGCCCGCGCAAAACCGTCGCGCCCGCCAGTTGCGCCTCGCGCGCGGCCAGCACGATGGCTTCGTAAAGCGGTTTGTGTTCCCATCGGTCGCTTTCGCCGATGAAAATTCGCAGGAGAACCGCGTCATTTGGAATTTGCATAATTAAATTTTGGTTGAACCACGAATGGACGCGAATAAACACGAATTATTTCGCATGAGAAATTCGATTTTGATTCGTGTGGATTCGTGTGGATTCGTGTTCATTCGTGGTTAATTTCCTTTCATTGAATTGAACGTCGCGCCGAGCAGCCAGCCGAGCCAGACGGCGATCATGCACAGAATCACGGACAAAATCACATTGCCGCAGGCGTAAAGCCATTCGCGGTCGCGCAGCAGATTCAGCGTTTGCAGGCTGAACGAGGAAAACGTCGTGTAGCCGCCGCAAATGCCGATCATCAAAAATTGCGTGGCGAACGCGCGCGATTGCGAATCCATCCGGCCTTCGGGAATCGCCAGCGCGGCAAAAATGCCGATGAGAAACGAGCCGGTGAAGTTGATGGCGAGCGTGCCGAAGGGAAAAGTTTCGCCGAATTTTGCGGAGATGATCCCGTTCAGCCAGAAGCGGCTCACGCTGCCGAGCGCGCCGCCGAGTGCGACCCAAAGATATGCGATGTTCATAAATGCCTGCGAACGCCTTATTCGTAGGAGTCATCAGCGCTGAACATCAGGCGGTTTTCCATTTCGGATGGCAAACTCCATTGCCGGGAGAATTCATAGCGGGTTTGGCGCGCGTTGGCAATCGAAAACCCTCCTTTGTGAACAACGCCTTCTTGACTTGGCGCGCATGACTTTTATCATACGCGCTCAATTTTATTATGACGAACATTCAAAACATTGAAGCGCGCGAAATCCTCGACTCGCGCGGAAATCCAACCGTGGAAGTGGACGTGACGCTGTGCTGCGGCGCGGCAGGCCGCGCGGCCGTTCCTTCGGGCGCGAGCACCGGCGAACATGAAGCGATTGAATTGCGCGACGGCGACAAAAAACGCTTCGGCGGCAAAGGCGTTTCCAAAGCCGTCAAAAATGTGACCGAGAAAATTTTGCCCGCGCTGCAAGGAATTGACGCGCTCGACCAATTGACCGTTGACCGAATCATGCTGGATTTGGACGGCACGGAAACAAAATCCAAGCTCGGCGCGAATGCGATTCTCGCCGTTTCGCTCGCAAATGCCAAAGCCGCCGCCGCCGCGCTCAATCAACCATTGTTCAAATATCTTGGCGGGCCGAATGCGAAAGTTTTGCCCGTGCCGATGGCCAACGTCATCAACGGCGGCGCGCATTCCGACGCGCCGATTGATTTCCAGGAATTCATGATCATGCCGCTCGGTTTGCCGACGTTCAGCGAAGGTTTGCGTGCCATCACGGAAACTTTTCACGCGCTCAAAGCCGTGCTGAAGAAAAAAGGTTGCAGCACCGCTGTCGGCGACGAAGGCGGTTTCGCGCCGAAACTCGGCAGCGTCGAGGAAGCGTTGGAAACGATTATTCAAGCCATCAAAGACGCCGGTTACAAACCGGGCAAGGACATTTACCTGACGCTCGATCCCGCCGCGTCCGAATTTTACGACGGCAATTCAAAATACACTTTCAAAAAATCCACCGGCGAAACCATCAGCGGTGACGACCTCGTGAGTTTTTACACGAAGCTCGTGAACAAATATCCGATTGTTTCCATCGAGGACGGCTGCGGCGAAAGTGATTGGACAACTTGGAAAAAACTCACCGACAAGATCGGCGACAAAGTTCAACTCGTTGGAGACGATTTATTCGTGACCAACGTGAAATTTTTGCAAAAAGGAATTGATACCGGCACCGCGAATTCGATTCTCGTCAAAGTGAACCAGATCGGTTCGCTCACGGAAACGCTCGACGCCGTCCAGCTCGCGCAATTCAACAAATACACCGCCGTCCTTTCGCATCGCTCCGGCGAGACGGAAGATTCCACGATTGCGGACATTGCCGTCGCGACAAATTGCGGCCAGATCAAAACCGGTTCGTTGAGCCGTTCGGATCGTCTGGCGAAATATAATCAACTTCTGCGCATCGAACAATTGCTCGGCAAAAATGCGGTCTACGCTGGCACGAGTGCGCTGCCGAAGAAATGCTAAAAATTCCAAAACCGGAGGCAAATAATTTGCCTCCGGTTTCTTCATTCCAAATTCTATCTTCTGCATTTCTCAATATCCCTGTTTGCACAGCCACCAGACGGCGACCATGATTGCGATGCTGGCCAGAGACATCGTCAACACTCCTAGAAAAAAAGATACGGCGGTCATCGCCAGTCCGCCGATGAATGGAATGAACGACTGTTCACGTTGCTTCCAGCCGTAAATGATGTAGCCGCTGGCAACCGCGCCCCAAAAGCACGACGCCCACAAGGTATTCTGGTTAATCGAACCGAGCGCTTTTATGAGTGAGTCGTCCATTCGCTGGTAAGTATGCCCTCGCCGTCCCGCGCAGGCAACCCGGCAATATCTTAATCTTAATCGTCATCTTAATCTGTTCCTTCCAGATTACGATTAAGATCAGGATTAAGATTATGAGACCTCTGCAAAACCATCCATCAACCGTAGCGGCGTCTCGGCAGAGCGCCGCAATATCTTGGAAATAAAAAGTGCGGCTTTCTGCCGAAAGCCTCTACGCCCCTTTTGCAGAGGTCTCATTATGATTGAAACAACGGCTCTTGGCTTTTGGCGCGCGGCGTGTTAAATTTTCCCCGTGAGCCGGTTCTTCAAACCCAACCTCGACCGCCACGGTCGCATGGCGCGCGGCGTCATCGGCGCACTCTGCCTCATCGCGGGAATTATTGTTTGCGATTACTCGTTATGGGGATTGATTTTGGTGGCGGCGGGATTGTTCGCCATATTTGAATCGCTTCGCGGCTGGTGCCTCGTGCGCGCGTGCGGGATCAAGACGAAATTTTGAATTTGCGCGAAGGATTTTGCGCCGGCCGTCGTGCTTCTGTATAAAGACGGAAACAACACCACTTATGAAAATCGCAAAATATGTCGCGCTCGGATTCCTCGTCATCAGCCTCACGCCGGTTTGGGGACAAATGGGACAAATTGGAATTGGACAAGTTTTTACAACCGCCAACTTGCAGCCAACTCTCGAAGCTACAAACCTCACCAAATTCAATCTTGATTTTCCCGGCGGCACGCCTGCGGAATTGGTCAAAGCCATTGAAAAAGCAATGGGCAAACCTTTGAACGCGATCATACCGGATGAATTTGCCAATGAACAATTACCGCCGCTGAAAATGAATAATGTGAATGTGCCCCGGCTATTTCAGGCTTTGCAATTGGCCAGCGTTAAACAAGTGCAATATGTGACAGGAACTTATTTTGGTGGGTTTGGAGTATCTAACCCCAGCTATTCAACTTTTATGAGCGATTATGGCTTCAAAACAGAAGGCCCGGAAACGGACGATTCTGTCTGGTATTTTTTTGAAAGTAAACCTCCTCAATCACCGCCGGAAAAAACCTGCCGCTTCTACCAATTGGCGCCTTATTTGGATCGCGGCCTGACGGTGGACGACATCACGACGGCGATTCAAACCGGCTGGAAAATGGAAGGCGAAACGTCGCCGCCGGAAATCAGTTTTCATAAGGAAACGAAATTGCTGATTGCCGTAGGCGAGCCGGACAAACTCGAAGTCATTGACAATGTGCTCAAGGCGTTGCAACCGCCGCCGCCAAATCCAACCGCCGTTTTTTAGGAACGCTTGCAGCAGGTAATAAAAAATCAATCGCAGTTTTCAGTTCCACCTGCACATCCGCCGTTGAGTCCTGAAGATCAGGTGAATTTGATTGAGCAAAACAGAAAGAACAGCCAGCAACTTCCTCCGGCGGTTTTGCCGCCGCCGCCCGTGAAACCGGAAGCTGGACAATAACGTCAGGCCATTGTGCAATGCGATTTTGGAAATTCACTTGCGCCATCCGAGTGACAGCTCCGCGTCGGCAGACGCCAGCGCGCGCGAGCCGCTGGACGTTGCCGCATTGACCCGCGCAATGTCGAAAGGTGATGAAATGGCCTACAGAACTTTTTACGACGCTTACTTTGACCGGCTGCTGCGCTATCTGCTCGTCGTCACCGGCGGCAATGAAGAATCCGCGCGCGAAGTTTTGCAACTGACGCTCGTCCGCGTCGTGCGTCACGCCAAAATTTTCGACGCGGAGGAAAAATTCTGGAGCTGGCTCACCGTTCTGGCGCGCAGCGCGCTCGCGGATGAGACGCGCAAGCGGCGGCGATATTTCGCCTTCCTGGAAAAATTCACTTTGCACGCGGACATTGAAAGCGCCGTTTGGAACGACGGCGAAGTGAACGGAAAATTGCGCGCGTTGCTGGAGCGCAATTTGAAATCATTGCCATCGGACGAACAGAAATTGGTCGGGCAAAAATACTTTGCCCGTCAATCCGTCCGCGAAATTGCCGACGAACAACAAACGACGGAAAAAGCCGTCGAATCAAAATTATCGCGCGTCCGCAAAAAATTGAAGGACGCAGTGCTGGCCGAATTGAACAAAGAAAAATCGTAGCAGCGGACGTCAGTCCGCTCTAATCAAAAATGAGCCGGCTCACGCCGGCTGCTACAAACGAACGATGGAAAATAAAACTGACAACGAACAATTGCTCAACGACGTGCTGGCTGAAGCCTCGCCCGCCGGTTTTCGCGAAGCATTGCTCGGCGAGACATTGCGGCTGGCGCGTCGTCGCCGCCATTTCCGGCAGACGCGGCAGACAATCGGGATTTTGGGCGCATTCGTTTTGCTGGCGATTTTAGGCTGGCAAAATTGGCCGATGCAGCCTGTCGTTTCAAAACCGCTTGCAGAAAAGGCAACGCCGGAAAATTACAAACTCGTCCGCACTCAACCATTGCCTGAAAATGCCGTCATAACAACCCGGCAATTTTCAGAAACGCAGTTTGCCTCGTCAATTGCGCCTGTTGTTCAAGTCTCAACCACGGGCGGCGGATTTCGCCGGATCAACGACGATGAACTTCTGGCTTTGGTTTCAGGAAAGCCGGCGGTTTTGATCCGCACCGGCCCGCATTCGGAGGAATTGGTTTTTGCAAATCCCAAAGACCAAAAAGGGTTTCCGATGAATTGATCTGACTTTTCAAATTTAAGCCTTCGTCACCTCGACTCCTGCGAAGATTTAATTTATCCTTCGCGCATGAATTTATTGCCGTTTGGGAAATTATCGCCGCACAAGCCGCGAACATTTGTTCCGCAAAAAATTGACCTCGGCGACTGGCCGCAAATCGCGCCGCTGTTCGATCAATTGGAAAAGCGCGCGCCGCAAATCAAAAACGCCGCCGCGCTGGAAAAATGGCTGCTTGACTGGAGCGAACTCACCGCCGCGCTCGACGAGGAATCTTCCCGCCGCTACATCGCCATGACCTGCCACACGGACAATTCCGCCGCAGAAAAGGCCTATTTATATTTCGTCGAACACGTCGAGCCGCAACTCAAGCCGCGACAATTCGCGCTGGAGAAAATTTATGTCGCGCATCCGCAGCGCCCGGAATTGATCGCGGTCAATAGTGGCACGGGCGTCCCGCCCGTGAGTTTCAATTCACCGCAACCGGAGGCCGGCACAAACTCACGGGCGGGACGCCCGTGCCACTACGCCGTCTTTGACCGCGACGTGAAGAACCACGTCGAACTTTTTCGCCCGGAAAATGTTCCGCTCGAAACCGAGGAGGCAAAACTGTGCCAGCAATATCAGAAATTGATCGGCGCGCAGACGGTGAATTTTCGCGGCGAGGAAAAGACGCTCGTGCAGATGGGCAAGTATCTTGAAGAACCGAACCGCGCGCTGCGACAAAAGGCATGGCAACTCGTCGCCAAACGCCGCCTGCAGGACGCGGAAAAATGCGGGGAGATTTTCGACAATCTCGTCAAACTGCGCGCGCGGATTGCGAAGAACGCGGGTTTCAAGAATTACCGGGACTATGCCTTTCGCAAACTCGGGCGCTTCGATTATGTTCCAGACGATTGCAGGAAATTTCACAAGGCGATTGAAACACAAATCATGCCGGTTGTCCGGGCGCTTCAAGCCGAACGTCGCAAGCGTCTCAAACTAAAAAAACTTCGCCCGTGGGATTTGGCCGTGGATTTATTGAATCGTCCGCCGTTAAAACCATTTGCCGAAGTCGGCGAGATGGTTTCGCGCACGCAGAAGATTTTCAATCACCTCGACGGTGAACTTGCGGCGGGTTTTAAGCAGATGCAGGATTTGAAACTGCTCGACCTAGCCAATCGCAAGGGCAAGGCGCCGGGCGGTTATCAATCCACGCTGTCCGAGGCGCGCGTGCCGTTCATTTTCATGAACGCAATCGGTTTGCAGCGCGACGTGGAGACGCTGTTGCACGAGGCCGGCCATGCGTTCCACGCGCAGGCGACGCGCGACGAGGATTTGTCTGCGTATCGCGGCGCGCCGATTGAATTCTGCGAAGTCGCCTCGATGAGCATGGAACTTTTGGGAAATGAATTTCTCGAGGAATTTTATCCGGCCGGCGAAGTGGCACGGGCTTCCAGCCCGTCAAGTGAGGCGGCTCAAGGCAAACTCGCAGGCAAGACGCCTGTGCCACTAAAATCGGCGGAGGCGAACCGCGCGCGCAAGACGCATCTCGAAGGCATCATCGGATTTTTTCCGTGGATGGCGGTGGTGGACGCTTTCCAGCACTGGATTTACACGCACGCCGGCCACACGCGCGCCGGGCGCAAGGCGGCGTATCTGAAACTGATGGACCGTTTCGGCGGCGACGTGGATTTTTCCGGCTACGAAGCAATGCGCGCGCACTCGTGGCACCGGCAGTTGCACATTTTCATCGCTCCGTTTTACTATGTGGAATACGGCATCGCGCAGCTTGGCGCGTTGCAGGTCTGGGCGAATTCAAAGCGCGACAAGGCGAAGGCGCTGGACGATTACAAAAAATCCCTCGCGCTCGGCGGCTCGCGTCCGCTGCCGGAATTGTTTTCAGCGGCGGGCTGCAAATTTCAATTCGACGCCGCGACCATCAAGCCGCTGATTGAACTGGCAAATGCGGAGTTGCAG
This sequence comes from Verrucomicrobiia bacterium, assembly GCA_036490295.1. GTDB lineage: Bacteria > Verrucomicrobiota > Verrucomicrobiia > Limisphaerales > UBA11358 > UBA11358. The sequence goes on along the minus strand of DASXED010000155.1, from coordinate 2,396 downwards.
AAGCTTTGACGTGGATTTTTCTCCGCGAGAACGCCTTTGTGGTGCAGTCCGATGTGTTCCGCAGGGACATCCGAAAACAGCCCGCTTTTTCGGGACAATACCGGAAATCAGGCAGCTTCGGCGGCGGTTTTGGCTTCGGGATGTTCGTCGAGGACGAGGACGCTGTGCGCCGAAAGGTCGTAGTTGCCGGAAAAGGTGTTGCCGGTGAGAAAGTCGTGCATGGGCTTGTAAAACTGGATGCGGACGGGCGAGTTCTGGTGGTTGATCAAAAAGAAGACGCGCGTGCCTTCCTTTTCCCTCATGCTGACCTCGACGTTTTCCGGCACTTTGAGGAGCGGGCGCAGGGCGCTCATCTGGCGCAGCCAGCCGGCGAAATCGTGGTAAAAATGCTGGTGGCTCATCGTGCCGATGTAAATGGCCTTGCCGAGGCCGAAGGTGTTCATGGTCATGGCAGGTTTGCCGGAATAAAAATCCTTCGCGTAGGTGGCGAGAATCTGGCAGCCCTTCGGCTCGATGATGTCGCACCAGAGTTTGGCCGGGTGCAGATGGCTCGTCGGGAACGCGCCCTTGAACGTGAGATGATTTTCCTCGCCGGGCGGCAGCGGGTCGAATTCCAGAACTTCAAGTCCGAACAGATCGGTCAATTCATTCGGGCAGCCGGTGTCCGGCGCGATGTGGTGCTCGTTGACAAGGCCGGTGTTGAAGGTTCCGACGAGCGTGCCGCCGTTCTGGACGTAAAGTTTCAACCGGTCGGCTTCGGCGGATGAAAGCACGTGGAGTGACGGCGCGAAAACGATTTTGTATTTCGACAAATCCTCCGTCGGGCGCGCGAAATCCACGGGGATATTGCGGTCGTGAAGCGAATTGTAAATGAGCTGGATGTGTTCGCGCAGGCTGAAAAATTTGTTCGGCTGGTTGGGCTGCTGTAGCGCCCAGTCGTTTTCGTGGCTGTAAAGGATGGCGACTTCGGAGATGACTTTGGTGTCCTTGATCACGGGCGCGAGCAGTTTCAATTCCTCGCCGAGCTGGCAGATTTCGCGGAAGACGCGGCTGCTGCCTTCGAGATGGTGCGGCAAAACGGAGCCGTAAAATTTTTCGCAGCCGATGCGCGGCTGGCGCCAGCGGAAAAAGAGGATGCCGCTCGCGCCGCGCGAGACGAGCTGGTAGGCGAAGAGCCGGATGAGTCCGGGACGGACGAGCGAGTTCGCGTCCTGCCAGTTGACCTGTCCGACTTTTTGTTCCATCGCCCAGAAACCCGCGTCGCCGTCGGGCGTCTTGACATCCGATTTTTTCAGCGAGCGCAGCAAGTCAATGTCGCAGGCCAGTTCGGAAGTTTTCGCCTTCACAACGGCGTTGCTTTCGATGGAAACAAAATCCACGACGTCCGCCATGTCGAAGTGGTCGTATTTGCGGAGAAACGCGCGCATGGTGACGGTCACGGGATGATTTGGAGAAAGTTCGCGCAAAAGGTCGGCCTGCATCTTGATGAACTGCACCATCGTGTCGCTGCTGAAACGGTTCCAGTCGAGCAGCAGCGCGGGGTTGTGCGGCGCGGGCGAGCGCATGGGCATCGGCACTTGATCCCACGCAGTCACGGTTTGTCCCCAGAAGCGGAGTCCGAGCAGGTCGTTGAGCCGCTCGATCTTTTCATATTTCGCCTCGAGCCACGCCTGCCATTCCCTGCGGGTGGAATCGTTGAAGGAAAATTCCGAATCGTTCGCGCCCATGCCGTTGTCAATCTGCCACGCGATGAGTTGCGGATGATCGCCCAGCGCCTCGGCCATGGCGTGAACGATTTTTTTCGAGTAGTCCCAGAAAGTGTCGCTCGAAAGGCAGACGGCGCGGCGCGAGCCTTCGTGTTTGACCTGGCCGCGTTCGTCGAGCGGCAAAATTTCAGGATGTTTTTTCGCAAGCCAGATCGGCGGCGCGGCGGTCGGCGTGCCAAGGATGACCTTGATGTCGTGACGCGCCATGATGTCCATGACGCGGCGCAGCCAGAGAAAATCGTATTTGCCCTCCTCGGGTTCGCAGATGCCCCAGGAAAATTCGCCGATGCGGACGACGTTGATGCCCGCCTTGGCCATCAGCGCCGCGTCGTGCTCCCACACGGCCTCTGGATTTTCGGCGGTGCCGCCGTAGGGGAAGACCCAGTGCTCGGGATAATAATCAACGCCAAAATACATAACTTTGTCTTTCGGGCTTCATGCCAACCATAAAATCAAACCGCCGCGCTTGCAAATCAAATTCGCAGGCGCGTGGGATTATCTAGTTCACAAACCGAAATAGTTGCATTGGTTTTGATGGCAACGCTTTAGGAGATTAACGGGATTTCAGGCGAGTTTTGACTGACTGCTTGCGGCTTGTGGGCAGGCGGTTGTAAGCGCAACGTCGCAATG
>DASXED010000132.1:0-20799 GCA_036490295.1 Verrucomicrobiia bacterium | reverse complement strand
TTCTTGTCGTAGGTTTCCGTCAAATCCACGAAGCGTGGCAGACCCGGAATGTGAGCGCCGCGCAACGGATTTGCGCCCATGAAATTGATGTGGTCGGTGAGAACCATGAAATCTCCACGCCGAAAATTTTTATTGATGCCGCCCGCCGCGTTCGTCAAAAGCAGATCGGTGATGCCGAAGGCCGCGAGCGTGCGCGTGGCGAAGGTGACGCGTTCCATTTCGTGGCCTTCGTAAAAATGCGCGCGTCCGCTCAAGACCAGCACCGGCGTCTGACCGAGCTGACCGAAATACAATTCGCCCGCGTGGCCGCTGACGGTCGGTTTGGGGAAGCCGGGGATTTTGGCGTAGGAAATCTTTTTGGCCACGCGCAGTTCCGTCAGCGCGTGATGAAATCCGCTGCCGAGCACGATGGCGAGCGCCGGACGCAGCCGTGAAACTTTTTTCAGCCGCGCGGCGGCGGTTTGGGGTGAAGTATCGGATTTCATTCACAGACCTTTCATAAAAACAACAGTGACAGCCACGCAAACGGCAAAGACAAACAAAATGCCAAACGCCGCCGAGAAATGGCCCAAAAAAAGACACGCGCCGAACGCGACAATAACCAGTTGAAACAAAAGAAGCGCGATAATTTCGTAGCGGCTCCAATCTTCAAAGTGCGCGACCTTGTAGATGATTCCAACGACGAGCGCCGGAATAAATAATGCGCGCCCGCCCATCGGGATGAAAGTTGCAACCACCCAGACGCTGGCACCTTCGATCAGCGCGGCAACGGCGGCTATCGCAGCTTCCTTGCCGAAGCTAAGCAAGACGAGGTCGTTCTCAATTAAAGCGGAAAAAATGTTCAACAATGCGAGGGCCGCGCAAAGCGTTATGAAAGCAAGCGCCCAAAATTCGGCAATATGTAATGCTGATTGCACATTTGATTTGTTCCGATCGTTGGCAGGATGTTACCTGTTCACCGGCTGCACGTCTGGAACCGCCTCGCCGCGTGCCTGTGGAAATTTGATTTTTGAGCGGAGCAGCAGCGTGCCGAGGCAAAGGTCGGCCAGCGGCATCACCACGTTGTAATTTTTGTGCATATAGCGGTGATGCAGCAGGTGATGGCCGTTGAGCCGGTAGAAAATCCACGAGCGTTCGACGCGGCGGGCCTTCGGCAGGTGCATGCACCAGTGCATATATTCGTAGGCGCCGTAGTAGGCGGCAAACGCAAGGAACGAGCCGATCAACATTTCCCAGCGGCCAATGCTCCACGCCAGCGCGAGCACGGGCAGCATTCCCAAAAAGATGAGCAGAGGGCCGTTCCACCACGCCATCGGGATGAGTTTTTTGTCCGGCTCATGGATGACGTGATAAGTGTGGTCGGCCTTGAAAATGTGGTGATGAACGATGGCGTGCGCGCGGAAGGCGTAATCAAATCCGCCGAAAGGCCGGTGCATGAAATAGCGGTGCAGCGTCCATTCAAAAAAAGACGAAAAGACAACGCCTCCGGTGAAGCCGACCGCCGACCAGAATAAAAGCGATTCAATAATTAGCATAACCAAAATGGATGCATCATTGCTCTGAACTGAAACATTGAGAACCGAAGCATCCCAAGTTTCCGGCCAAAAGGCCAGTTAAATTTTTCCGACGTGAACGCGTTGCGGATTATGTGTTTGACAAACAGCCCCGGAGCGCCGGCTTCCGCCGCCGTTTTTTCCGATATGCCGACAAAACACACGCCAACCCACGGACTGGTCTGCAAAGACCCGATCCCGGACTTTTGCATTCTCCGTTTGACAGCGCACGGATTGTTCGCAGAATATAAAACGCCTTCGGTTGCCAGCGTAGCTCAGTGGTAGAGCAGAGGACTCATAAGCCTTTGGTCGGAGGTTCAAATCCTCCCGCTGGCACCAACTTAAAATGTTACTCGGTCTTGAGCGGGTGGCGAAACTGCTTGCCTCCGCGTCTTAACAAGGCATAATATCCGTTCGATGATTCGAGCCGATACAAGTTCTCTGCGACTTTGTGAAACACTGGTTGACCAGCCGGTGGCGATGTCATTTTCTGCTTCATCTTTTTGCGCGGAAATACAGCGTAAATTCAATGGATTGCAAGCATGAGTTAGAAGCCAGTCCTTCAATTCGCTGGAAACTTCGTAAATCGCTTGATTCTACGCTAGGATGGGTTGGTAGCTCAGTCGGTAGAGCAGTGTCCTTTTAATTCAAAAAGGCCGATTTTAGCAGGTTTTAATTTCCCTTCGCAATCGTTGCGGAGCCATTGATTTCATTGACTGCTTTCGATGTTTCAATGTTATCCCTTGTTATCTCAAAAAATCCAAATCGGGTTACAAGAAGGGTGCAAGTTTTACCATAAAATTTGAGCGTCCAAAAACTTGCACCCGACTTGCACCCGCAACGATAAATTTTATTGACAGCGATTTCAAATTCGGATGCCGCGACTGTGCTTTTGAGCAAGCGATTGTATTTTGGAAATGGCGCGCGCCATTTTAATTTCAAATGATTCAACGACGATGCTCATGTCTTGATTTAGATAATTTTCAGAAATTGCGATTACAAATCCGTGATCGGTTTGTGGCACGGCACGAGGATTTTCATAATCACCCACGCGATTAAATAGCTCAACGCGCAGACGATGAACATGATGAGATAAACCGTTTGCGAAGTTGCCTTGAAATGATCGGTGAAAAATCCCGGCAGCAATTGCACCAGCACTCCGCCGATGCCGCCAGCCGTTGTGCCGATGCCGATGACCGACGCGATGGTTTTTTTCGGAAACATATCGGAGACGGTGGTGAATAAATTTGCCGACCACGCCTGATGCGCCGTGCATCCAATGCAAATCATGGCTATGGCAAGGGTTGAGGCATTATTTCCAAACCGGTTCACGTCGCCAAAGTATTGCGTCAGCAAAACTGCCAGCGGACAAACGGCGATGATGAACATCGTCGTCATGCGCGCCTGATAAACCGGCCAGCCGCGTTTGATGAGAAACATCGGAATGCTCCCGCCGAAAATACTGCCGACGATGGCGACGCCATAAACGAGGAATGTCGGCAACATGACTTGTTTGGGCGTCATGTGAAATTGTTTGAACAAATAATCCGGCAGCCAAAATAAATAAAACCACCAGATGCCGTCGGTCATGAATTTGCCGGCGAAAAAAGCCCATAGCTGGCGGTAGCCGAAAAGTTTCAGCCAGGAAACTTTTCTGGCCTTGTCGCCGGGTTGCTGGTCAACGGCCGTCTCATCGTCAATGTGAATGTAATTGTATTCGGCTTGTGACAAGCGCTTTTGCTTGTTCGGCGGGTTGTAAAGCCAAAACCAGAAAATGAGCCAGAAAAAGCCCGACGCGCCCGTGAGAATGAACGCCATTTTCCAGCCGAGGCTTGTGCCGAAATGAATGATGCACCACGGCACAAAAAACGCCGCGACCATTGCGCCGCCGTTCGAGCCGGCGTTGAAAATGGCCGTGGCCAATGCGCGCTCGCGCTTCGGAAACCATTCCGCGACGGTTTTGATTGAAGCCGGAAAGTTTCCCGCCTCGCCGACGGCAAACAAGCTGCGGATGGCGATGTGCGCCGCGACGAGATTGCCGACAAATGCATTGGCGATTCCAAAAATGGACCAAAGCGTCAGCGAAAGCGCCAGACCGATTTTGGTTCCGATTTTGTCAATCACCCAGCCGACGAAGAGCGTCATGCCCGCGTAAAATCCCGTGAAGAATGCCGTCAAATGTCCGAAGTCCGTGGTTGACCAGCCGAATCCGCCTTGCGAAACCGGCGCGCAAAAAACGTAATCCTTCAAATAGCCGATGACCTGGCGATCCATGTAATTGATCGTCGTGGAGAAAAAAAGCAGCGCGCAGATGACCCAGCGATAATTGCTCCATGTGGAATTTCGATTCGGAGAATTCATGAAGCTAGTGAAGCGCAAAATGAAATCCAGTTCAAGCCTTGAAATCCAACTTTACAAACCGCCCGCGCTCGTGCAGCTTTGTGGGCATGATTTGGAAAAAATTCCTGCCGCTTTTGCCGGTATTGCTGCTGACGGGCTGCGCCGCGATGTTCACGCGCGTGACGCCGGTCCAGCAGCCGCGCAATCCGAACAACCTTTACCCGGTCGAGGTGATTTTTAATTCCCAGCAGCAATCGCTGCGCTGGGACAGCATCCAGCCTTACGTCCTCGTCAACGGCGAACCTTATCCGATGCGCCCGGTGCCGATGATAACAAATCGCTGGGAAGGCCTTGTGCCCGTGCCTGCGGGAGCGGGCAGCGTCATCTACCGTTTCAAGTTCGACTACCAATACAATAATTTTGGCACGCAGCCCAAGCCCGACAGCGCCTACTCGCCGGAGTATAAATTGAAGATCGTTGACCAGCAGTAAAAATGGATTGTTGGACAACTGGATTAGTGGATTTTTGGAAATCAGCCCTTAACAATCCATTTTTACTGTTTTGGCCGGAGCAGAAGTGCCTTCTTGTCCGAGCCGTCCACTTCCACGCTGTGCGTCTCGACATCGGGATCGTCCTTGATGGCCTGATGCACGATGCGCCGGTCGAAGGCGTTCATCGGTTCCAGTTCCACCGCGTCGCCCCAGCGGCGGACTTTGTCGGCGGCGTCTTTCGCGCGTTTCACGAGCGCGTCGCGTGCCTGCGAGCGGTAGCCGCCAACGTCAACCATCGCCTTGGGCGCGCTTTGATCCTGCTGGAATAAAATTCGGTTCGTGATGTATTGCAGATCGGCGAGCGTCTGGCCCTGGCGGCCGATGAGCCGCCCGGAATCTTCCGTTTTCACGTCGAGGAAAACGCCGTCGTCCATTTTATGTTCCTCGACCGTCGCCGGAAAACCGAGCGACGCCAGGATTTTTTCAAGGGTTTCTTTCGGTTGCGCGGGCATTTTTAGTTGATGGTTGAAAGTTGAGAGTTGATGGTTAAAACCCTTCGCGCTCATTTTTTCTTTTTTGACGACGGCGTCAATGCCGGAATCGTCGTCACCGCAGCCGGAGCCGGCGGCTGGTTCGTTTTCGTCAACCGCATCTGCAAAATCCCCAGCAGCGTGCTGACCGTCATGTAAAGCGCCATGCCCGACGAATAATTGTAAAGGAACAGCAGCATGATCAGCGGCATGAAGCGCATCATCTTTTGCTGCGACGGATCCATGCCCGGCGACACCGGCTGCATATGCGCCTGCCACACCATCACGCCGACCATCAGCAGCGGCAGCAGGTTGAACGGAAAATTGATTCCCGGAATCATGAAAATCGTATCCGGCTTCGTCAAATCCGCGACCCACAGAAAATGCGCGCCGCGCAATTCGATCGCGCAGCGGATCATCGCCAGAAAACCGAAGAACACCGGCATCTGCACCATCATCGGCAGGCAGCCGCCCATCGGGCTGACCTTGTTTTTTTTCCAAAGCTCCATCTGCTTCTGCGTGAATTTTTGCGGATCGTCCTTGTATTTTTCCTTGAGCGCCTTCACTTCCGGCGCGAGCGCCTGCATCCGCTTCATCGAGCGCGTGCCCGCCGCCGTCAACGGCCAGAAAATCAGCCGCAAAATAATTGTGATCAAAACAATCGCCCAACCATAGCCGACTTTGAAAACGTCGTGCAGCCAGTTCATCGAGGACAGCAGCAGCTTTGCAAAAAATGTCCCGACGCCCCAAAAACTGATGTAGCCCGTGCCGAAATTCATCGCCAGATCCGCGCGGTTTTGAAATTGCTCGCCGATGGCCGCGAGCGTCCGGTATTCCTTCGGCCCGGCGTAAAAAACAATTTGCCGCTCGACGTTTGAATTTGCCGACAACGTTTGCGCCGGATAAACCAGCGCCGCCTGGATTCCCATTCCCGTCGCCAAAGAATTTTCCGCAAGCGGCTGTAGATTCACCGGACGCGCGACGACCTGCTGCGCCGGAGTTTTCGGCATCGCCAGCAGCACGAAAAACTGGTTGTGCGCCGCCGCCCAGACGACGTCGCCCGCGCCCGCGCGAAATTCCGGCGTCGGAGTTCTGGGAATCAATCCAAAAAGAGTCGCCGTGTTCGTGTTGAAATAGCGCAAGCCATTGTCGGCGTAGTTCGTGCCGTCAAACCACGTCGCACCGAGATACATCTCGGTGTCGTCCACGTCCATCGGCGTCGCCGTGCCGGTGACAAATTCCTGCGCGGGCAGCGCGAGCGATTTGTCCGAGGTGTTTTTCAAATCCACGCGCGCGTTGACGAGGTAATTTGAACTCAAATGAAATTCCTTCGTCAGCAGCAAACCGTCCGGCAATAATTTTTCCGCGCGGACGCCGTCGTCCGTTCTCGTCAAAGTGAAATTGCCGTCGCCGACAAGATTAGTGTCGCCCAAAATTGCAAGAACGGGAACCGGCGTGCGCGCGTTCAAAGTTGCGAAATCATTCGTTGAACTTTCGATTTCTTTTTTCCAGCGCACAGAAATCGTTTCGGGATATTTCAGAAGCTCGACCGTTTTCAAACCACCGCCGCGCGAAGTAAAAGTGTAGCGCGCGTCCGCGTTTGAAATCACAATCAGGTTTTCCGGCGCGTTCGTGTCGAAAATTTGAACTGAAGTTGTTGTTGGAATTGAGGCCGGATTTGCCGTTGTTTGCGGCGTTGAAACGATGTTGGTTCTGGCGAATTCCGCCTGCTGTTGATGCCAGCGGGCTTCCTGCTTTTGCGTCTGGACAAACCAGAGAACAAGCAGCACGGCGCAAATCGAAACAACGATGATTCCAGTTCTGTCCATGAAAATTTAACGAATATCTGCCGAAACCAATTTTCCATCTGCCATCTGCCATCTGCCATCTGCTTGCGGAACGGGATCATGTCCGCATTTCCCAAACGGATGGCAGCGGCAAATTCGCTTCGCTACGAGCCAGCTTCCGGCTATCGCGCCCCGCGAACAGATTGCGTCAATCGCGTATTGCGAGCAAGTCGGCGTGAAGCGGCAGCCCGCTGTCGGGCCAAAGAAAAAAATCTGCGCCGGCGAAATCGTCCAGCGATAAATGCGAATCGCAAAAATCAAAATGGCTTGGAACAGGTTCAAAATATTTTCCCTTAATTTTTCAAAAGCTTAGCGCGGTTCAACGCCGCCAGAAAATCTTTTTCCACGTCCGCAAATTTTTTTCCGGCGATGGAATTGCGCGCGACCAGAACCAGTTCCACCGGCTGCGCGAATTCATGCTGATGCTGCCGGAAACTTTCGCGCAGCAGTCGCCGCGCACGGCTGCGTTGCACCGCGCCGCCGATTTTTTTGCTCGTGACCACGCCGAGTTTCAGCGGTGCTCCGTCGGGCAGCCTGTTCCAGTTGGCGATGAGGCAGCCGAGCACGAGCCGCTGGCCTTGCTGCCGGACGCGCGCGAAATCGCGGCTTTGCGCGAGGCGCGAGGCGCGGTTGAGCCGCAGGCGTTTCGGCGATTCGGCGGTCATGCGAGCGAAATCAGACCGGCGTGAGGCGTTTGCGGCCGTTGCGGCGGCGATTGGCGAGCGTGGCCTTGCCGCTCTTGCTCGAATTGCGGTTGAGAAATCCGTGCTGCCGTTTGCGGCGGATTTTCGATGGTTGATACTGGCGTTTCATAAATTCAAATTCGTCCGCGCATCCGCGTCAAACGAGCGGTGGAGATTAACAATGAAACGGGTTGTGTCAAGGCGCTGTTCGGGGTAAAAACCAACCGCGCGGCAATCCGGATCAAATGAAAAAAAACAATAAAATTGGATTCAACGCGCGCCGGTCATGGCGCGCAAGGCCGCGAACTGCTCCGGGCTGGTCTGTTCATCCGTCGGCATGAAAAAAGAATGCGCCAGAAAAAAGGTTCGCGCAAGCGCGGAGAAAACAAAAGCAGGAAGCCGCTGGAAACTTTTTTGCTGAAAGAAAGTAGAACTGAAACAATCAACCGGCGTTGACGCTGGCGACTTGTTAGGCATCGTATTTAAGGTCATACGACTGCTCCTTAAATCGAATCATGCTGGGCAGTGGCAATAACCAAGAAACCATAGTCAAACTTCCGCACGCTGAAAATAGCACGGCGTCTGGCAGCGGATGACTGAATGCCGATATAAAATAAGCAATCAGCAAACCGGAACAAACACCATCAATAAACAATACGATGGAACCGGCCTTCTGAGCTAGATAGGTTTTGAGGTATGATGTTTTCATAATGTTTATTTTTATAGTGATATGTGATGATGCCTAACAATTATATTGAGCGACAAAATTGTTGCTTATCACTTTCAATAGTTGCGACCCTAAATCCGAGCTTTAAACTTGTCCAGCAAGAATTTCCGCCGACTTCACTTTTTCTTTTTGTAAATTTCCTCCGGCGTTTGCAATTGCGGCTCGGTGATTTTGAAATTTCCATTTTCGACCGAGCGGAAAAAGCACGATTGATAACCTTCGTGGCACGCCGCGCCGGTCTGCTCGACCTGGATGAGCAGCACGTCGCCGTCGCAATCGAACGCGATGTCCTTGACGCTTTGCGTGTGGCCGCTCTCCTCGCCTTTCATCCAGAATTTCTGGCGCGAGCGGCTCCAGAAATGCGTCTTGCCGGTGGCGACGGTTTTTTCCAGCGACGCGCGGTTCATCCACGCGAACATCAGCACGCGCTTCGTTTTGTATTCCTGAATGATGGCTGGAATCAAACCTTGCGTGTCAAATTTTAATTTTTCGTAAAAGCTCATGCGACAAGCAATTTACCACCAAGGCGCCAAGGCACAAAGTTCAAATTCTTGCAGAAACGGCAAACCAATGTGTCCTCGGCTTTGGCGTGTCTGCCAATTCCACCACGCGCGACCAAGTTTCAAATTTCAGGCGGCGGGTTTCAAGTTTCAATTGCGGAAGTTTTGGATTTAAATTTCATCGCGCGCAGGAAAAAATTTGTTTAATTTCGCGTCATGGATTTTTGGAGACAATTTTTGCCCGGCGCATTTGTTTTGTGCCTCGGCGCAATTTTATGCGGCTGCGAGCCTGACGGTCAAAGTTCGCTGGACGACAAAAAGGAGCCGCATTACATCCTCGGCGAAAACCGCGTCAACGCGATGGACTATCAGGGCGCGGTCGAGGCGTTCGGGCAGTCGCTGGAGGTCAACCCGCACTCGGCGGCGGCGCATTTTGAACTCGCCTGCCTGTTCGACGAGAAAATTTCCGACCCCGCCGCCGCGATTTATCATTACGAGCAATACCTGAAATTCGATCCAAACGCCGAAAACGCCGAGGTCGTCAACGCGCGAATCACCACCTGCAAACAGCAGCTCGCCTCCGACGTGATGGCCATGCCCAGCGCGCCCGCCGCGCAGCGCGAACTGGAACAGCTCACGGAACAAAACCGCCAGTTGCAGGATCAAATTGATTCGTTGAAAAAATGGAACGCCTATTACACGGAACAATTGGCGGCGTTGTCCAATTCAATTCCCGCGCAAAATAACCCTGTCGCGCAGCAAATCCAAAATCCGGTTCAACAGCCGCAAATTGTTCCCGCGCAAAATCCAATTGCCAATCATCCCGCAACTTCAGCCGCGCCGCGCACACACGCCGTCGCCACCGGCGAAACGGAAGCCGCCATCGCGCGCAAATTCGGAATCAAATTGAACGCGTTGCAGGCTGCAAATCCCGGCGTGAATCCAAGCAAACTGCGCGTCGGACAAATCTTGAAAATTCCGCCGCCCTGATTCCGCGCGGCGGAAACTGGCCACCGTCGGCAACCGCGACGAACTTTGCAAATAAAGCGGCAACCCCGGCCAGCTTGGAGAAATTTTCCTGTCGCTGACGGCGGGTGAAAAATAAAACGCGTCGCCGCTAATTCATTTGCAGCGCGGGCAAATTCATCGTGCCGGACACGACGCGATATATTATCAGAATATCATCGCGCACGCCGTAGAAAATAATCCAGCGGTCAAATTCCGAAACGCGCCACGAACGAATGCCGGGAAATTTCAAATCTTTTCGCACACGGCCAACGAACGGATTTTTTTGAAGAAATGCCAGCGTGTGCCACAATTTTTCATGCCAGCGGTCCGCAATTTCCGTTCCGGCGTGTTCCAACAGCCAAAGCTCCTCGCGCACCGTGTCATCATAAAATGCGGGGCGGATTCGTATTTTCATGACGCCTTGCTCTTGGCCTGAAATGTTGCGCGCGCCTTCGCACGCGCGGCGTCAAACTTTGCGCGTGACAATGGTTCTTCCGGCCCGCTGTCCATCGCCTCTTGAATCAGCCGGTTCACGCGGTTGGTCGTGAACTGCTCGTCCTGATCAAAGCTGCGCTGGACGCGCGCCAGCAATTCCTGGTTGAGCGAACGATAATTTGCGCTCGCTTCCTGCTTGAGTTGCGCGTGCAGGTCAACCGGGATGTCCTTCAAAGTGATGCTCGCCATGCCAGAACCATAACGCAACCAGACTGGTTTGCAAATGGAATTTTTCGCCGCTTGGCAACCGCGACGAACTCCGCAAACAAAGCGGCAACCCCGGCCGGCCTGAAGAAATTTTCCTGTCGCTGACGGCGGGTGAGAAATAAAAATTAATTTCAGATTGAACCGGCAATCATAAACGCATAAATCCCGGAATACTGCCTGCGAGAATAGCTAACACACTTACGATAAAACCAAAATATGCCAGCCGTTTGTTAGAATGAAGCAAAGACATTCCAGCCGACGCGGCTAATAGCACAATCCCGCATAACAAAATAGCTGCGCGCGGGCCACCTTCCAAAGCCAAGGCAAGTTTTGGAATGAATAAAAGCGAAATCAACTGTGCCGCTAAAAGTGTGGCAGAAGCAACAAGAAGGCATCGAAAAAGTTGTTGTCCAATATTTTGAAACATACAAGTTATGGATTTTAGATTTTTATCCTGTCCATCTTTTCCAAGCTCAACTTTGCGCCCGCCAATTTGAGTTGTCGAGAGGAAGTTGACCGGAAAAATTTGAACCGCGAAATACGCCAAACACGCGAAAAAGTTTTTTGATTGCGTTCGCGTATTTCGCGGTTTGAATCCTTCCCGCCGGACGCATCGCGATTTTATCCTTTGACCAGTTTCAAAAACTGCGCCGGGCTGATGATCTCAATGCCGAACGGCTTTTTCAACTCCAACAAATCTTTGTCGTAGCTGACAATGAAATCCGCGCGCGCGGCCAGCGCGGCGGCCAGATACGGATCGTCCTTTGCGTCGCGGCTGCGTTGCTTGCCCAACGGCACGGGGTCAACCACTTTTACTTTTTCCAAATACCAGTTCAACCGCGCCGTGGCGTTATGCCTCGGGGGTTTTGTGTGAATCAAGTGCGAGGCAATGTCGCTCGCTTCCGCCAAGGTTTCAATCGTGCCAAAGACAAATATCTGCCGTCGCGCGAGCTTCACAAAACAGCGATACGATTCGCCGCTCCAACAGACCGCCGAGGCGACGACATTGGCATCAAGAACGACGCGCATTGCGCTCCTTCCGCAATTTCTTTTGCAACGCTACTATTTCCTCGATCTCCGCCTCGCTCGGTCCGGGCAGCGCGCCTTTGCCGGTGGATTCTAAAAATTTCAGATCGGCCTCGATTTCGCGCTCCATTTTTTCGCGCACCAAGTCGCGGAAGTATTCGCTGGAATTACCGTAATCGCGCTCCACGTTATGGCGGACAAATTCAGCCATCGGTTTCGGCAACGAGATGTTCATCGTGTCCATTTTCATGGCGGCAACATATATCTATTGCCATTCATTGGCAACAAAAATTTGAACCACGTTGGATTGAATTGTGCCACAATAAATCTTATTTGTGATTGACGAATTTCCTGTTTGTGCCAACTTGTCACGCTGAAATCTTGATTTCATCCAATGACTGCAACCAAATCCAGTTTTCTCGATAAAGTGCTTGGCCGCATTGGGCGGCTGGACGCGGAAGGTTTGCAGACGGTCGTCCAGCGGCTCGCGCGCGAACGCAGTTTTCTCGAAACGCTGTTCAACACGATCGAGGACGGCGTGCTGGTCGTGGACGAAAACGGGCGCGTGATTTATTTCAACCAAGCCGTCACGCGGCTCATCGGTTTGCAATCCGGCGACGAGGAACAGCACATTTCAAAAATTCTGCCGGAAATGAATTGGGAAAAAATTTCCAAGGCCGACGGCACCAGCGGCGGGCGTGTTGCGCGCCACGAATTTGAAATCCATTATCCGCGCCCGCGATTTTTGCGGATGTATGCGACGGCGCTCGAAAATAATTCCGGCGTCGCGCTGATTCTGCACGACGCGACGGAGGCGCGGCAGAAAACTTTCGAGGCAATCGAAAGCGAGCGCGTGCAGGCGCTCACGCTTTTGGCGGCGAGCGTCGCGCATGAAATTGGAAATCCGCTCAACGCGCTGCACATCCATTTGCAGTTGATGGAACGCGAGCTAAAAAAATTGAAATCGCCGGAGCAGAAAAATGTTCGCGGCGCGGACACCGCGAGACTCGAACAATTTCTTGAAGTTTCCAAAGGCGAAATCTCGCGGTTGGATTACATCATCACGCAATTTCTTCAGGCGATCCGCCCCGCGCCGCCACAATTGAAAATGGCTTCACTCAACAATGTTGTCGAAAAAACTTTGGAATTGCTGCGGCCGGAAATTGAAAATCGCGGCGTGACGGTGAAAACAAAACTGGCGAGACATTTGACGGCGACGCCGATTGACGCGACGCAAATGCAGCAGGTTTTGGTCAACCTCGTGAAAAACGCGGCGCAGGCGATGACAAACGGCGGCACGCTGACGTTGCAAACGGGGGAAAATGCCGACGCCGTCTGGGTGAGCGTGATGGACACTGGCGGCGGAATTCCGCAGGAGCAGATCAATCGCATCTTCGAGCCGTTTTATACGACGAAGAAAAAGGGCAGCGGGCTTGGATTGATGATTGTCCAAAGAATTGTCCGCGCGCACGACGGAAAAATCGAACTGGAAAGCCACGTTGGTCGCGGGACGACATTTCGGATTTGGCTGCCGCTGCACGAACGCAAACCAAGATTGCTGGAAAATAAAAATTGAGCCACAGATGAGCACAGATGAAACACAGATAAAAAACAATTTAGATTTGGCTGAATCAATGGCCTTATTTGTGTTTCATCTGTGTTTATCTGTGGCTAAAAAATTCTTATGAAGCCGACATTGCTGATTGTGGACGACGAGAAGACGACGCGCGACGGGTTGCGCGCCGCGCTTGAGGAGCGTTACGACGTTTATGTGGCCGAGGACGCGAAGGCGGCGTTTGAATTATTGGAGCGCGAACATTTTGACGTGATGCTCACGGATTTTCGCCTGCCGAACGAGGACGGAATGAAATTGATCGCGCGGGCAAAATCACTTTCCAAGCCGCCTATCTGCATTTTGATGACGGCTTACGGTTCCGAGGAACTCGCGGTGGATGCGATGAAGCGAGGCGCGGATGATTATATTGCCAAAGGCCGTTTGCAGATTGACGAACTGGAGATGCGGATCGCGCGCGCATTGAAACAGCAAAATCTCGAGGTAGAAAATGTTTCGCTGCGCAAACAGCTTGATTCAAAGTTCGGGCTGGAAAATATCATCGGTGAATCGCCGTTGATGAAGGAGATTTTTGAGATTGTGCAGCAGGTCGCGCCGACGCGCGCGACGATTTTGCTCGGCGGTGAGAGCGGCACGGGCAAGGAACTCGTGGCGAAGGCGATCCACCAATTGAGTCCGCGCGCGAAGCTGCCGTTTGTGACGGTGCATTGCGCCGCGCTCGCGCCGACGCTTTTGGAAAGCGAATTGTTCGGGCATGAAAAAGGCGCGTTCACCGGCGCGCATGAACGGCGCATCGGAAGATTTGAGCAGGCGCAGGGCGGAACGCTTTTTCTGGACGAGATCGGCGAGATTGACGCGACGATTCAGGTGAAGTTGTTGCGATTTTTGGGCGAACGGACTTTTGAGCGTGTCGGCTCGAACAAAACTTTGACGGCGGACGTGCGGCTCGTCGCGGCGACGAATAAAAATCTGGAAGAGCTGGTCAAAACCGGAAAATTCCGCGAAGATTTGTTTTTCCGGCTGCGCGTCGTTGAAATAGAATTGCCGCCATTGCGCGAACGGACGGGTGACATTCCGCTGCTGGCGCAAAATTTTCTGCGCGAATTTGCGGACGAGAACAAAAAAGCGGTGAACGATTTTACGGCGGACGCGCTTCAAGCGTTGATGAATTATTCGTGGCCGGGAAACGTGCGGGAATTGCGCACGGCGATGGAGCACGCGGTTGTGCTTTGCCGCAGTGAAAAGATTTCCGCGCGCGATTTGCCGCCGCCGGTGCGCGGGAGCGCAGCCGGTTCAAGGCCGCCGCCGGTGCGAAATGATTTGACAGTGAAGGAGGCGGAGAAACAATTGATCATTCGCGCCTTGAAAGAAATGAACGGGAACCGCACACTTGCCGCAAAAAAAATCGGCATGAGCCGCCGGACATTTCATCGCAAACTGCACACATATCATTTGGAAGGATTTTAATTATGCCGCTCATCGAAAGGATTCAAACCCTACTTCACAAGCTGGAAACCGGCGCCGTGCCGAGGTATTTGCGGAACATCACGCTGTGCCTGACGGTGCTGGCACTGGCGCTGGCGTATGATTTGCGTGCGTATCGGAATCTCGCCGCGCCGGAGGCGATGGACGCGGCGCAACTGGCGCGAAACATTTCCGAAGGCAAGGGCTATACAACGCTTTTTGTCCGCCCGTTCAGCCTTTACCTGGTGCAAACTCATAACGAGGCCAAAACCGCCGGCGGGCCGGCGGGCACCAGCATGGATGTTGCAGAAATCAAAACCATGCACCCGGACCTGGCGAACCCGCCGGTGTATCCGGTCGTGCTTGCGGGATTGATGAAGGTGCTGCCGTTTCATTATGACGTTGATCTTAAAAAGCCTTTTTGGAGCGACAATGGAAGATTTTCGATCTACGAGCCGGATTTTTTGATCGCGCTGTTCAATCAAATCCTGCTGATGGTTGCCGTCGTGCTGACATTTTTAATCGCGCAAAAATTGTTCGACACGGGCGCGGCGGTGCTGGCGGCGCTACTGACCATCGGCTGCGAATTGCTCTGGCGGTTCAGCTCGTCGGGACTGTCTACGATGCTGTTGCTGGTGATTTTCATGGGGCTGGCGTGGTGCATCTTGAAAATCGAAGAAGCGGCGCGCGAACCGCAGCCGCGCGCGCAACGGCTGCTCCGCCTGGCGTTTGCGGCGGGCGTGCTGGCAGGCGCGGGCGCGCTGACGCAGTATGCGTTCGGCTGGGTGATTGTTCCGGTCGTGCTGTTCCTGTTCTTTTTCAGCGGACAACGGCGGGTGATGCACGCGCTGGCGGCGCTGGCGGCATTTGCCATCATTCTGTCGCCGTGGGTGGCCCGGAATTTCGCCGTCAGTGGCACGCCGTTTGGCACGGCGAGTTTTGCGGTGGCGGAGACAACGCCGGCGTTTCCCGGATTTCAACTGGAGCGCTCATTGAATCCTGATTTAACGCAAGCATTGGGGCTGATTCCCTATCTGAAAAAGCTGCTGGTAAATGGTCGCGACATTTTGACGAATGACTTGCCCAGACTCGGCGGCAGTTGGGCGAGCGCGCTGTTTTTGGCGGGTTTGTTGCTCGGTTTTCGCAGTCCTGCGGCGCAGCGGATGCGTTATTTTCTCCTGATGTGCCTCGGCACATTCGTCGTCGTCCAGGCGTTGGGGCAGACGCAGCTTTCGGTTGAAACGCCGGAAGTGAATTCAGAAAACCTGCTGGTGCTGCTGGCGCCGCTGGTGTTCGTGTATGGCGTAAGTATGTTTTTGACGCTGCTGGAGCAGATGAAGTTGCCGGAGTTGCAACTGCGTTACGCCGTCATGGGTGTGTTCGTGGCGGTTTCGTGCCTGCCGATGATTTTTGCGCTGCTGCCGCCGAAAACTTCGCCGGTGGTTTATCCGCCGTATTACCCGCCCAAAATCCAGGAGGCCGCCAATTACATGAAGCCAGGCGAATTGATGATGAGCGACGCACCGTGGGCGGTCGCGTGGTATGGAAACCGCCAGTGCGACTGGCTCACACTCGACTGGCAAGGCGAATTTTCAGCGATCAACAGCCTCAAAACCGTCCAGGCGCTTTACCTCACGCCTCGAACCATGGACGGCAAATTCGTCTCTGAATGGATGGAAGGAAGCGAACGCAGTTGGGGCACTTTTCTGCTTCAAGCCCTGACCGAAAAACGGGTGCCGGACAAATTCCCGCTGACCAAGGCGCCCGCCGGCTTTTTCCCCGACCAATTGTTCCTCACCGACCGCGAGCGCTGGAAAGTCGCGCAATGAAATCCGGCGCGGGAAAATTTCACGCCGACGCGCGACGCAGCCGGTCGGCGATGCCCGACCATTCCGGCAAATCCGGCGGCGCTTCGACAACGATCAACTCCGCGCACGCCTTGTCGCAGCGGTGCAACTCCGCGTAAATCGCCCGCGCAAACGCCTCCGCGTCGTGCGGCATCACGCTCACGTCGGCGAAATCTTCACCGGAAGGGATTTTTGTGTGCGCAATGACGAAGCAATTGCGAATTGCGAATTGCGAATTGCGAATTTGTGATTGAAGATCGGCATCATCGCGCCAGTTCAAGACAAGCAACTTTGCTTCCGGCGAATAATGTTTTTTCAACAAGCCCGGACTTCGCAATGCAGATTCCGGACTCTGGACTCTGCACTCTGGACTCTGGATTTCGCCGCAAACTGCCGCGAGCGATTCCGCGTGAATCATTCCCGGACGCAAAATGCACGGCGGTGAAACCGTCAAATCCAAAACTGTGGATTCGATTCCAACCTGCGATTGCCCGCCGTCAATGATCAAAGAAATTTTGCCGCCAAGCTGCGCGCGGACGTGCTCCGCGTTCGTCGGCGAAACACGCTCGGACACATTCGCGCTCGGCGCGGCGAGCGGAAAACCGCATTTGCGGATCACCGCTTGAATGAACGGATGACTCGGCCAGCGAATGCCGACGGTTTCGCCGCCAGCCGTCACGTTGTCAGGAATTTTTTCCGCGCGCGGCAAAACAATCGTCAGCGGGCCGGGCCAAAATGATTTTGAAAGTTTTTCCGCGCGCTCCGGGAAAATTTTCACGCAGCGTTTCGCCATTTCAATTCCGGCGACGTGAACGATGATTGGATTGTTTGCCGGTCGTCCCTTGATTTGGAAAATTTTTGCGACGGCTTTTTCGTCGAACGCGTTGGCGGCGAGGCCATAAACCGTTTCCGTCGGCAGCGCGACGACTTCGCCCGCGCGCAAAAGTTCCGCCGCGCGACAGACGGCTTTTTGAAAAAGCTCCGATGTGTGCGTGGACAGAATTTCTGTTTTCATTTTTAACCACGAATGAACGCGAATTTACACGAATGAATTATTTTTGATTCGTGTTTATTGGTGTCCATTCGTGGTTTTATTCATAACGCAGCGCGTCAATCGGGTCGAGCTTGGACGCTTTCCAGGCGGGATAAAAACCGGAGATGACGCCGATGATGGTGCTGGAAATGAACGCAATGATAATCCAAACGGTGGGCGTGACGGTCGGCCAGTCTTTGACGAGGGCGATCAGCCATGAAAAAGTCATGCCGCCCGCGATGCCGATGGAACCGCCAATGGCGCTCAACGTCACCGCTTCAATCAGAAATTGAATGAGAATGTCGGCGCCGCGCGCGCCCACGGCCATGCGGATGCCGATTTCGCGCGTCCGTTCGGTGACGCTGACGAGCATGATGTTCATGATGCCGATGCCGCCGACGATGAGCGAAACCGCCGCGACGCCTGCGAGCAAAAATCCCATTGCGCGCGAGGAAGCCGAGACCCGTTCCATCAAGTCCGCCTGGTTGCGCACGGTGAAATCCGGTTCTTTGCTGCGATGCCGCGCCGTCAGCAAATCGGTGATTTCATCCTGCACTTGATTGATGGTCTTGTCGCTGGAAGCCTCCACCAGAATGTCGTTCAAAAACGTGCGCGTGGTGATGCGGTGCATGTGGCTGGTGTAGGGAACGATGACAATGTCATCCTGATCCTGGCCAAAAAGATTGAAGCCTTTCGCCGTGAGCACGCCGACGACCTGGAACGGAATATCGCGAATGCGCAGGACTTGTCCGAGCGGGTTTTCGCCGGGAAACAACTGGTCAATGACGGTTTGGCCGACGATGGCGGATTTGGCAAGGCTGCGCACGTCCTGATCGCCGAACATTGCGCCGCTGGCAATGGTTCGATTGAGGATTTGCGGATAATCCGGCGATTCACCCATCACCTGCGTGTTCCAATTCAACCCGTTGGCAAGGATTTGTTCACGGTCGCGGACTTCCTCGCTGACGGCGACAACATCCGGCAGTTGGGCAATCGCCTTGGCATCTGCAACCGTCAGCGTCGGCGCGCTGCCCCAGCCGCCGCGCATCGCGCCGCTGGTGAAATTGCCGGAAAAAACCGTGATCACGTTTTCGCCCAGGCTGGCGACCTGGTCCTCGACTTGCTTGGTCGCGCCGGTCGTGAGGCTGACGGAACCGATGACGGCGCCGACGCCGATGATGATGCCCAGCATCGTCAGGAGCGAACGCATTTTATTGCGGCGCAGCGCGCGTCCGGCGATTTTTAATGAAGCAAATATCCTCATGCGAGTTTTACAGCTTGTTGCGCCTGCCGAAGCTGTTGCAATTCCATTTCCGCGATCAAACGGTCGGCGACTTTTTCGTCCGTGACAATTTTTCCGTCGCGCAAAATCACCATCCGTTTCGTGTAACGCGCCACGTCCAGTTCATGCGTGACCATGATGATGGTGATGCCCTGCTCGTTGAGCTTTTGAAAAACGCCCATGATTTCGATGCTCGTCTGGCTGTCGAGGTTTCCGGTCGGCTCGTCGGCGAGCAAAAGCGACGGACGGTTGACGAGCGCGCGCGCAATGGCGACGCGCTGCTGCTGGCCGCCGGAAAGCTGGTTGGGATGATGGTCGGCGCGCTGGCCGAGGCCGACGAGTTCGAGCGCGTGCGTGGCGCGTTCAAATTGTTCGCGCGCATGGATGCGGTGGCGGTTGTAAAGCATCGGCATTTCCACGTTTTCCAACGCCGAAGTTCGCGACAACAAATTGAACCCCTGGAAGACAAACCCGATTTTTTCGTTGCGGACATCCGCGAGCGCGTCTCGATCCAGCGTGGAAACATCAATGCCGTCGAGCCAGTAATGACCGTTTGTCGGACGATCCAGCGCGCCGATCATGTTCATCAACGTGGATTTGCCCGAACCGCTCGAACCCATGATGGCGACAAATTCGCCGCGCGCAATTTCCAGCGAGACGCCGCGCACGGCGTGAACGTCCACTTCGCCGGTGTGATACGTCTTTTGGACTTCTTCGAGCTTGATGACATGGTTGGTTTGCACGGCAAAAATCGTCAGTGAATCAGGTTCAGCGTCCTCTTGGGAATCCGCCGCCGCCAAATGGATTGGAAGTCCGCCCCGCAGTTCCAATTCCCGAAGAATTTATGCCCGTGACAATTTGATCGCCTTCTTTCAAACCATCGAGCACTTCCGTTGAAATGCCGTCGGTGATGCCCGTTTTGATTTGCACCGGCTGCGGCCTGGCGTCTTTGTCCGCGTTCGCGGGCAAGACATAAACGGTGTGGATGATTTGCCGTTCGCCGCGATTGCGCTGGTCATTGCCGCCGCCGCGCCGTCCCTGCCGGTTCGCGCCGCCGGAACGGTTGGTGTTGTTCGTTTGCGCGAGGGCCATTGAATTTGTCGGATTTGCATTTGTGGCGGCCATTGCGACCGGCGCGTCCGGCATCCGAAAACGCAGCGCGGAATTCGGAATGGTCAGGACATTTTCCCTTTGTGCGATGATCACGGAAACATTCGCCGTCATGCCCGGCTTCAATTTGTAATCCGAGTTGGTCACGCTGATGACGCAGTCGTAAGTGACGACGTTATTGACGGTCGTCGGCGAATTCCGCACTTGCGTGACGACTCCGTGAAAATTCCGATACGGATACGCGTCCACCGTAAAGTCCACGGTCTGTCCTTCCACGACTCCGCCGACATCCGCCTCGGCCACGCTCGAGTCAATCTGCATTTTTGTCAGGTCGTTCGCGATCTGGAAAAGCGTCGGCGTGTTGAAACTGGACGCGACCGTCTGGCCGAGGTCTATCGCGCGCAAAATCACGATGCCATCCACCGGCGAACGGATCTTGCAATAACCCAGGTTGGCGTTCGCGTTGTCCAGCGCGGCTTGCTTGATCTGCACCGTGGCCTCGGCCTCGTGCAGGTTGGCGACGGCCGTGTCATAATCGGAACCGGAAATCAATTTGTTCGTGAACAGGTTGGCACTGCGTTCCGCCTCGGCCTGCTGCAATTCCAGGTTCGCCTTCGCGTTGGCCAGGTCGGCCGTGGCTTGTTCGACCGCCGCGTGGTAAGTCGAGGGATCAATTTCCGCGATGATCTCGTTGGATTTCACCATTGAATTGTAATCCACGTTCAGCCTGTTGATGATTCCCGAAACTTGGCTGCCAACGGTCACGTTCACCACCGGATTCAGCGTGCCCGTCGCCGTCACGACCTGCGTCAAATCCCCGCGCTCGACCGTTGCCGTCTGGTATTGCGGCACGTCGCCGTCGCCGCGATGAAAAAACCAGAAACCGCCCGCCGCAACCACGATGATTGCGGAAACAATGATCAACCATTTCAACATAAAATTTTTAGGTTCAAGACTAGTTAAGCCCATGAGAAAACTGTATAAATCCAATGATGACAAGGGCAAACTTGTGTTTTCGCCGGTCGCGCCTTTCTGGGCGCAAATTCCGGCTGTTGTTGCGGCTCTTTTGTCTGGATATGGAAG
>DASXED010000130.1:0-9232 GCA_036490295.1 Verrucomicrobiia bacterium | reverse complement strand
CGGCGGCGCGCTCGTGGACGCCGAGGGACGGCTTGTCGGAATCAACATCGGCCACAAGCGCGCCTTGAATTTCAGCCGGCATGTTCAGTTCGCGGCGAATGTGGCGGTTCAAATCAGTGACTGTCACGCCGTCCAGCGCGTCAATCGTGGTTTGGGTTTTATTGTCCGGGCTGTTTTCATCGCTGTTGTTTTGCGCCATGTTTTGCGGAAGTTCAGCGAGCGTGAATGTCGCGGTTTTTTCACCCCCGTCGCGGATGAATTTCACGCTGGCTTTCGTTCCCGGAACCAATTCTGAAACGAGCAAATGAAGGTCGTTGGCGTCGGTGATTTTCTTTCCGTTCAATTCGATGATGACGTCGCCGACTTTGATTCCGGCTTTGTCAGCGGGCGTGTTTGGCATGACGTTGCCGACGAGCGCGCCGTTTTCATCGGGCAATTTGAATTCCTCCGCGAGGCCGGGCGTGACGTCCTGCGGAAACACGCCGAGGTAGCCGCGCGTGACCTTGCCGCCGCTGATGAGGCGTTCCATGACCTGGCGCGCCATGTTAATCGGCACGGCGAAACCGATGCCTTCATTGCCGCCGCTGTTGCCGGCGATGGCGGTGTTGATTCCGACAAGCCGTCCCTCGGCGTCCACGAGCGCGCCGCCGGAATTGCCGGGGTTGATGGCCGCGTCCGTCTGGATGAAATCTTCGTATGCGTTGATGCCCAATCCACCGCGACCCGTCGCGCTCACAATGCCCATCGTCACGGTCTGGCCGATGCCAAAGGGGTTGCCGATGGCGAGCAGCACGTCGCCGACTTCCAATTGATCGCTGTCGCCGAGCGTGACGGCGGGCAAATCCTTCGCGTCAATTTTCAGAACGGCCACGTCCGTCGGCGGGTCGGTTCCGACAATTTTCGCCGTAAATTCCTTTTTGCCATCGGCAATGGCGACTTGAATGTCGCTCGCGCCCTGCACGACGTGGTTCGCGGTGAGAATGTAACCGTCCGATGAAATGATCACGCCGGAGCCGAGGCTTTCGGCTTTGCGCTGGCGGGGACGGTCGTCGCCTTGACCGGAATTATCGCCGAAAAATTGCTGGAACTGCTGGTAAAGCGGATTGTTTTGAAATGGATTCTGCACCGGGCGGACCGTCACCGTGCGCGTGGAGTAAATGTTGACGACGCTCGGCGCGGCTTTTTTGATGACGGACGCGTAACTGGTGACGGGATTGGCGCTGCGGTTGACAGGCGTGGTTTCAACCGCGATGGCCGGGCCGGTTTCCCTGTTCCACGGGGTGAAATGAACAAACACGATCACCGCCGCCGCGCCCAGCACTGCGGCAAAAATCACAGACAGCAGTTTTGAAAAAAAATTCATAAGACAGACAAAACAATCCTTTCCCTTGAAAAATTGACAACGCGGAGGCGTGAATGTTCAAAACTCTCATGCGTCACCCCGACGCCTGCCCGCCAAATCGAGCGCGGCCGGAAAAGTCCGCCGGACGGTTATGGTGTCATTTCGGCGGCCGCAACTTGGCGCGCAGGACGTGGATGAGCGCCTTGACGGTGAGTTCGATGAAGAGAAACGGCTTGGCGATGAAGTCGTTGCCGCCAGCCATCATGGAACTGGTGCGGTTGTCGAAGTCGCTCAAGGCGGTGACGAAAACCACGGGTGTCTTTTTATACTGCGGCAGGGCGCGCAGCTTGGTGCAGAGTTCGTAGCCGGTCATGCCGGGCATATCCACGTCGAGGAAAATAAGGTCGAAAATAGTTTCTTCCAGCAGCTTGAACGCGGCGTTCGGGTCTTCGACGTTGACGGACTTGAGTTGCGCCTTGTCCAGGGCATAGACGACGGCGCGGCGCGAAATGGGTTCGTCGTCCACGACCAGAATGTTGGCGTCGGGCATCCCTTGTTTTTCCTGCGACGTGCCGTGTTCAAACAGGAAGCCGAGAAAATCTACCGCCGTGGCGACGGTGCGGAGGGTGGAGGCGTTGATGTTTTTCGGTTTCTCGTAAAGATCCCGGAGCAGGGCTTCGAGCGCGGCGGACATCTGGGCGATTTGAACCAGCCCGGCAATGCCCGCGTTGCCGGCAAGCGCGTGCAGGCGGCGGTGAAGTTCGTAAATCTGCTTGAGCTGCAAAATCTCGCTGTCGGCCTTGATGAGGCTTTGCAAACCGGTTCGCAGTATGGAAAGCGTGGCGGGCAGGCCGTCAATGAAGGCCTTTCGCAGTTCGGCTTGAAACGCGTCGTCAACTCCGGCGGCTGGCGCGGCGGATTTTGGCGCGGGCGCAATCGCGGACGGATGCGACTGATGGGGCAGTGCGCCGCTTTCGCCGATGGTGTGCCGCACCACGTCGAGAACTTCCGTCGGCGAGCAGTTGGCCTTGGAAAGGCATTTGGTCGCGCCGGCCTTCCACGCTTCCTGGATCAAATTGGTCAGGTAAGTATTGGAAAAAACGATGATGGGAACCTTGGCAAATTCCGTTTCGCTGCGGATTTGCCTGATGACATCCACGCCGGTCATCTGGGGCAGCATGAGATCAAGCACGATGACATCGGGCTTGAACGTCCGCATGATTTTCAGCCCGGTCTCACCCTCGGTCGCGATCTCGGCCAGGTAGCCTTCCACCGCGAGTTTGTTCCGATAGACGTTTGCGACGATCTGGTTGTCTTCAATGATGAGGATTTTTTTCATGGATCATGCTGTTGCTGCGACCGGAGTTGCGGCCAGTCCCGGCTGCGACGCCAGAAAATTCTGGATGTTTTTGAATTCAAGCGCGGCGGCGGCGGAAATTTTTTCGGCGCCATCGAGCACGCCGGCCTTGCCCTGCTTCTCCAATTGGAGCAGCAGCGGCGCCAGCCGCGTCATGCCGAGCGTGGCGCTCGCGCCTTTGCAACTGTGCGCCACATGGGCGAGATTATGCGTGTTGTTGGTGCGCACGGCTTCCTCGATTTGTTGCAACTGCTGCGCGGTCTGCTTGAAAAACAATTCCAGCAGCTCGCGTGTGCTCGCCGGATCGCCGCCGGTCAAATCATTGATCCGCGCCATTTCCACCGGCGGTTCCTCGACGACCGCTGGCGTTTCAATTTTCGGCGCGGGCGCGGGCGCGGATTTTGTTTCTTCAGCCGCGCTTGTTTTTGAACCCCAGCGTTCGATGGCGTCGCGCACTTCTTTCGGGCGGATCGGCTTGGGCAGATAATCATCCATTCCGGCGGCGAGGCAGCGCTCGCGGTCGGCCACCATCGCGTGCGCGGTCATGGCGATGATGAGAATGCGCCCGGAATAATTCGGATGCGCCGCGCTGTTTTTCTGCCGTTCGCGGATGGTGCGCGTGGCCTCCAGCCCGTCCATTTCCGGCATCATCAAATCCATGAAAACCAGATCGTAAGGCTGGCGGTCGAGCGCTTCCAATCCTTTGCGCCCGTTGTCGGCGATGTCGGTCTTGTAACCGATCTGCTGCAAAATGCGCGCGGCGACTTTCTGGTTGATGGAATTGTCCTCGCACAAAAGAATCCGCAACGGCAGGCGCTCGGCGAGCAACTGGTCGGGCTTCGGCGGCGGCGCGGGCGCCTCGGCTTTTTTCGGGCTGAACAAGGCGCGTTCGAGCGTGGCGCATAATTGCAAGGGCTTGACAGGTTTGGCGACGGTGTGCGCGAAGGTGATGTGCGCGATGCTCGACGCATCGGAACGCACACCCGGCGGCGTGAGCATGACCAGCGGCATCATCGTCGCGCCGGGCAGCTTGTGGATTTCCGCAGCCAGCGCGCTGCCGTTCATGCCGGGCATTTTCAAATCGAGAACGGCCATGTCAAACATCTCGCCGCCACGAAGCCAGTCGAGCGCCTGTTGCGCGCTTTCCGCGCCGCGCGGAACCATCCCCCATTTCGTCGTTTGTTCGGCCAGCGTCTGGCGGACGGTCGCGTCATCGTCCACGATTAAAATTTTCAAGTCGGCAAGTTTTGGCTGGCGGATGTCGCGCGCGGCCTGCGTTTCGGCCTGGACATTCAATGTGAAATGAAACGTCGAGCCTTCGCCCGCGACGCTTTCAGCCCACATTTTGCCGCCCATCATCTCGACGAGCCGTTTGCTGATGGCCAGTCCCAGTCCCGTGCCGCCGTAGTGTCGCGCGGTCGAAACGTCGGCCTGCATGAACGGCTTGAACAACCGCGCCAGGTCATCCGGCTTGATGCCGATGCCCGAGTCGCGCACGGAAAAATGCAGGTGCAGAATCGAACGGTTTGAAGCTTCCACCGGTTGCGCCGCCAGCAGTTTGACGTGGGTGAAAACAGCGCCCTTTTCGGTGAACTTCATGGCGTTGCCCAAAAGGTTCACCAGCACCTGGCGCAGCCGCAGCGAATCGCCCTCGACAATCGTGGGAATGCCCTCGTCCATTTGATAGACGAGATCGAGGTTTTTTTCGGCGGCCTTGGCGGACAGCAGGTCAAGCGTTTCCTCGATGCGCGTGCGCAAGTCAAACGGGCGCAAGTCCAGTTCCATTTTGCCCGCCTCGATTTTTGAAAAATCAAGGATGTCGTTGATGATCGTCAGCAGCGATTCGCTGCTCGTGTGGATCGTTTCCAGATAACCGCGCTGCTCGGCGGTCAACTGCGTCTCCAGCAGCAGGCCGACCATGGCGATGACGCCGTTCATCGGCGTGCGGATTTCGTGGCTCATCGCCGCGAGAAAATCCGACTTGGCGCGCGCGCCCGATTCGGCGGCGAGGCGCGCCTCCGTCAATTCCCGCTGGCGCTGCGCCAGTTCTTCAAACCGCCGCTTCGTTTGCAGCGCGACGCGCAGCCGCGCGCGCAATTCCTCCGCGTCAAACGATTTGCTCACGCAATCGCTCGCGCCCAGTTCAAACGCGCGGAGTTTTTCCGGCAGGCTGTCGGAATCGCTCAGCACGATGACGGGGATGGATTGCGTGGCCGCGTCGTTCCTCAATTCGCGCAGCAGCTCCATGTGCCTGAAGTCGAGCAGGACAAGGTCCACCGGCCAGTCGTGAAGAAACCGCAGCGCCTCGCCCGCGCTGTGCGCGAAACAGGGCGCGATGTTGTCCGCCTGCAAGACAGGGGACAGCATCCCCGACAATTGCGGGTCGTTTCCCACCAGTAAAATTCGCATGGCCGATTGACTCATAACGGACAACTTCAATTTGCTTTTTGATTCCCGTTCGTGCGCCGCCCATTAAACACGATTTTTTCCAATTGGCCAACCGGATTTTTTGCATAAAAATTCCGCGCCGAAAGAAACATTGCTGGCGCGCGGTCTCGGCGATAAAATTCCGCCATGCTGCAAACGGTGCTCGACGCCAACCCGGCGGGTGAAACCCTGATTGCGCGCGACACAACGCTCGCCGCGTATCGCTTCATGCTGCTCGCGCGGGTGCTCGACGACAAGTTCGCCGCGCTCTGGCGAGCCGGAAAAATCCACGGCGGGGTTTTTCTCGGACGCGGGCAGGAAGCGTTGAGCGCGTCCATCGGTGTTTCGCTGAAAAAAACCGACGTGTTTGCGCCGCTCATCCGCGATGCGGCAGGACGGTTGGCTTTTGGTGAAACGGTTTTGGATGCCGTGCGAACTTACATGGGTTCGTCACTCGGCCCGATGCGCGGGCGCGATGGCAATGTTCATCGCGGCAAACCGCAGGAAGGTTATCTGCCGATGATTTCGCATCTTGGCGCGATGATTTCCGTCGTGAACGGCGTCTTGTTCGCGCGCCGTTTCAAGAAAATTTCTGGAACTGTCGGCGCGGCGTGTATCGGCGACGGCGCGACTTCCACCGGCTCGTTTCACGAAGCTTTGAATCAAGCCGCCGTGGAAAAATTGCCGCTCGTTTTAATTGTCGCCGACAACCAATACGCCTACTCGACGCCGACTTCGCTGCAATTTGCCTGTGAAAATCTTGCGGACAAGGCAATTGGCTACGGCGTCGAATCACATTCCGTTGATGGCACCGATTTGTCCGCGTGTTTGAAAATCGTCGGTAA
This sequence comes from Verrucomicrobiia bacterium, assembly GCA_036490295.1. Lineage (GTDB taxonomy): Bacteria > Verrucomicrobiota > Verrucomicrobiia > Limisphaerales > UBA11358 > UBA11358. The sequence goes on along the minus strand of DASXED010000130.1, from coordinate 3,261 downwards.
CGCCGTTGCCAAAGCAAGGGCAGGGGGCGGCCCGCAAGTCGTCGTCGCCAAATTGCTGCGGCTTTGCGGTCACGGCGAACATGACGATTCCAGTTACGTTGACCCGAAATTAAAAAATTCTCCGCTCGGAAACGATTGCCTGAAAATTGCGGAGGAATTTTTGCTGCGCCAAAAATGGACGGACACCGCGACACTTGCAACTTGGCGCGGCGAAATAGTTCGCGAAATCGAAGAAGCAGTCGCGCAAGTCCAGCGCGAACCCGCGCCCGATCCGTTCGCGGAAAATTGGTCGGCGATTTCTTCGGAACATCTCGACGAAACGCACGAAGAACCATGAATGAAGAATTAAAAATGAAGAATGAAGAACCAAAATCGGCGAGCCGCGCGCTTTTTATTTTCGTTTCTTCATTCTTCATTCTTCATTCTGCCTTTTTCCCATGAGCCTCACCTACATTGACGCCATCCGCGAAGCGCAGGCGCAGGCGTTGCGCGACGACCCGCGCGTTTTCATTTACGGGCAGGATGTCGGCGCGTTCGGCGGCGCGTTCAAGGCCACGAAAAATCTGGCAAAGGAATTTCCCGGCCGCGTTTTGGATTCCCCGATTTCCGAAGACGCAATGATCGGCCTGGCCGTCGGTGCGGCGATTGAGGGATTGCGGCCAATTATCGAAATGCAGTTCGCAGATTTTTCAACCGTCGGCTTCAATCAAATCGTCAACCAAGCCGCGACACTTTTCTGGCGCACAAATGTTCCGTGCCCGATTGTTGTGCGACTTCCGTTCGGCGGCACGTCCGGCGGCGGGCCGTTTCACAGCCAGTGCATTGAGACTATTTACGCGCATTATCCCGGCCTCATCGTGCTGACGCCCGCGACGGTCGAGGACGCTTACTCCATGTTGCTCGAAGCCGTCGCGCTCGATGACCCGGTGATTTTTTGCGAGCACAAATTTCTTTACCGCCATCTCAAGGCCGAAAAGTTGCCGAGCGAAGCGTTGCCAATTGGAAAGGCGCGAATCGCCCGCGAAGGCCGCGACCTGACAATTGTCACTTACAGCGCAATGGTTCATGAAGCGCTCGAAGCCGCGACGGAACTTTCCGCCGAAGGCTGGGAAATTGAAATCGTTGATTTGCGTTCCGTCAAACCGCTCGACACCGACACCGTCATGGCCAGCGTTTCGCGCACGGGAAAACTGCTTTGCGTCGGCGAATCGTGGCCGTGGGGCGGCGTCACCGCGGAAATCATCGCGCGCGTCGCGAGCGAAGGCTACGGATTGCTCGACGCGCCGCCGCAACGGCTCAACGCCAAGGACACACCCGTTCCGTATCACCCAAATTTGTGGACGGCGCATCGTCCGACCGCGCGCGCCGTGGCGACAGCCGCGAGAAAACTTTTGAGAACATGATTTCTAACCACCAAGACACCAAGACACCAAGATTTGGGGAAAACTTTTTGGCTGTCTCATCGGAGACAGATCGCATTGCCAAAGAAGTTGTGGATGCTACGTTCAAAGTTCATTCGACTCTCGGCGCAGGATTATTGGAATCTGTTTATGAAATTTGTCTGGCGCACGAATTAAACAAACGCAATTTGAAATTTCAGACCCAAGTTGCCTTTCCAATTGCTTATGATGGATTTCTTTTGGACGCGGGATTGCGAATTGACCTTTTAGTTGAAGATAAACTGGTAATTGAATTGAAAGCAGTCGAAACAATGATTCCGCTTTTTGAAGCACAACTTTTGACCTATCTGAAACTGACGAATAAACGGTTGGGTTTGCTAATTAACTTCAACGTGCCGAAAATCAAAGACGGCATCAAAAGAATCGTTCTATGATTTTTAACCACCAAGTCACCAAGTCACCAAGAAAAACAACAGGCTTCTTAACTTGGTGTCTTGGTGTCTTGGTGGTTTATTTTTTATGAAAATTCCCATCATTATGCCGCAGCTTGGCGAGTCCATCGCCGAGGCGAACATCATCAATTTTCTCGTCAAGGCCGGCGACAACGTCGAGGCCGATCAGGACATCATCGAAGTCGAGACGGACAAGGCCACGATGACCGTCGCGTCGCCGTGCAAAGGGAAGATTGAGAAATTTACCGCGCAATTAAATGAAAGCTACGCCGTCGGCGCAATACTCGGCCAGATTGAGGCGACGAAAGAAGAAGCCGCGCGTTTGGGACTCGACATTGCTCCGGCAAAAATTTCCGAAACAGAACAACTTTCAAAATCAGATTCCAATCGCCGCAGCGGGCGCGTGCAACCGACCGTGCGCGGATTGCCAGTGCCGGCGAACGCCGCAGGCGCGAGTTATCTTTCGCCGCGACTCAAGGCACGCATGGACGAACTTGGTTTGCACGCCGCAGATCTTGCGGGTGTTGCGGGCAGCGGCGCGGCGGGGCGCGTGACCGTCGAGGATTTCGAGAAATACATCGCCAGTCTCGACAAACACAAAATGAGCGGCGCGTCTTCGATGCGCGTGGCCGTGGCCGACGCGATGCGCCGCAGTTGGACGCGACCGCTTGCGACGGTTGGTCTGCCGGTGGCGCTCGATGCCGTTCTCGCGCACCGGAAAAATTCAAATCCAAAACCCGGTCCGGCGCTTTACGCGTTGCGTGCGCTGGCGATCGCGCTAGCGGAAAATTCCGCGCCCGCCGGACGGCTCGTCGGAAACAAGATTGTTCATCCGAGTTCCATTGACGTCGGTTTTGCGGTCGAGGCCGAGGACGGCGTGCTCGTTCCCGTGCTGCGCGGCGCGGACAAAAAATCTTTATCGGAACTCGTCGTGCGCTACAACGAACTGGTGGAACTCGCGCGCCAGCGCAAGTTGCCGGCGGACGCGACGGGCGGCTCGATCGCGACGGTGACGAATTACGGCACGTTCGGGCTGATCTGGGCGACGCCGATTCCGCTGCCGGAGCAGACGCTCGTGCTGGGCATGGGCGCGGGACGGCGCGTGCCGAACTGGGACGAGGCGAAAAAACAATTCGTGCCGGTGATGGAGGCGAACCTGACGTTGAGCTTCGACCATCGCGTGCTGGACGGCGGCGCGGCGGGAAGATTGCTTTCGCGCATCGCGGATTTGATGTCGAGGCCGGAGAAGTTGTAATTTGGTGATTAAATTTAGGTTCAAGACTAGTTAAGCCCATGAGAAAACTGTATAAATCCAATGATGACAAGGGCAAACTTGTGTTTTCGCCGGTCGCGCCTTTCTGGGCGCAAATTCCGGCTGTTGTTGCGGCTCTTTTGTCTGGATATGGAAG
>DASXED010000054.1:0-17486 GCA_036490295.1 Verrucomicrobiia bacterium | reverse complement strand
TTTTGCTTCTGTTTCATCCGCTGCATTCTGACGACGCAACACGGTAACTTCGCCGGTGGCTTTATCGATTTCACGCTCAAATGCCCCCCATTCTTTTTTGCCACCTTTTCCATCACGATAGCGCACAGATATTTCTCTAATAAAGCTGCGAGATTTTGTTATTTTTCCCACGATTCCAAAACCAGCAGCTTGAGCAACGACTATATGTTCTTTTGCTTGTAGCGAAAGAAGCTCCATACTTTCTTTTGCTTCTGCTTCTGTCTGACAGAGAACACCGCTTCCACATTGTTCCAATACAAGTTCAGGCGTCAGTTTTACTGGAATTACAATGAATAAAAATTCATGGCCGATTTGACGAATTGGTTGGGGCAAAGCGACCCAGATATAGCGCGGCGACTTATCTTGCAAAAATTCTTGCTTGAACTGCTCCGGCAGATTTGTCGGCAAAATTTTAGACTCACCTTCGAAAGGAATTTTCATTCATCTGCGTAATCTATGGTTAAACCAATTTCTTCAACCGCGCATCTTCGCCCAGTTTCCTGACCAATTCCTTCACTTTCTGCGCCTGACTTTTGTGCGCGAGCAAAACCGCGTCGTCCGTCTGCACCAGAATCGAATCGCGCAGACCGACCACCGCGATCGGCGTGCGGTTTTTCGTCCGCGCGTCGTAGATGATGTTCCGCGCCGCGTCCACGTGGATGAAATCCGCCACGGCGCAATTGCCTTCCGCGTCGGCCTTGAGATGACGCGACAGCGCGTTCCACGCGCCGAGATCGTCCCATTCAAACGCGCCGTCGGCCACGATGACATTTTGCGCGTGCTCCATCAGCGCGTAATCAATCGAGACTTTTTTGATCGCCGGATATTCCTTCGCCAGGACTTTCGCGAGCTTTGCCGGATTGTTCGCGACCTTGAACCAGCGCTGGCACGCGGCGAACATCTCCGGCTGATGCTTCTCCAGCCCGTTCGTGACCGTGATGAAACTCCAGACGAACATCCCCGCGTTCCAGCGATATTGCCCGCTGTTGACGTAATCCAGCGCGGTTTCGTAATTCGGTTTCTCGACAAATTTTTCCGCCTTGAAAAAAACCGTCTTCGTTTTTTTCGCGCCCGGCGGCGTCGGCAGTTCCGTTCCCGTGTGAATGTAACCATAACCCGTCGCCGGTTCCGTCGGCTTGATGCCAATCGTCACAATCGCCTGTCCCTGCGCGGCCACGTCAAATGCGTCTGACAAAACCTGCTGGAATTTCTTCGCGTCGGGAATGACATGATCCGCCGGCAAAACCGCCATCACACCAGTCGTCGAACGTGCGCCGACGAGTGCCGCGCCCAGCGTGACGGCGGCGCAGGTGTCGCGGCCAATTGGTTCGGCGACCAGATTTCCTTTTGGAATTTTTGGCAATTGTTTCCGCACTTCCGGCAGTTGCGCCTCGTTGGTGATGACAAAAATATTTTTCGCCGGAACAATCGGCAGCACGCGCTCGACGGCTTCCTGCAAAAACGATTTTTTGCCGAGCAGTGCGAGCAATTGCTTGGGCATCTTCTCGCGGCTCAACGGCCAGAATCGCTCGCCGCGCCCACCGGCCATGATGATGACGAAACGGTTTTTAGTGTCGGGTTTAAGTTTCATAATTTTTCTCCAACTTGTCGCAAGGCTTCGTGAAATAATTCATCGCTCATGTAGCCGCCGATTTTTCGGATTTGTTGCAAATGCAGTTTCGCTTCGGAAATCAATCCGGCTTTCTTCAATCGCAAAACAACGCCGACAGTTCCAAGCGTTTTGATTCCAAGGCGAAGAGCAATCGTTCGCGCTTCGAGATCATCCAACACGGCAACAAATCCAGAATGCACCTTTGCAAATGAAATGACCGCACGTTCACCCGAACCAATTCCCGATGTTGACAACAGCTTCAATTCCTCAACAGCCGGTTGAATAAATTTCTTTCCCGGTTCTTCCAGCCAGATTGCCGCCACATCTTTGTCTCGAAAACTTAAAATTTCCGCCACGACCGGTTGTGGAACAACCAAAGTTTCAACCAATCGCGGAACGTGCTGAATCAATCCCACTTTTGCCAGCAGGATGACGGGCGAAGCGTTGATGACCCAGGATTCAGGCACTTTTCAATTCTGCGGCAAGTTCTTCCGGCGTGTATTGAAAAGGCGAAACTTTGTGGCGAAACAGCAAATCAAGAAATTCCGCACGCGACAGGCCGAGCATTTCCGCGCCCTTGCCCGACGAGATGCGGCCTTCGTCATACCATTGCACGACGGCGGCCTCGAACATCTCGCGGCTGAAGCGCGCGTCGTCGCCGCCAAACATTTCGGCGGCGTATTCCGGCACTTCGACTGTCACTTGCTTGCTCATGGCTGAAATCTATCAGAAATCAAACGGCCGGTCAAAGGTTCGCCGCGCCCGCCGGCCATGATGATGACGAAACGATTTTTGATGTCAGATTTAGTTTTCATTTCGTCAATTCAACACGGATGGAATGACGAAAGCAAAATTTGTTTTCAATTTCCATTACGGAAATAAAAAACCGACCACGGCTTTCACTGGGGTCGGTTTGAAGAGAAATAATTTTAATTACGCTTTCCGGCGGCGGATTGCCAGCATTCCGGCTGCACTCAAACCGGCCAGAGCAAGAGTTGAAGGTTCTGGAACTGGAAAAGTATCTATAATCCGAAGATTGTCTATTTCCATTGTTCCTGCAGCACTGCCACCAATTTGAAAATTGATTGACGTAGTCGAAGTCGGATTGGCGATCAGATCAGCCAAGTAAGTTGGTGAGACGGTAAATGTCAAAGTTGATTCCGAGCCAAGCGATGGACTTTCCGGGAAACTGTAACCGTCTGCAGATTGATAACCAAATACTGAATTATTGAGGGTAAGATCCCACTGCTGATAGCCGAAGCTGCTACCAGCCAAAACATCCACTTCAATTGCTGTGGAGTAAGCAAGATCATAAGTAAGAGATGTGCTGGCCGTCCCACCGAGCGCAGCAGAATAATCCGGCGCTGCTGAATCCGTTAAAATCCAACTATAAGTTCCCTGAGTTACTCCGGTCGTGGTGCTGAAACCGCCGCTGCTCCATGTGCCTTCAGACCCCCAACCCTCGGTAGAATTTTCCCATGAATTAATCAGGTTTGTTACAGTTTGTGCGGAAGCGACCTGCGCTAATAACGCCGCAATTCCGGCTGACAATAATAGAGTTTTTTTCATAAGGTTTAATTTGGGCTGCTTTGTCGAAAAAGATTATGCAAAAGAGCTTTGACAGTCTTGTAACGTAAATTACCTACACGGTGTTTAATTGTGTTTCAGCCACTTTTTATTCCAACGACTCCAACGCTTGCGTCATGGACTTGATAAATTCGCCCACGCGCTCCACCAATTGCGGCGATTGGCCGTGTTCGGCGATTTGATTCACCACGGCGCTTCCGACGACGACGGCGTCCGCATTTTGCGCGACGAGTTTTGCCTGTTCAGGATTGGAAATGCCGAAGCCGACGGCAATCGGCAATTTCGTGTGCGCGCGGATTTTAGCAACCTGCGACGCGAGATTCGACGCGACTTTGGTTTGCATTCCCGTCACGCCTTCGCGCGAGATGTAATAAATAAATCCACTGCCGCGCTTCACGATAAATTCCATGCGCTCTTCCGGCGTCGTCGGCGCGACGAGATAAATGTGGCACAAATTATTTTTGCGCATGAGCGTTTCGTAATTTTCCGATTCTTCCGGCGGCAAATCCAAGACGAGCAAACCATCCACGCCCGCTCGCGCCGCGCCGGCGATAAATTTTTCCATGCCGACTTTGTGAATCAGGTTGAAATAAATGTAGAGAACGATTGGAATTTGCGATTGCTTGCGGATTGCAATAATCGTTTCCAAAAGTTTCGGCGGCGTTGTTCCTGATTCCAAACCGCGTTGCGCCGCAAGTTGATTGACCAAGCCGTCGGCAAGCGGATCACTGAACGGCACGCCGAGTTCCAAAATGTCCACGCCGGATTTATCGAAGGCCAGAGCCAGTTCGCGCGTGGCTTCCAGATTCGGGTCGCCCGCGCCGATATAGACGATAAAACCTTTTTTACCGTCGCGCTTCAATTGCGCGAAGCGTTTTTCAATGCGATTCATTCAGCCGGAGTTTCAAGTTACAAGGCTGAAGTTTCAAGCGGATTGTAGGAGACGACGTGAGAAGTCTCTATTTTTAATTTGAGCCTCGTCACCTCGGCTCCTACAATAAAAAACATGGCAAGCAGCTTTGGACAACTGTTCCGCATCACGACGTGGGGCGAATCGCACGGCGGTGGCGTTGGCGTCGTCGTGGACGGCTGCCCGCCGCGATTGAAATTGAGCGAGGCCGACATCCAGCCGGATTTAGATCGTCGTCGTCCCGGCCAATCCAAAATCGTCACGCCGCGCAAGGAATCGGACACGGTGCAAATCCTTTCCGGCACGTTCGGCGGCAAAACGCTCGGCACGCCGATTTGTCTTTGGGTAAAAAACGAGGACGCGCGGCCCGAAGCGTATTCGGAGATGAAGACGAAATTCCGTCCGTCGCACGCGGATTTCACCTATTTCGCCAAATACGGCATTCGCGCGTGGGCGGGTGGCGGTCGCGCGAGCGCGCGCGAAACGGTTGGCCGCGTTGCAGCTGGCGCGGTTGCGAAGAAAATCCTGCGTGAAAAATTTGGCGTGGAAACTCTGGCTTACGTCAAACAAGTCCAGAAAATTTCGGCGGAAATAAATCCTGACAAGGTGAAATTTTCAGAAGTCGAATCGAACATCGTCCGCTGTCCCGACAAATCGGCGGCGGAGAAAATGATTCGTCTCATCGAAAAAATGCGGCGCGAAGGAAATACCGTCGGCGGCATTGTCGAAGGCATTGCGCGCGGCGTTCCGGCAGGCTGGGGTGAGCCGGTTTTCGACAAGCTCGAAGCGGATTTGGCCAAGGCGATGTTAAGTCTGCCCGCGTCGAAGGCGTTTGAAATCGGCTCTGGATTTGGCGGAATTCTTCTGACGGGACGCGAACACAATGATTTATTCCGCGCGAAAAATAAAAAAGTTTTCACGACGACAAACCGTTCGGGCGGAATTCAAGGCGGCATCTCGAACGGCGAAACCATTTTCTTCCGCGTCGCGTTCAAGCCGGTTGCGACGGTCATGCACGAGCAAAATACGGTTTCGGAAAAATTTGAAAATACGACTCTCAAAGGCCGTGGCCGTCACGACCCGTGCGTGTTGCCGCGCGCGGTGCCGATGGTCGAGGCGATGACGGCGCTGGTTCTCGTGGATCATGCGCTGCGGCAAAAGGCGCAATGCGGCTAGGCTTCAACGTGATTGATTTTTTTCCCGGCGTGAGGCAGTTTTATTTCAGCAACGAAATTTATGGCCGAAAAAAAAATCAATGAAATCTCGCGCGACGCGCGAATGCTGTTCACGAAAGCCAGCGAGGCGGCGCAGCGGGACAATCTCGACTACGCCATCGCGCTGTTCAACCAGGTGCTCGAAAAGGAGCCGGCGTTTTTCGAGTGCCGCAAGGCGTTGCGCGCGGCGCAGTTCAAAAAGGCGGGCGGCGGCGGCGGCTTTTTCAAAAAAATGATGAGCGGCGCAAGCTCTTCGCCGCAGGTCGCCAAGGCCAAGATGGTGCTGGGCAAAAATCCCGCAGGGGCCATGGCCATCGCCGAGCAGATTTTGAACGGCGACCCGGAAAATTCCGCCGCGCACCGCATTGTCGTGGACGCGGCGACCGCGCTGGAATTGCCGCACACCGCCGTTTTGTCCTACGAAACGCTCACGAAACATTCGCCGAAGGACCGGAACCTGGCGATTGCCTTTGCCGAGGCGCTGGCGGCGGCGGGCGATGTCAGCCAGGGGGAAAACAATCGCGGCGAAAAAATCCTGATGGATTTGCTGCGCGAGAATCCCCAGGACGGCGAGCTGAACCAGGCGCTGAAAAACCTGTCCGCGCGCAAAACACTTGACGAAGGCGGCTATAACGCGCTCGAAGGCGGCAAAGGTTCCTTCCGCGACATTTTGAAAAACAAACAGGAATCCATTTCGCTCGAACAGGAAAAACGCGTCGTCAAAACCGAGGACACCACCGCGCGGCTCATCGGCGAATACGAGGCGCGGCTGCAAACCGAGCCGAACAATTTGAAGCTCGTGCGCTCGCTCGCGGAACTTTACACGCAGAAAAAGCAGTTCGAGCAGGCGCTCGCGCTTTACGACCGCATTAAAAATTCCGAGATGGGCAACGACCCGTCGCTTGAGCGCGCGATGGCGGAAACAATTGTTCGCCGGTTTGATCATCAGATCGAGCAGCTCAACCCCTTCGCGCCGGATCGCGACGCGCAGGCGGCCAAAATCCAGGCGGAGAAACTGGATTTTCAACTGGCCGAATGCCAGAAGCGCGTCGAGCGGTATCCGACGGACTTGATGATCCGGTTTGAAATGGGACAGCTATATTTTCAGGCGGGAAAATTCAGCGAGGCGATCCAGGAACTTCAGAAGGCGCAGGGCAACCCGCACAAGCGCCTCGCGGCCATGAGCCTGCTCGCGCAATGCTTTGCCCGGCGCAAGATGTTCGACCTCGCCGCGCGCACGCTGCAAAACGCCATCAAGGAAAAAGTCGGCTTCGACGACGAGAAAAAGGATTTGATTTACAACCTCGGCTGCGTGCTGGAAGACATGGGCAAAAAAGAGGAAGCCGTCGAGCAGTTCAAAATCATTTACGAAACGGACATCGGCTACAAGGATGTCTCGGTCAAAGTGGATGCGTTTTACGCGGGGCAGTGAATTTTAATTGTCCAGCGGACGCATACGCCAAGCTCCCGCTTCCGCATGAAGTGCGGTGTTTGCCGATTCCATATTTTTGCCTTTGCCAGTCATAAATTGTTCTCGACAAAATGGAAAGACTGAATTAGGGTCAAAATCATGAGAAAAATAGCACCGCATTTGTGCGGTCTAATAATTTGTTAGGCGGACTATGCAACACACGGCGTAAACATGAATCGTTAGATACTATGAAAATCATTCAGCAGAAGCGTCTTTTAATGAAGACCATCTTGCTCTTTTATTTTGTTGCTACCTATATTTCAGGGCGTGTGGAAGGGCAAGGAGTTATTACGAGTCTGAATAACCCAAATGAATTCAATCCAACCGCAACCTTGATTACTTTTGCTGGCCTAAATCCCGTTACCGAACCAACCAACGTGGCTGGTGTGAGATTGATACTTCAAAATGGTCAAGGTCCTGATGTCGCATTCGACCCTAGCCCGATTCGAGAATTTGGCCCAAGTGAACAGACGATCATTCAGAATATTGCATCCGGGTTTTCAGACCTGAATATTTATTTTCCGAGTCCGACATTCCAGTTGGGGTTCGAGATGCGGACATGGCCTTCTGAAAATATCATTTTGACCTTTTATTCGTTAGACAGCGTTATTGATACTTTGACAGTGCCGACACGAACGACTACTTCAGATTCCTTGTCTCCGCTTCTCTTCTACGGTTTTCAGTCCTCGACGACGTTTGACCATTTGCTTATTGCCGTAAGAGGACCCAATAGTGATTTTTTAGAAATTGATAATTTGAGATTTACTGCGGTTCCAGAGCCTGGTGTCATGCTGCTCGCTGTCGCCGGACTAGTGCTGTGGTTCCTACCAAAGCACTGCAGACATCGCCGCCTAACATCGCGCGAGGCTGTGTGAAAAGTGTCGAGGCGAAATTCGGTAACGACCAGATTTTTATATGACGCATTTTGACGAAGTGAGCAGGCGGATTCGATGGTTCAAAAATGAATTTTCACACAGTTTCTCGCCGGAGCCAACCGCCGTTGGCGCTTGCGGTTCCGCTGTCGCGGTTCACGTCAACGAGTCGGCGGTGGTTCAGCTTTCTACGTTAGGCGGCATCGCGTGAGCAACGGATAATACGTTAAATGAAGATTGTCATCATTCTGGTTCTCGGGCTACTATCACAAACTGTCACATTTTCACAAGGGCTTGTGAATTTTGACATCAATTTTGAAGCTGGCACACCGCACGGGGCCGGAGTTCCAGATAGTTTGGCAACGTTGTCTGACGGTGTGTTTTCCGCCGCCATTTATTTGGACGACACTGTCCCGACTTCATGTGCGATTTTTCAAAAAGTTGGCACTGCTGGTTTAGAAATGCAGATACTTCAATTTCCGGCATCCGTTCTGGCGACGTATCCCGGCGGCGGCCCGGCTTATGATTTTGAGGGGTCGTGGAATTTGACGGCATCTCAAATTAATAGCTTGATGGCTGGACAATGGGATGTCCATGTTACTTACGATCCGTTTTTTTATGAAGGACAGATTGCGGCTGTGCCGGAGCCGTCAAGCATAAGACTTTTTGCGGCAGTTTTTATTGTTTTTATATTAGGTCTATATTTTCGAGTTATGCCGCCTAACTTTTTCCGTTATCCGATTTGCTCGTAACCGCAAGTTCCGTCTCAAATCCATCCTTGATTTGCCGCCGCCGAACCGTAATTTTCACGGATGGCAGCAACTGAAATCAACGACCCGAACCCGCAGCGCAACCCGCTCGCGCATCCCGACCAATTTGTCCGCCGCCACATCGGCCCGGACGCCGCTGACGCGCGCGAAATGCTCGCGCAACTCGGCTTCAAAAACCTGGACGAACTGATTGACGCCGCCGTTCCAAAAAAAATCCGGCTCGGCCACAAATTGAATCTTCCCGCCGCGCACAGCGAATTTGACGCGCTTGCCGAACTCAAAAAAATCGCCGGAGAAAATAAAGTTTTCCGCTCATTCATCGGCATGGGCTATTACGATACGATCACGCCGCCGGTCATCCAGCGCAACGTGCTTGAAAATCCCGGCTGGTATACGCAATACACGCCGTATCAGGCCGAAATTTCCCAAGGCCGTCTCGAAGCGCTCCTGAATTTTCAGACTATGGCCAGCGAACTCACCGGCCTCGACCTTGCCAACGCCTCGATGCTCGACGAAGCCACCGCCGCCGCCGAAGCGATGACCATGTCGCATCGGCTCAAAGAAGTGGGACAGGCTTCCAGCCTGTCAGACGGGCAGGATGCCCGTCCCACTTTTTTCATCTCCGAAACATGCCATCCGCAAACCATCGAAGTCGTCCGCAGCCGTGCGCACGCTTTGGGAATTGAAACCGTCATCGGCAGCGCGGAAAACTTTTCGTTCAGCAAAAAAGTTTTTGGCGCGCTCGTGCAATATCCCGACACGTTCGGCGCGATTCACGATTATTCCGGCTTCGCGGAAAAAGCGCACGCCGTTGGCGCAATTATCACTGTCGCCACGGATTTGCTGGCGCTCACGCTCATCAAGCCGCCCGGCGAATTTGGCGCGGACATCGCCGTCGGCAGCGCGCAACGTTTCGGCGTGCCGCTCGGTTACGGCGGACCGCACGCCGCCTTCTTCGCCACGCGCGATGAATTCAAGCGCCAGATGCCCGGACGCATCGTCGGCGTCTCCAAAGATTCGCGCGGCAAACCCGCGTTGCGCCTCGCGCTCGGCACGCGCGAACAACACATCCGCCGCGAGAAAGCCACGAGCAACATCTGCACCGCGCAGGCGTTGCTCGCGAACATGGCTTCGCTCTATGCGTGTTATCATGGGCCGGAAGGTTTGAAGAAAATTGCGCAGCGAGTTCATTATTTGACGAAGTTGCTTGCTGCTGGACTGAAAAAACTTGGGCATCCGCTGGTTGATGCAGAATTTTTCGACACAATTTCAGTTCATGCTTTCGGCGATGGTCATGCGGTTGCGAATGCTGCGCAAAAGCGTGGAATAAATTTGGGACCGCACAGCCACGAATGGCTGAACATTTCTTTGGACGAAACAACAACCGAAAAGGACGTTAAAGAAATTTTGCAATGTGTTGTGGACGCGTATCCGCAACTTGGCGTCGTTCCTTCGATTGAAGAATTGGCGAAGGAAATTGATCGTGAAATACCAGAAACATTTCGACGAACTTCGCCATTTCTCCAGCACGCCGTCTTCAATCGCTACCACTCCGAGACCGAGATGCTCCGCTATATCAAGCGGCTCGAATCGCGCGACCTGTCGCTCACGGCCTCGATGATTCCGCTCGGTTCCTGCACGATGAAACTGAACGCGGCGGCGGAAATGTTTCCCGTATCGTGGCCGGAGTTCGCTAAGATCCATCCGTTCGCGCCGGTCAAGCAGACGCGCGGTTATCAAATTTTATTTCAGCAGCTTGAAGACTGGCTCGCGGAAATCACCGGCTTCGCGGGAATTTCGTTGCAGCCCAACGCCGGTTCGCAGGGCGAATACGCCGGGCTGCTCGTCATCCGCGCATATCACGAATCGCGTAATGAGTCCAATAGGACGGTGTGCCTGATCCCGACATCAGCTCATGGAACAAATCCGGCGAGCGCGGTGATGGCAGGAATGCGCGTCGTATCCGTCGTATGTGACTCATCTGGAAACATTGATGTCGCTGATTTGAAATCCAAAGCCGAGGCGCACAAAAATGATCTGTCCTGCCTGATGATCACCTATCCGAGCACGCACGGCGTGTTCGAGGAAACCATCCGCGAGATTTGCGAAATCATTCACGCGAACGGCGGACAGGTCTATATGGACGGCGCGAACATGAACGCGCAAGTTGGTTTGACTTCGCCCGGCTTCATTGGCGCGGATGTCTGCCATTTGAACTTGCACAAGACTTTTTGCATTCCGCACGGCGGCGGCGGACCCGGCGTCGGGCCGATTGGCGTGGCGGAACATCTAGTTGAATTTCTGCCCGGACACAACGTCATCAATCTCGGCGGCGAAAATCCCATCGGCGCGGTCGCCGCCGCGCCGTGGGGCAGCGCGAGCATCCTCACGATCTCGTGGATGTATATCGCGATGATGGGCGCGGACGGACTGACCGAGGCGACGAAGTTCGCCATCCTCAACGCAAATTACATCGCCGCGCGTCTGGAAAAATATTTCCCGACGCTTTATCGCAGTAACGGCCTCGTCGCGCACGAGTGCATTCTGGATCTGCGCGCGTTCCACGCCACCACCGCCGAGGACGTGGCGAAACGGCTGATGGATTACGGCTTTCACGCGCCGACGCTTTCGTGGCCCGTCGCCGGCACGCTCATGGTCGAGCCGACCGAAAGCGAATCGAAACACGAGCTCGACCGTTTCTGCGACGCGATGATTTCCATCCACGCGGAAATGACCGCCATTGAAAACGGTTCTGCCGACGCAAAAAATAATCTGCTCAAGAACGCCCCGCACACGGCGGATCAAATCGCCAGCGACAATTGGAATTATCCTTACGGCCGCGAACAAGCCGCGTTCCCGGCGAAGAGTTTGCACGACTACAAATTCTGGCCGCATGTCAGCCGCGTGGACAATGTCTTCGGCGACCGCAATCCCGTTTGCTCGTGCGCGGGGATGGAAAATTATTCGTAGCGGCGCGTCGGCAGACCGCCGCAAAATTGTAAAACAGATTTGCCGCGCTCTACCGAGACGCGGCTACGCCAACGATTTGAGCGCCACGTTCACAGCCGCGACGAGCGCACGGACGCGCGTTTGCAGCAGAAAATCCGACGGCGCTTCGAGCGTGTAACCTTGCCGTGATTTGTGCGTGATGAGATAAAACGCTTCCGGCCAGTCGGGACGTTCGTGCGGCAAAATGTTCGGGCGCACAATACCGTTTTTCGCCGGGCGACCTTCAATGGTTTCAGATAAATCAATCGGGCAAACTTTCTGGACGGCTTCGATCATTTTTTCCGCGAGCGAAATTTTTGAATCTGGATTTTGTTCGTAGAGATAAAATCCATGCGACTCCCAGTCTTCGTGCAGGCAAAGATACAGATCAAATTTCGATTGCCGTTCCAGCCAGGTGATGTGCGCGCGAATCTCGGCGGATTTGGAATTGCGATAATCGCGGTTCAAGTCCGTGCGCTCGGAATTTTCGCGCGTGTTCAGCGTGAAGCCGATTGGATTCAGGCACGGCAGCAGAAAAATCTCCGCGTTCTCCGGCCAATGATCTTGCTCCAACAATTTCAGCGCGGCCAGCGGCCCGGCCGGTTCATCGCCATGAATGCCGGCGCTGATGTAAATGCGAGTTGATGGTTGAGAGTGGAGAGTTGAGGGTGGTTTGCGATGCAGCGCGAGCAATTTGATTCCGCCAATCTCAAAGAAAATTTCCGGGCGCCAATTATTTTTCCGCGCCGCAGTTTCAACGTCGCGCAGCACGGCACGGATGTCAATCGTCTCGCCGAGATAGCCGCCAAGATTTTTGCCAAGTTTTTGCACGCGGAGAATTTCACGCAAAGGCGCGAAAGCGCAAAGAAAAATCGCCGGACGTGCATCGCGCCCGCCTTTGATTATTTCGCCCCAAAGTTTGAGCCGGTTGACATCGGCTGTTACAATTGACGGCATGAATGGCATCGAACAACTCTGTCCGAACTGCGGCCTGTGCTGCGACAGCACGCTGTTCCGCGACGCGGAGTTGCAAAAGGGCGATGACCCAGAACGTCTGGCTGGTCTTGGATTGTCGCTGGAGAAAAAAGGGCGGGGGAAACTGGCGTTCGCGCAGCCGTGCGCGTGTTTCGATGGAAAATTCTGCGGGATTTACGCCGACCGGCCAAAGCGCTGCCGGACGTTTGAATGCGGTTTGTTGAAGCGCGTTCAATCCGGGAAACTTGACGCGGGCGCAGCGTTGAAGGCGATTGCGCGCACCAGAAGTCAGGCGGAAAAAGTGCGCGGCCTGCTCCGCCAGCTTGGACAAAATGACAAACGGCTGGCCATGACGAAGTGTTACGCGCAGGCGATGATCGCGCCAATTGATTTGTCCGGCCATGAAAACAACGCGGAGTGTCGCGGCGAATTGATGCTGGCCGTTGATGAATTGATGCAACAGCTTCAGCGTGATTTCTTGAAATAAGGCAGTCCGTGCGGCTGGAGCGCAGGCGGATGACGCCACTTTCAATTTGCATTTTCATTGGTCGGGGCGTAAAACCAGTATCATGCTTCATTGTCGAAGCAGGGAAAACAAAACGTGATTATGAAAACCAGACTGCACTTTCTGTTCATCATGCTGGCGTTGCTTGCCGGCGTTCGTCCCGCGCCGGCGCAAGTGACCAATTTGGGCGTTGCGCTTGCGGGCAATCAAACTGTTCTTTATTGGCCCGCTTCGGTCACTAATTCCGTTCTGCAAAGCGCCACCAATCTGTCCTCGCCCAACTGGATGACGGTCAACGACGCCGTTCCGGTGGCCGCCGTTGCCGTCGCCAACACATCGCCCGCCATGTTCTTCCGTTTGTCCGCGCCTGCCGTCCCGGCGGGCATGGCGTTCATTCCTGCGGGTGCGTTCATCATGGGAGACACGCTGGATGACGAGATGGACGCCGTTCCCATCATCGCAACGGTGTCGGGATTTTACATGGACACGAATCTGGTGGGCTACAGTCAATGGCAGACGGTTTATTCCTTCGGCACGAGCCACGGGTATGGCTTTGTCCATGCCGGCGCGGGCAAGGCGACGAATCAGCCGGTGCAGACGGTGGATTGGTATGACGCGGTGAAGTGGTGCAATGCGCGCTCGCAGCAGGCGGGATTGACGCCGGCGTATTACGCAGATGCGGGATTCACGCAGGCCTATACCAATGGCGAGACGACGAATGTTTTTGTCAATTGGACGGTCAATGGCTACCGGTTGCCGACGGAAGCAGAGTGGGAGAAAGCCGCGCGGGGCGGGTTGAGCGGCCAACGGTTTCCGTGGGGCGACACGATTTCCGAAACCAATGCCAATTACTTTGGAGACACCGCCACCAATTACGATTTGGGACCGAGCGGCTACAACTCAATTGGAAGCGCAGGCGGAATCTCACCCGCCACAAGCCCGGTGGGATCATTTGCACCGAATGGTTATGGATTATGCGACATGGCGGGGAATGTTTTTGAATGGTGCTGGGATTGGCATGGGACGCCTTATGCGGGCGGCAGTGATCCTCATGGGCCGGGAACAGGAACCTACCGCGTGTTGCGCGGCGGCGATTGGCTCAACAACGCCTACTTCGCGCGATGCGCCTTTCGCAACTTCGATTCTCCGACCGACGCCGTCAACGGCTATGGCTTTCGATGTGTGAAGGGATTTTAGCTTTTATCCATTTTGGATTGCCAGGTTGAGCGCGGACTAAACTGGCTTTTCAACCTCATTTTGAGTTCCCAAAATTCGCGTCATGCCCTGCGTCGAACGGGCCTGCCGGTTTCTCCTGCAAGAAAATGGAGAATTTTTCGCCAACTTCTTGCATATTGCTTAAACCGCCCTTTTGAATCATAGTGTCCCCATGGCTTCGGAATTTTTCAAGGCGAGCCGCTGGACGCGCGGCAATTTTCTTTTTCCAACCATCATCGAGGTGACGGACAAGGCGGTCGTCCGGCGCAAGCGCTCATGGTTCAGCAAGGATGAAATCAGCATCAGCATCACCAAAGTCGCGTCGGTTCACATCAAAACGGGAATCATCTGGGCGGACATTTTGATCGAATCGAGCGGCGGCAGCGACCCGCTGGCAAGTCACGGCCACAGAAAAACGGATGCGCGGCGAATCCGCGAATTGATCGAAACGGCGCAGGGAAATTTGGACGGATCAGAAAAGTTGAGGCAGACTTGAGCGATGGAGACATCGTCCTCGCGCGCCAAAGCTGGAGAAGCTGGAGAAGAAAAAAGTGATTCAGGAAATTCCGCAGACGATGAAGTAATTTTCTCGGACATGAAAGCCACTCTGCAAGTCATCAATCAAATGCAGGCCGACGGCGTTATCAGCCGTTATGCGATTGGCGGGGCGATTGGCGCGACGTTTTATCTGGAGCCGACCTCGACGTTTGACATTGATGTTTTTGTCGCGCTGGGAAATGTTCCCGGAAGTTCCCTGGTTTCGCTGGAGCCGATTTACCGTTATCTCCAAAGTCGCGGCTACCTGCCTGAAAAAGAATGTATTTTGATTGAAGGCTGGCTGGTGCAGTTTTTGCCGCCCGGCGACGCGCTGGATGAAGAAGCCTTGGCACAGGCCGTTCAAACCGACGCCAACGGAGTTCCCGTCCGCGTGATGACGGCGGAACATCTGGTGGCCATCGCGCTGAAAGTCGGGCGGCCAAAGGATAAAATCCGCACCGCGCAGTTTGCGGAAAGCGGAATCCTCGACGAAAAGAAACTGCGGCAAATTTTGGAGCGGCATGGCCTGCTTGCCAAATGGAATCAATTCAACGATAAATATCTCAACGAATGAGCGAGTTGATGGGAAAAATTCTGGATGCAAAACGTGAGACGCGCAAGCAACTGGCCGCGCTGCCTTTTGGCAGAAAACTTGAGATAGTGGAAATGATGCGAGACCGCAGTCTGTTGCTCGCGCCGAAGCTGGAAAAGCTGGAGAAGAAAAAAGTGATTCAGGAAACGCCGCAGACGGTGAAATGAAAGCAGCGGCGCGTCGGCAGACCGCCGCATTAAAATGGTTTGCGGCTTTCTGCCGAAAAGCCGCTACGAAACTCGCGAGGTGAATTGAAAATGTTTGACAGCCATTTGCGTCCAAAATACCGTTCCGAAATGAAATTAAATAGGCTTCAAAATGCGCCGTCGAATCCCTGTTAGGCCACATTACGCTTTATGAAAAACGCAATCATCACTGGAATTATGGCAGCCACTATTTTGATAGCAGGCTGTGGTAAGAAGTCACCGAGCAGTTCCGCCACGCCTCCGTCGGCACAAGCAGACGCTACATCGTCCTCACCAGTTGCGCAGCCACAAGAGCGTGCGATTGTCACGAAAGCCAAGAGCATCGTGCTGCCGGAGTTCAATCTGGATGGCGTTACGTTGTCAGAAGCGGTTCACCAACTACAGATCGCCGCGATGCAGAATGCTCATGATGGCAAAGGAGTCAATTTTATGATCAGCGGGCCAGCCACGGCTGCGGCTAATCCGAAGATCACGCTCGCCCTCACGAACGTAACGTTAGAAGATGCGATTAATCGTCTTGCAAAAGTTGCAGACATTAGTGTTTCAGCCCAAGACTTTGCTTTCGTTTTCAACCCGAAGTCAGATAAGCCATGACCATGCGGCCTAACAGCTAGATAATCTTCAAAATTAAATTTATTCTCAAAAACAAAAAACGGCGGACTGTTTCCAGTCCGCCGTTTTGAATTTTAATTTCGCTTACAGCCCTTTGCCAATCATGAATTTCAGCAGGTCGGCCACGCGGCAACTGTAGCCCCATTCGTTGTCATACCAGCTCACGAGCTTGAAGAAGCGTTTGTTCAGTTCGATGCCGGAGCCGGAATCGAAAATAGAACTGTTCTTGTCGTGGATGAAATCGCTGCTGACAACTTCGTCGTCAGTGTATTGGAGAATCCCCTTGAGATAGGTTTCGCTCGCTTTTTTCATCGCCGCACAAATTTCCTTGTAGCTGGTTTCCTTCACCGTCTTCACCGTGAGGTCAACGACGGAAACCGTCGGCGTCGGCACGCGGAACGACATGCCGGTCAATTTGCCCTTCACTTCCGGGCAAACGAGCGCGGTGGCTTTGGCCGCGCCGGTCGAGGCGGGAATGATGTTGATGGCCGCGCTGCGTCCGCCTTTCCAATCTTTTTTGCTCGGACCGTCCACGGTTTTTTGCGTGGCGGTGTAGCTGTGGATGGTCGTCATCAAACCTTCTTCGATGCCGAAACCTTCCTTGAGCAAAACGTGGACGATCGGCGCAAGGCAGTTCGTCGTGCAGCTCGCGTTGGAAATAATGGTGTGTTTGGCCGCGTCATATTTGTCGTGGTTGACGCCCATGACAATCGTGATGTCCTCGTTTTTCGCCGGGGCGGAAATGATGACTTTTTTCGCGCCCGCCGTGATGTGGCCGTAGGCGGATTTCGGATTCGCCTTGTCGGCGTCGGTGAAAAGTCCGGTGGATTCGATGACGACGTCCACGCCGAATTTTTTCCACGGCAATTCCGCCGGCGTCTTGGCGCTGACGACGTGGATTTCTTTTCCATTCACGATCAAAACATCGTCTTCCGTCTTGTCGGCGGCGGATTTCTTGGAGCCGACCGTGGCGGCGAAGCGACCCTGAGTGGAATCATATTTGAGGAGGTAGGCGAGATTGTCGGCGGGCACGATGTCGCCGACCGCGACGACTTCGACATCCTTGCCGAGCAAGCCTTGTTCCGCGATCGCGCGAAAGACGAGGCGACCGATCCGACCGAATCCGTTGATTGCAACTTTGACAGCCATAATTTTTTTGTTCTTAAATCAAATTGTTTCACCGAAACGAAATAAAATTTTAACATCGCGCGCCGAAGCGTCAATGAAGAATTGAAAAAAGGTGGAATTATGCAGTTAACAAACTTTCCGGGTAGGGCGCGTCACTCCGTGCGCGCCGACGGTTGCAAACCAACGCGTTCGGCGGGCAGAGGACTGCCCGTCCTACCAGTTTTGTCCCATTAGTTTGTCAACTGCATAATCC
>DASXED010000011.1:0-38771 GCA_036490295.1 Verrucomicrobiia bacterium | reverse complement strand
CCTTGGCCTGCGCGATGTGCCGGTAGATTTTTCCGGCGTCCTGCACGGCGCGAAGATATTTTCCGGCGACTCGGACGACTTCATCGCGCGTGATTTCAAACGGCCGGGAAATGCGCGGGATTTCAATCTTGCCGATGAGTTCGGAATGTCGTTCGACGAAGGCCATGATGGATTCGCCCGTCGCCGCCTTGGCGATGGAATCGGCCACGTCAATGGTGAAAAAATCGGACGAGTCCAGGAATTTGTCCACGGTTTCAAGGCGGATGTGGTCGGCGTCAACGTGCCACGATTTTTTCCAGCCGAGTTCGCTGACGGCCTTTTGCGCGGCATCGCGGACGCTGCCCGGCTGCGAGCCGATGATGGTGTGTTCGCGGTTGGATTTGTTCCAGACGGGCGTGATGTCCGCGCCCTGCTCCGCCGCGAGGATGCACGCGCGCAATTGCGCCCAGGCCTGATGCGCGAAACGGTCGCCCATACCGAGGGAAAATTTCCCCAGTTCAAGTTTGTCGGTCATTCGCGGCAAAGACTAACGGCGCGAAAAATTCCCGCAAGACGCAATTCGGCAAAGATGTTTGAAAATTGTGTCCTCAAAAAGACGGCCTTGCCTTGATTCGGAGGACAAGCGCCCGTTCATTTTTTAATTCCGGGCGAGTTGCGGATCACCAGACGGGAAACTTTTTCAAATCTGGCCGCGCGGACGCCTTTGGCGGTTTGCGCCTTGAAGTTGTCAATCTCCAACCCGCTCACGTCCGAACATTCAATCGCCGGGCGAAAATCATTTGTCACAAAACTCGTCGTGATGTTCGCCAGTTCCAAATCCTTGACGTGCCGCGCGAAAAGCGCGTAGGCGGGCATGATCCCGACGCGGCTCGGTTCTGGATAACGCTCTCTCACGTTTGCAAATTCCGGCGGCACGCGCATGGCATTTGTCCTGGAGCCGCCGCCCTTGAATTCAAGCCGGATATTTTCCAGCCGCACGCCTTCGATGGGTTGCTCCGGCAATCCGGTGATTTGGATTCCGCTCATCGGATCAATTCCCGTGGCGATGACGTTTGAGATCAAAATATTTTTCATCCGGCTGGGCGCGGCGACATCTCCGCCACGATTGCGGTTGCCGGTCGTGATGTAAATCGGATATTGCGACACGTCCATCATCGTGAGGTTGTTGATGGTGATGTTTTCCATGATGCCGCCGTCCACTTCCTCGAGCGCGAGGCCGCGACAACTGCGGAACGTGCAATTGGCCACCGTGCAATTCCGAAAACCGCCGCTGGCTTCCGTGCCGAATTTGATTCGGCCCGTGGCGTTCGTGCTTGGAATCATCGTGCCGTCGAGCAGCGTGCCTTCCTTGAAACCGGACACCTGGCAATTCACAATCGTCAGGTTCTCCGTAATGACATTTGTGCCGAGCGCGAAGGAACTTTTCGGACAAAGGCCGTCGTCGTTCGGCGAATTGATGCGGCAATTGGAAACCATCGTGTTGCGGCAGCAATCAATGTCAATGCCGTCGCGGTCGGTGTCCATCGTCACGTTGTCCACGGTCATGTCCGTGCAACCCGTGACCAGCATCGCAAAATGGCCGCCGTGAAAAATAGTCACGTCCCGGATCAGGACATTGCGGCACAATTTCAGCGCGATGGCCTTGTTGCCGAGGCGGACGTTGCCGTCTTTTATTTCCGCTCCGTAACTTCGCGTGCGGTTCGTCCGGGTGTGTGAATAGCCGCACATTTCATCGAGTATTCCGTCCCTGCGAATCAGCCCTGCGCCATTGATCATTCCGCTGCCCGTGATGAAAACATTCGTGAGATTTTCGCCCCAAATCAAACTGTTGTGAAAATAACAATGTCCGCCGTCCTGATACGGATTGTTCGTCGGCCACGATTCGGTGAAATCGTAGGCGTTCATATTTTGCGGCGCGCCCAGAATTGTCGCGCCCGCGTCAATGAGCAGATGGATGTTGCTCTTCAGATGGATCGAGCCGCTCAAATAAGTTCCCGCCGGAAAATAAACCGTGCCGCCGCCGGAATCCGCGCAGGCATCAATCGCCTTGTTGATGGCCGGGCTGTCGAGGTTCGTGCCGTCGCCGGTCGCGCCGAAATTTTTGACGCTGAAATAATTTTTGTCCGGCAAATCCGCCGCGTTCACCGCAAACTGCGGCGCGGAAATTGAAATCAAAATGGCGATGGCGGCAAAAATTCTTTTCATGGGCTTGTGATTTGTGGTTCGTAAAGTCAGAATGACGGAAAACCAAGCGACATGGCTACAAAGAAATTTCCAAAACTCATCGGCGTTGACCTTGGCGGCACGAATGTTCGCGCCGGCCTGGTCGGGAACGGCGAAATCGTCAAGCTGGAGGCGCATGAACATTCCTCGCTCACGGAAAATGGAATCCTTGACGAAATTTGCCGGACAATTTCTGCGGTTTTGACGCCCGGCGTGCGCGGCATCGGCATCGGCGTCCCGACTTTGGTGAAAAATGGCATCGTTTATTCGCCCAACAACATTCCGTCGTGGAAAGTCGTGCCATTGCAAAAAATCCTTGAGCGCCGCTTTCGCCTGCCGGTTTTTGTCAACAACGACGCCAAATGTTTCGCGCTGGGCGAATTGCAATTCGGGCGCGGGCGCGGCTGTCAAAACCTCGTCGGCCTGATCATCGGCACCGGGCTCGGCGCGGGCGTGGTCATCGGCGGCAAACTTTTTTCCGGCAGCAACGGCGGCGCGGGCGAAATCGGCTCGATCACTTACAGGGAAAAAAATCTCGAACACTATTGCAGCGGCAGGTTTTTTACGCGCGAATTTGGCGAGGACGGCGCGGTTTTGGACAGGCGCGCAGCCGCCGGCGACCACGCCGCGCGGGAAAAGCTGGCGAAATTCGGCGAACCTTTGGCCGAAGTCATCATGGCGGCGCTTTACGCTTACGACCCGGAAATGATCGTGCTCGGCGGCTCGGTCAGCAAATCGTTTCCGTTTTTTGAGGCGCGCGTGTGGGAGATTTTGAAGGCGAAATTCCATTTTCAAAATTCGCTGAAGCGTTTGAAAATCGTCCAAAGCAAAAAACCGCACATCGCGATCCTCGCCGCCGCCGCGCTTTGTCTCGACAAAAAATAAATTTGAGGCAGATTGTCCGCGCCAGGGCCTGCGGATTGCGGACTTACGAACCCCGCCAGGGCCGGAAGGCAGCAACGGTAGTTTGCTTTGCATCTGCCGCAGTCACCCTGGTATTTTTTAATGATGAAGGCAGAATGATGAATGAAGAAACAAAACCAATGCGCGCGCTGAAACATATTTTTTCTTCATTCTTCATTCTTCATTCTTCATTTGCCTTTGCATGAGCTACCAAGTCATCGCCCGCAAATACCGCCCGCAGCGTTTTGCCGATGTCGTCGGGCAGGAGCACGTCACACAGACGCTCTCCAACGCCATCGCGCAAAAGCGCATCGCCCACGCCTATCTTTTTTGCGGCCCGCGCGGAACTGGAAAAACCACCATCGCCAGAATTTTTGCAAAATGCCTGAATTGCACCGGCGGGCCGAAAGTGGAATTCGACGACAACGATTCGCGCGTCCAGGAAATCACCGAAGGCCGCGCGCTTGATGTCATTGAAATTGATGCCGCCAGCAATCGCGGCATTGATGAAATCCGCGAACTTCGCGAAACCTGCAAATACGCGCCCGCCAATTCACAGTTCAAAATTTACATCGTTGACGAAGTCCATATGTTGACGAAAGAAGCGTTCAACGCGCTGCTGAAAACTTTGGAAGAGCCGCCCGCGCACGTCAAATTCATGTTCGCGACGACCGACCCGGAAAAAGTTCTGCCGACAATCCTCTCGCGCTGCCAGCGATTTGATCTGCGCCGGATTCCAGCCGCACTCATCACAAAACATCTCGCCGAAATCGCAAAAAAAGAAAAAGTAAAAATTGATGAAGCCGCGCTTCACGCCATCGCGCGCGGCGCGGACGGCGGAATGCGCGACGCCGAATCTACTTTGGATCAACTCATCAGTTTTTGCGGCGACAAAATCGAGGAAGCCGATGTGCTTTCAATGTTCGGTCTCGCCGCCGAAAGCCAGATTTTGAATTTGAGCAAAGCCGTTCTCGCCGGAGAAATCCAAACCGCGCTCACGCAATTGAACGAACTCGCGCAAAACGGAAAAGATTTGGGACGATTGCTTTCCGATTTGCTGAATCATTTCCGCAACCTGCTGATTTTCCAAATCTCTCGCGGCGATTTGAACCTCCTCGAAGTTTCCGAAGCCGAAATTGCCGCGCTCAAGGAACAATCCGCGCTGGCCGACACGGAATCGTTCACGCGCATTCTCGAAGTGTTTGCCGACGCCGAATTGAATCTGCGCGACGCCGCGTCCAAGAAAATTTTCCTTGAAGTCGCGCTTCTGAAAGCAATCGAAGCGCGCGGCGCGATTTCAATTGATTCCGTTTTGAAGCAACTGAACCAATTGCGCGGCGGCAATTCAAATAGTGGCGCAGGCTTCCAGCCTGCGTCAATTCCCGCAGCCGCAAATGTAAATTCACGGACGAACCAGCCAGCGCCAGCCGAAATTCCGCAAATCAAAAATCCGCCGATTCCCGCCAGCGGCTATAATTTTTCCGAAACGCCGCCTGTCTCCGCCGATTTGTCAGTTTTGTGGACGCAGCTTGTCGAGGCCGTTGGCCGCATCAGCCAGTTCACACGCAGTTATCTCCTGGACGCCAATCCGATTTCGTTCGAGAAAAACATTTTGATCATCGGCTTTGATCCTGAATTTGCCGATCACCTCGGCCTCGTGGACAACGCGCGCAACCATACATTGCTGCAAACGAAACTCGCCGAACTCGGCCACGCCAATTGCCAAATCAAATTCATCAAGGCCGAGGCGCCGGTTGGCGAAAAAATTAAACCGCCGGTTCAAACTGCGGCGGTTGCGTCCCCTGCCCCGCCGGTTGCTTCCAAAACAATTGCGCCCGCTCCGGTCGTCGAGAAAAAATCCGCGCCGGTTGCGTTCAACAAGGAAACTTTCAAGAACGATCCGCTGATCCAAAAGGCGCTGGAAATTTTCAAAGGCACGATCATCGAAGTCCGTTCGTAATTTTCACCCCAACCATCAACTCTCAACTATCAATCAAATGAGCAGCATCGGAAAACTAATGAAACAGGCGGCGCGGATGCAGCAGCAAATGGAAGAAGTCCAGTCGCATCTCGCCGCGCGCACGGTCGAAGCCACGAGCGGCGGCGGCGCGGTCAAAGTCACCGCGAAATGCGACGGCTCGATTGCCTCGATCAAGATTGATCCGCAGGCGCTCAATCCGTCCGACGCACAATTGCTCGAAGACATGATTCTCACCGCCGCGAATCAGGCGCTCGGCCAAGCGAAGGAAATCTCCAATTCGGAAATGGGCAAAGTCACGGCGGGATTGAGCCTGCCGGGGATGTGACCGAAAATGAAGAATGAAGAAGGCAGAATGAAGAATTTTCCGCGCATGAACCGTTGTTTTTATTTCTTCATTCTTCATTCATAATTCTTCATTCGTCTTATGCTTCCCGATTCCATCACGCAACTCATCGCCGCGCTCGCAAAACTGCCCGGCGTCGGCCCGCGTTCTGCTGAACGAATTGCCTTGCATCTTGTTCAGACGGATTCCGCAATCGTGAAACAACTGGCCGACATCATTTTGCTCGCGCGCGAAAAAATCCAGTTCTGCACGACCTGCGGCGCGTTGACCGAAAAATCCCCCTGCCCCATTTGCGAAGATTCTCGGCGCGATTCGTCGCTCGTATGCGTGGTCGAGCGCGCGGTGGACATTTTGAGCGTGGAAAAATCCGGCACGTTTCGCGGCAAGTTCCACGTCCTCGGCGGAAAAATCTCCCCGCTCGACGGCGTTGAACCGGAAGATTTGAAAATTTCAGATTTGGAAAAGCGTCTGGCAAGCGAACCAATTAAAGAAATCATCATCGCGCTCGGCACGGACGTGGAAGGCGACGCGACGAGCAATTACCTCGCAAAGCGTCTCGCGCGAACGGGATTGAAAATTTCCCGCATCGGCTTCGGCCTGCCCGCCGGGAGCGGACTGGAATTTGCGGATGAACTGACTTTGAGCCGCGCGCTCGAAGGGCGCCGGGAAATGATTTGAATGAAGAATTATGAATGATGAATGATGAAATAAAAACAGCGCCAACTTCAAAAACTTCATCATTCATAATTCATGCTTCATAATTCCGATGAAACCCGCCATCATTTTCGACCTCGGCAAAGTGCTCGTGGATTTCGATTATTCAATCGCCGCGCTCAAGATTGCCGCGCGCAGCACGAAACAAATTCCCGGCCTGCAACATTTTCTCGGCAGCTCGCCCGTTCTCGCGCGGTTTGAATCCGGCCATCTCACGCGACAGCAATTTTTCGCCGAGATGCGGCAAATCACCGGCTTCACCGGCGACGTGGATGAATTCACCGGCGACTTCGCGGACATTTTCATTCCAATCCCGCAAATGATCGCGCTGCACGGGGAATTGCGGCGGCGCGGATTCCAGACTTACATTTTTTCAAACACGAACGACATTGCCATCGGCCACGTCCGCCAAAATTTCCCGTTCTTCAGGCATTTCGACGGCTATGTTTTTTCCTACGAAGTCAAAAGCATGAAGCCGCAGCCGGAAATTTACGAGGCGATGGAAAAAACGTCCGGCAGGCGCGGCGCGGATTTGATTTACATTGACGACCGCCCGGAAAACATCGAGACCGGAAACGCGCGCGGCTGGCGGACAATTCTGCACGAGTCGCCGGAGAAAACGCGCGCGGCCTTGCTGGAGTTTTTATGATCCTGGCATCCGCTGGAACGGTAAATGGATCCGACGGCCTTTTATTTCCAAACTGTCCGCGCGATTTTGCAGCAAAGAAGAATCGAAAAAATTCCAACGCAACTCCATCCAAACCAGTCGCCGTGGCGGTTGTAAAACGTCGCCGGATTTTTTTGCACCGGCAGTTCAATTGTCATCGCGCCCGCGCCATAAACGCCGCCGGTTTTGTCCTTGAAAATTTCGCGCACGCGGCCGCCGGCATCAATCCAGCAGGTCACGCCGTTGTTGCAGCAGCGCACGAGCGGCACGCCGTTTTCCACCGCGCGAAAAACCGCGCCGGCCATGTGCTGCCATTGTTCCGCGCTGTCGCCAAACCAGCCGTCATTCGTCAGGTTCACCAGAAAATCCGTGCCGCCTTGGACGGAACCGCGCGCTGTTTGCGGGAACATATCTTCAAAGCAAATCAGCGGCGATGTTTTGACTTTCAAATCCCTTAATTCAAATTGCGCCGGGAAATTTCCCGCTTCGTAACCGCCGGTGATGGGCGTGAACCATTTCACGAACGGCAGCCAGCGCACGAGCGGGATGTATTCGCCAAAGATGACAAGTTTTTGCTTGTGATAAATCGCCGCGCAAAGGCCGTCGGGATCGAATAAAAACGCGGAATTGAAAACATCATTGTCAGATTCGTTCGTCGCACCCGCGCGCGGCACAACGTCGTCGGCGTTGAAAATCATCCAGACGTGGTGCGCGCGAATCAGGTTCGTGATGGCTGAATAATTTGCGTCGTTGAATTCCGGCACGGCGGCTTCCGGCCAGACGAGCAAACCGGTTTGGTTCGTGAGCGCGTTTTCCGAAAGCGCGAGCAATTGTTGAAAACGGTTTGCGTTTTGCGATTCGTCCCAAATCAAATTTTGCGGAACGCTCGGCTGGATTAAAGTGACGCGCACAGTTGAGGACGGCGGATTTTGTCCGGTCAATTTTATTTCACCGCAGGCAAAAAGTCCGGCGACGACGAACAGCGGCAGAAAAATTTCGGGCTGCCACGCGAAGCGGGAATTTGGTTTGGCAAAAATCATCCGCCCGGCGGAAAAAAGCGACAGCGAAGCCCACACGACGAGAAACGAAATTCCATAAACGCCCGTGGCCGACGCGATTTGGATCAACGGCGCGAGTTGATATTGCGACGCGCCGAGCAGATTCCACGGAAAGCCGCCGAGAAAACGCGCGCGGATCATTTCCAGCGCAACCCAGATTGCCGCGCCCGCAAGCGACCAGAGATTTCGCCGCACCCAATTGCCAGAGCCGATTTTTCCGGCGAGCAGCCACGTCCAGATTCCAAAATAAAGCGCGACGAACGCGCTCAACGCAATCCAGCCAAGAATTGGAAAACCCGCGACGGGAATCAGCAGCAGCCAGTAAAGCGACGCGAGCCAGAAAGAAATTCCGGCGACGTAACCGGCGCAAAATGCGTCCATGGAATTTTTTCCGTTCGCGGCGAACAGGATCAGTGCGGGCGCAATCCACGCAAAACCAGCGATGCCGTTTTTTGGAAATGCCGCCGCCAGCAAAAGTCCGGCGAAAATCGCAATGAGATAACCGCTGCGGATGAAAAGTTCGTTCAAAACGCTTTTGAGAATCGCAAACGGCGAATAACCGTCGTTGAAGGTCGCGCCAAGTTTTGCGCATCGCGCGGCTTCTTTCAAAACAGCCTGGCTTGCGTTGACAACAATGGCCTCGCGCGAACCGCGCCAGACGGCGAAGTCGGCGGAAGAATTTCCGGCGTAGTCAAATCCGCGCTCGCCGAACTTTGCGGTGAGCGCCTTCAGTTTATTTCCGCCGCGCAAATTGGTTTTGCCGTCGCTGCCGAGAACTTCGTCAAAAATTCCGATGAAATTTGCGACTGGCAAAGCCATTTGCAAATCAGAGGCCGTTGCCAGGATTATTTTTCGCCCGGATGATTTTTGTTCGCGCAGCCACGCGAGCAATTTTTCGTTGTAAGGCAGCGCGGACGGGTCAATTTTTACGCGCGCGGCGAGTTTTTGTTTCAAAAGCGCGCGCCCGCGCGCCCACCAAAATAGAATTGCAAACAATGAAAATGGATTCCGCCGCAGCCGCCGCGCGAGAAATTCCCACAGCAAGTCGGTTTTGATGAGCGTGCCGTCCAAATCCACGACGAGCGGGATTTGAATGTCTGGCGGATTGGAATTTGGCGGCATGAGTTTGATTAGCCGTTGAGCGCGCGCTGGAGCAAGGTTTTTTCGCGTTCACCGTAGGTTAATTTCAGCGCCTCGGCGCGCGCGGCTTCGGTCATTTTGGCCCAGCTTTTTTGCAAGGCGTTGATTGTTTTGTCTTCGGCGGTTTTGTCGGCGAGGTCGGCGAGTTGAAATTCCAAAAAGACGAGGCAGAGCGAGTCTTCGAGGATTCGGGTTTCGGAATCGTTCGGAAAATTCCTTTTCAAATTCAAATCCTGGACGCGGCGGATGGTTTCTTCGTCGTAGCCGACTTCGTGTAAAATCCCGCCGGATTTTTGCGCGTGGAATTTTTTCAGGTCGGCGCGCCATCTCAAATATCCGGCGCGGGTCATCGGATAGGAAACGCGCGGGATTTCCCAGCGGCAAATGTGCTGGCAGCGCGCGGCCAATCTCAATTCTTCGCTCGCGTTTGGGCAAAGCCGCAAAACCCAACCGGTCAGGCGTTGCGCGTAGAGCAATTCGCGCGGTTGGGAATTTTCCAAATTTGGGTCGCGGGAATTTTCTTCGTCGAAGCGGCGCAGGGCGGCTTCAAAATTTTTCGGGACGCGCGGTCGAAAGTTTTCCATCACGCGGGAGTTTTGCGGATTTGCGCGCAGTTGACAAAAGAATATGTTGTGGGAAACTGCGCGCCCGTTTTGGTTGCCTCGGTAGCTCAGTTGGTAGAGCAGTTGACTCTTAATCAATTGGTCGTGGGTTCGAATCCCCCCCGGGGCACCATCAGAATTTCCTTAAAATGGTCGGGGCGGGGAGATTTGAACTCCCGACCTCTTGCACCCCAAGCAAGCGCGCTAGCCGGACTACGCTACGCCCCGAACCATTGGAGCGCTGATTCTATCCGTCCGGCGCGCGGATTCAACCACGAATAATTCCTTCATCTACAATTTCGCCCGAAATTTGTAATCGCTTCCCGCTTGCCAAGGTTTCGCCGGTTGACCATTTTCAGGCCATGCAATCCCACGAATTGATGCGCGAGGTTTTGGAAAAAAGGAAACCCAAGGAAATCGCCGCCGACCTCGATCTCTCGACCTCGATGATTTACAAATGGGCCGAGCCGAGCGTCGCGGGCAGCGGCATCGGCAATCCGCTCGACCGCATCGAGGCGCTGCTCAAAAGCACCGGCGACCACCGGCTCGTGCAATGGATTTGCCAGCGCGCGGGCGGATTTTTCATCCAAAACCCGAAGAACACGCCGCATCCGCATCAATTGATCCCCGCCACGAACCAGATCGTGCAGGAATTCGCGGATTTGCTGCACGTCATCGCCACCGCCACCGCAAATGAAAAAATCTCGCCCGCCGAGGCCAGGGAAATCCGGGCGCGCTGGGAAGAACTAAAAACGGTGACGGAAGGTTTTGTGGCGGGCTGTGAAGAAGGAAATTTTTCACCGCTCAAAAATCATTCCGCCAAACGGGCAGCACCGCATCAAAACTGATGAGCCATTTCATTCAAACTGGCGTTGCCTCGAAATGCTTGATGATTACGGCCACGGACAATCCCAGCAGCAATGCAACCGACAATTTGAAACGGTCGTGCGAATGAAATTGCAGTTCCGGCAAAAGATCGGCGCTCGCGATGCAAAGAAATGTTCCCGTGCAGAACGCCAGCGCGCAGCCGAGCAGGACGCCGTTGGAATCGGCAAAGTGGCTTGCGCCAAAATAAAACAAGACGGCACCCGCCGGACTCACCAGTGAAAAAAGCGCGTTCAGCAAATGCCGCGAAAACCGCGAACTGCCGCTCGCCGTCATCAAGGTCGAGATTGCCAGCGCGTCGAACGGTTTGTGGAGAATCACAACCATGGCGACGCCGAGTCCCGCCAGTTTCGCGTGGCCTTGTGCGCCTGCCGCGACGGAAGCCGCCAACGCCAGACCATCGAACAGCGAGTGAAATGTCAGGCCGAGCGCCGTGCCGACCCACGAAAGTTGCTGTGCTGATTTGTCGGCGAGCGTGTGCGCATGATGTTCGTGGTCGTGAACGTGTTCGTGCGCGTCGCAATCTTCGGGATCGCCTTCGGGCGAGTCGTGGTGATGAAAATGGAAAAAGCGCTGCAAAAAAAACATCGCCAGAAAACCGCCGAGCACCCATGAAGCTGTCCGGTCAACGGAATGCAATTGTTCCGCCGCGTCCGGCAAAAAATGCAGCAGCGCGATGCCGAGCATGAGGCCGGCCACGAAACTGGTGGCCAGTTGCAGCCGCGTGTGCGTTGGGCGGATGACCAGCAGCACCCAGCCGCCCGCGAGCGACGCGAGCAAAACCAGCACGCAATAAATTGTCAGCAGCAAAGCCGGAGAAAAAGCGGTCATAATTTTAATTGCAAATCGTTTGCAATTTAGCAAAAGGCGGAAATGCTGCAAGTTTTATTTTGAACGGTAAATTCTTCCGCAAAGTAGCGCAGGCGTCCCGCCTGCGTGCCAATTGAAGCAACGCGTAGTTTAATGCTCGCGCTGTCGCTCGCTGCACAGGCGGGGACGCCTGCGCTACATTATCGCCCGCAGCAGTTTTTGTATTTCTTGCCGCTGCCGCAAGGACACGGGTCGTTGCGGCCGACTTTCGGGCCGGTGCGGATTGGCTTGGCTTTGGCTTGCGCTTCGGTTGCGGCTGCGGCTTCGCTCACGACGTCGCTGGGTTTTGCGCCGCCGGAACTTGCGGTGGTTGTTCCGCCGAACGCGCTTGGCATCTGGTGCAACGTTTGTTGCGGGACGTTTTTCAGGAAATTTTCAAACGCCATCATGCTGGACGCGCTGCGGAAAACGTTGTGGCAGATTTCCGTTTTCACGTTGACCATGAGTTCGTCAAAAATCTTGAACGCCTCGGCCTTGTATTCGACGAGCGGGTCGCGCTGGCCGTGTGCGCGCAGGCCGATGCTGTGGCGCAGGCTGTCCATTTCGTAAAGATGCTCCTGCCACAATTTATCAATCGCGGTCAAAATCGTGTAGCGCTCGACTGTCGCAAGTTTTTCCGGCTCCTCGAAACTGATTTTGATTTCGTAGGCGTTGCGGATTTTTTCGGAAATAAAATTGCAGACGGAAAATTGCGCTTCGGTCAAACCATCGTATAACGAACCGGAAACTGGTTTTTCTTTTCCAGATTCTGCGGCTTTGAGGATTTCGCTTTCCGGCATTCCGAGCGGGAAATTCAGATTTACCCAGTCGGCGAGCTGGCGGATTTTCCATTCGGTCGTGTCGGCGTCGGCGGTTGTGAACTGCTCCACTTTCAAGATCACGACTTCCTCGATGATGTCCATGAGGCGGTCGCGGACGTCCTCGCCGTGGATGATTTCATTGCGGAAAC
The DNA here is from genome assembly GCA_036490295.1 of Verrucomicrobiia bacterium. GTDB lineage: Bacteria > Verrucomicrobiota > Verrucomicrobiia > Limisphaerales > UBA11358 > UBA11358. The sequence goes on along the minus strand of DASXED010000011.1, from coordinate 26,436 downwards.
CGTAGATGACTTCGCGCTGCTTGTTCATCACGTCGTCGTATTCGAGCGTGCGCTTGCGCTGCTGGAAATGATGCTGCTCGACTTTTTTCTGCGCGCTTTGGATGGAATAATTCAGCGCGGGATGCGTCAATTCATCGCCCTCGGCAAACCCGATTTTTTCCATCATCTTCGCAATCCGGTCGGAGCCGAACAAGCGCATCAAATCGTCTTCGAGCGAAATGAAAAAATGCGACGAACCCGGATCTCCCTGGCGCGAGCAGCGTCCGCGCAACTGACGGTCAATGCGCCGCGACTCGTGGCGTTCCGTGCCGAGGACGTGCAAGCCGCCGACTTCCGCGACGCCCGCGCCGAGTTTGATGTCCGTGCCTCGCCCGGCCATGTTCGTGGCGATGGTGATTGCACCGCGCTGTCCGGCGCGCGCGACAATTTCCGCTTCCTGCTGGTGAAATTTCGCGTTCAGCACGGAATGAATCAATCCTTCGCGCTTCAACATTTTCGAAAGCATTTCGCTCGTCTCGACGGAAACAGTGCCGACGAGAATCGGACGGCCTTGCGCGTGAAGCTCCTTGATTTCCTTGGCGACTGCGTTGAATTTTTCGCGCCGGGTTTTATAGACCGAATCGTTTCCGTCCTTGCGGATGTTCGGCTTGTTCGTCGGAATCGTCAGCACGCCAAGCTTGTAGATGTCGAAAAATTCCGCCGCCTCGGTTTCCGCCGTGCCGGTCATGCCGGCGAGTTTTTGGTAAAGGCGGAAATAATTTTGAATCGTGATCGTCGCGAGCGTCTGCGTTTCGCGTTCAATCGCGACGCCTTCTTTCGCCTCGACTGCCTGATGCAAGCCGTCGCTCCAGCGTCGTCCGGGCATCAATCGTCCCGTGTGCTGGTCAACGATGAGAACTTTATTTTCCTGCACGACATATTCCACGTCCAATTGATAAAGTGAATAAGCCTTGAGCAATTGCGAGATCGCGTGGATCTTCTGCGCCTTCGCCTCGAAGTCCGCCTGCAATTTCGCCTTTGCCTCCAAGCGCTTGTGCGCGTCGCTGGTGGCACGGGCATCCTGCCCGTGAATTTCTTTTTCGTCCGACGCGGAACTCACAGGCGAGACGCCTGTGCCACTATCAATGTCGTGTAACAGCGTCGTCAAATCCGGCAGCACAAATGCGTCCGGGTCTTTCGGGCTGACAAAATTTCTGCCTTTTTCGGTCAAATCCGCCTCGTGGCCTTTTTCGTCAATCGCAAAAAGCAATTCTTCCTTCTCGCGATAGAGATCAACTTTCTTCTGGTCTTGATGCAATGACAATTCCGCCTGATTCATCAGCTTGAGATATTCCGGGTTCTCCAGAACTTTCATCAAGCCTTCGGATTTCGGCTGGCCGGTTTTGACGCGGAACAGAAGCAATCCGATTTCGCGTTCGAGTTCGTCGGCATTCGTGACGTTCGAGCCATCCGTCGGATTTAATTTTTTAATCAGGGTTTCCGCCTCGGACAAAAAGCGATTGCACAATTGCTGCTGCGCGCGGACGAGCGAATCAACGAGCGGCTTCCATTGCGCGAACTGCTCGTCGTGCGTGTGCATCGAAGGGCCGGAAATGATCAGCGGCGTGCGCGCCTCGTCAATCAGGATTGAATCCACTTCGTCCACGATGGCGAAATAATGTCCGCGCTGGACCTGCTCCTCTTTGCGCGATGCCATGCCGTTGTCGCGCAGATAATCAAAACCAAATTCCGCGTTTGTGCCGTAGGTGATGTCGCAGGCGTATTGCTCGCGGCGGACGTTTGGCGGCTGGCTGTTCAAAATGCAGCCGACGGTCAGGCCGAGAAATTTATAGACCGCGCCCATCCATTCCGCGTCGCGCGCGGCGAGATAATCGTTCACGGTCACGACGTGGACGCCGCGTCCCGTGATCGCGTTGAGATAAACCGGCATCGTGCTGACGAGTGTCTTGCCTTCGCCCGTGGCCATTTCCGCGATCTTGCCGTTGTGCAATCCCATGCCGCCGATGAGCTGCACGTCGAACGGAATCATCTCCCATTTCAACGGCTGGCCGCGCACTGTGATTTCCTGGCCATACAAACGGCGGCAGGCGTTCTTCACGACGGCAAATGCTTCGGGCAAAATTTCATTCAGCTTCGCGGCAAGTTCGTCCTTGTCGGAAATTTTTGAAAGCTCGTCCTTCCACGCAAAAGTTTTTGCGCGCAGTTCGTCGTCGGAAATCTTTTGCAATCCGGCCTCGAACTCGTTGATTTCACCGACGCGCGCGGAAATCCGCTTGATTTCGCGTTCGTTGGGCGAGCCGAAGATTTTTTTAATCAGACCAATCATGACAATTTTTGAAAATAGGACGGAAACGCTACGCCAGAAAACACCCAGCGTCAAAGTGAATCGCCGTGGGGAATTTGTCCTGATCCTAATCTTAATCGCAATTGTTGGACAAAACAGATTAGGATTACGATGCCGCCGCTATCAGGCCGCGCTTGGAATCACATTTGCATTTTGCGGCGCGGCCTGCCGAAATTCGTGCAAACCAGCGCAATCTGTGTCAAAATTTTCCGTGATGACGACCGCCAACAAAATCACCATACTGCGCATCCTGCTGATTCCGTTCTTCGTCGTCGAACTGATTTACTACGTCCGCTCCGGCAACGAGGCGCACCGGCTGGCGGCGTTGTTGTCCTTCGCCATCGCCGCGATTCTCGACGGCGTGGACGGCTACATCGCGCGACGCTACGACCAGATCAGCGAGCTGGGAAAAATCCTCGACCCGCTCGCGGACAAACTGCTTTTGGTTTCGGGCATCGTCGCGTTGAGTTTCGACAACGCGCCGTATTTCCGGCAAATCCCGCTCTGGCTCACCGGCACGATCATCGGACGCGATTTGCTTTTGGGCATCGGCGCCATTGTGATTCATTTCGTCGTCGGAAAAATCACCGTGCGCCCGCGCTTGGTTGGAAAATTGGCGACGGTTTTTCAGATGCTCGCGGTTTCGTGGATTTTGCTGCGCTGGGATTTCAACCACGGCCTGTTGAAAATCTGGATTCTCGGCGCGGGAATTTTCACCGGCGTTTCCGGCCTGCTTTACGTTTGGGACGGGATGAAACAACTCGGCGCGCACCCGGCCAGTTTGCCGACAAAAAACGGAGCCACAGATGGACACAGATGAAACACAAATGGGGAAAAATTCCGGCCAGTTTTTTTGATTTTATCTGTGTTTCATCTGTGCAAATCTGTGGCCCATAAATTATGGCAAAAGCAATTGAACTTAAATTGAAGGAAGGCGGCAAGGCGCCGGAATTTTCCGCGAACGCCAGCGGCGGCGGAAAAATCTCGCTTGCCGATTTCAAGGACAAAAATGTCATCCTCTATTTTTATCCAAAGGACGACACGCCGGGCTGCACAAAGGAAGCCTGCGCTTTTCGCGACAATTTTTCCGAATTCAAAAAACGCGGCGCAATTGTTCTAGGTGTCAGCACCGATTCCGCGAAGTCTCACGACAAGTTCGTGGAAAAATTCAAATTGCCGTTCATGCTTCTGGCGGACGAGGACAAAAAGATTGTCGAGGCTTACGGCGTTTGGGGCGAGAAAAGTTTCATGGGCCGGAAATACATGGGCACGCACCGCGTGACGTTTTTAATTGGCGGCGACGGACGAATCAAAAAGATTTGGCCGCAGGTGAAACCGGACGAACACGCCGAGGAAGTTTTGGCGGCTTTGTAAAAGTAGCAGCCGACGTGAGTCGGCTCATTTTAACTGAACAGAGCGAACTGACGTTCGCTGCTACGATTTGAATTTTCCGTTGCGCAAAAAGTAAATCGTCTGCCGGATTGCTTCGCGGTTCTGCATGATGAACGGATGCGCCGTGTGAATGACGATGTGGTCACTCATGCCAGCGAGTTTGGTCCGCTCAACAGAAACTTTTCCGTCGTCGCTGCCGGGAATGAGCAGGCTGTTGATCCAATTGATTGAACGGTCGCCGGCGATGATGCCGACGGGGAAATTCGCCGCACCGAGTTTGTTCGGCGTGGAATTTTTATCCGTGCCGAGTTCATTTCCAGCCGGGCCGTTGATCCATTTGAAAAGAAACAGCCAGCCGAGTTTATCCACGACTTCGCTCCCTTGATTCGGCGGCGCAAGCATGACCACGCGGCCAAGATTTGGAATCGTGTGGCGCGCGAGGTAACTGCGAACCAAAATTCCGCCGAGCGAATGCGTGACGAGATCAATTTTCGTCGCACCGTCTCGCTGGCAATCGCCGACGGCTTTTCCAATTGCATCATCGGCGAGTTTTTCAATTGTCGCGCTGCGCGAAGGATAATCCACATTTTGCACTTTGTAACCTGCTGCGGTCAGCGCGTTTTCCATTTTCACCATCGAACTGCTCGTGCGGCAGAGTCCGTGCAGCAAGATCACTTCCTCTTGCGCGCCAAAAGCCGGAGAAGAAATTGCGACGATTGCCATGAAAATTAAAATTCGTGAAAACATTCCAGCCGGAATTCAGTTTGGCCAAACCGATTGACAAACGCGAAATGAATTTTACAATTTCGCCTGCGAATTTTAACAACCAAACAAAACCAAAATCATTATGGCAATCAAAGTCGGCTCAAAAGCTCCTGATTTCACTCTTAAATCCAAGGCCGCGACCGGTCTTGTGGACGTGAAGTTAAGCAACAACTTCGGCAAGACCAACACCGTGCTACTGTTTTTCCCGCTCGCCTACACGAGCGTCTGCACGGCAGAATTGTGCGACGTGACCAACGGCCTGGGCGAATTTCCCGGCGCGGACTTCATAGCCATCAGCGTGGACAGCCCGTTCGCGCAGGAAGCGTGGGCCAAGACGAACAACATCCAGGTCAAGCTCGCCAGCGATCTGAACAAAGTCGTCATCAAGCAATATGACGTGGTGTTCCCGATGCTCGCGGGCGTGGGCGACACGGCGGCGCGCGCGGCGTTCGTGATTGATAAAAGCGGCGTGGTGCAATATAGCGAACAGACGCCGACGCCGAAAGATTTGCCGAACTTCGAGGCGGTCAAGGCGGTGCTGGCGAAGTTCAAATAAAATTGTCGCGCGCGCAAATTAAAAATGCGTTTGGCAATGTTGGTTTTGAGGCGGCATAAATGTATATGCAAAATCTCGTTTTACTTCAAAGAGAAGCTCTCGAGAAACGGCATTATATTCGCAAGGCTGAACCCAAACAACGATATTGGTTCGATTTCGCATCGAATAAAATGGCTGCTTATCAAAAACAATATGGCGAGTCGTTTTCGCTCATCATTACTGAAAACTTAATGCTGTGATTTGCTTCGCGTCTTTCGCGCGACCATTTCCGGCTAAAGCGAGTGCAGTGAAATGACCTTCAATTCTTTCACGCGGAACATCGGCTTGCCGGATTTTTCGGAAGTGTAAAATTCTTCAACGCCCAGCCGGATTGCAGCGGCGACTTGCAGCGCATCCGCTGCGGACAAACCGTAGCGTGCGGCCAAGGCTTCAGCTTCGTTGCCCAATCCAACGCTTAATGGTTCGGAAGCGGCTGTCCCCGAGAAATAATTTTCGTAAAAACGGACTTCATCGGATCGCCTTTCAAAACGCGGTTTGGGAAGCAATTCGAGCCGCACCATTTGCGAACTGTAAAACTCGCGATGATCTCCGGCCATGATGGTCAACGCCGCTGCCGACAAGGTTTCCCGCTTCCACGCCGACAGCAAAACGCCAGTGTCCAGAAATGTCCTCACGCGAATCTCCCGCGCCGTTCGCGCAATTCACGCTCAAATTCTTCTTCGTTCAAAAGCGGATAGCGCTCGGCTTTTCCTTTTTCGAGCAGCGCGGCCATCCGGCGTCCGCGCTCGGTCGTCGGTTTCCATTCGGATTCGCGTCGCTGCGAGATTTTTTCTTCCAGCGCAGAGATGATAAACCGGCTGCGGCCTTTGTGCGCGCCGGGCATGGCGCGGAAAATTTTCAGCGGCACTTTGACGCTCACTAATTTTGTAGAAGTCATACCCAAAGTAATACCGCAGGTTGAGTTTTTGTCAATCCAATTTCAACCGGGATTTCTGTAAAAATGCCAGTCAGCGCAAAATAAATTTCAACGCAAAGGCGCAAAGACGCGGAGACGCAAAGCATTCAACTCGAAATTTCAACAGGATCGTTTCCTTTGATACTTTGCGCCTTGGCGTCTTTGCGTTAAATCCGTTTCCCATTCGTCACACAGCTTTCACCGAACCGTCGTTGTGGTTGGCGCGCTTCCGGCTAACTTGACAGCATGGCGAACCGGATTTTGCTCGTGGATGACGAGAACGATTTCATCGAGCTGCTGCAATACAAGCTCGCGGGGCAGGGCTATGATTTCATCGTGGCCAACGACGGCGTGCAGGCGTTGAGCCAGGCGCGGCAGTTCAAGCCGGATTTGATCCTGCTTGATATTCTGCTGCCCGACCTCGACGGTCTGTCCGTCTGCGAAATCCTGCGCCGCCAGCCGTCCACGAAAAAAATCCCGGTGATCTTCATGAGCGCGCTCACGAGCGAAGTCACCAAGCGCACGGTGGCGATGCAGGCGGACGATTTTTTCACCAAGCCGCTGGATTTGCCGCGCCTCGTGCGCCGCATCGCGGATTTATTGCATCACGAGCCGGTTACGGAATAAATTCCAGTTGCGTTCTTGCTTCGCTTGACACGCTCGCGCTTCACCTTCATTTTCATGTAGTTTTAAGGAACGACATGAGCGCACATAATCTATTCAACTCATTTCAGAAATTTGATCTCGGCAACGGGAAACAGGGAAATTTTTATTCACTGCCCGCGCTGGAAAAAACTGGCGTCGGCGCGATTTCCAAACTGCCCGTTTCAATTCGCCTTGTTTTGGAATCCGTCCTGCGCAATTGCGACGGCAAAAAAGTTTCCGAGGCGAACATCAAGGAACTCGCGAACTGGAAACCGACCGAAACGCGCACGGCGGAAATCCCGTTCGTGGTCGCGCGCATCGTGTTGCAGGATTTCACCGGCGTGCCATTGCTTGTGGACTTGGCGGCGATGCGCAGCGCGGTCGCGAAGCTCGGTAAGAATCCAAAAATCATCGAGCCGCTCGTGCCGGTGGATTTGGTGGTGGATCACTCGGTGCAGGTGGATTTCGCCGGCGCGGCAGATTCCATGGCGCGCAACCTGGATTTGGAATTCACGCGCAACCGCGAGCGTTACCAATTTTTGAAATGGGGAATGCAGGCGTTCGACACGTTCAAGGTCGTGCCTCCGGGAATTGGAATTGTTCACCAGGTGAATCTGGAATACCTCGCGAAGGGCGTTCTCAACGCGGATGGAATTTTTTATCCCGACACGCTCGTCGGCACGGATTCGCATACGACGATGATCAACGGCCTCGGCATCGTCGGTTGGGGCGTCGGCGGCATCGAAGCCGAAGCGGGAATGCTCGGCCAGCCGGTTTATTTTCTCACGCCGGATGTCGTTGGCGTGCATCTGACCGGCGCGTTGCGCGAAGGCGTCACGGCAACCGACCTCGCGCTCACGGTCACGCAAATGTTGCGCAAGGCGAAGGTCGTTGGAAAATTCGTGGAATTTTTCGGCCCCGGCGCGACGGCATTGCCGGTCGTGGATCGCGCGACCATCGCGAACATGGCGCCCGAATACGGCGCGACGATGGGCTTTTTTCCGATTGACGCCGAATGCGTGAATTATCTGCGCGCCACCGGTCGCAGCGACGAGGCGGTCAAGACTTACGAAAATTATTACAAGGCGCAGGGACTTTGGGGCATCCCGAAAAAAGGCGACATCCAATATTCGCAGGAACTGGAACTGGATTTGAATTCCGTCGTGCCAAGCGTCGCCGGGCCAAAACGGCCGCAGGACAAAATCGAATTGCCGAACATGAAACGCGATTTTATCTCGGCGTTTTCAAAACCCATCACGGAAAGTGGCTTCGGCATGAAGGTCGAAGAATTGTCGCGCACCGTTCATGTCTCGGCAGGCGGCGAAATTCATTCGGGTGGCGGCGATCAGGAAAATGGAAATGTTCATCGCAGCGAACGCGAGATGCTCAACGAACATCCGACGCCTGATTCGATTCATGGAAACGCGCCACAACTGGACGGCGACGTTCGCAACGGCTCCGTTTTGATCGCGGCCATCACGAGCTGCACGAACACAAGCAATCCGAGCGTGATGCTCGCCGCGGGTTTGCTCGCGAAAAAGGCCGTCGAACGCGGACTTACCGTCAATAGCACGGTGAAATCTTCGCTTGCGCCCGGTAGCCGCGTCGTCACGGATTATCTGAACAAGACCGGCCTCGCGCCATATCTCGACAAGCTTGGTTTTCAAACCGTCGGCTATGGTTGCACGACGTGCATCGGCAATTCCGGCCCGTTGCATCCGGCGATTGAAGACGCGATTGTGAAAAATAATTTGGTCGCCGCGTCCGTTTTGTCCGGCAACCGAAATTTTGAAGCGCGCGTTCACCAAAACATCAAGGCGAATTTTCTCATGTCGCCGCCGCTCGTCGTTGCGTTTGCGCTCGCGGGCCGTGTGGACATTGACATGAACCACGATCCGATCGGCAAAGATAAAAGCGGCGCGGACGTTTTTCTAAAAGACTTGTGGCCGACGTTGCGCGAAGTCCGTGACCTGATGCAGGCCGCGTTGCAGCCGGAAGTTTTCCGCAAACTATACAAGGATTTCGCCGGACAAAATCCGAAGTGGAACGAAATTCCTTCGAGCGCGGGAAATGTTTATGAGTGGGACAAAAAATCCACTTACATCCAGGAGCCGCCGTTCTTTGAAAATTTTTCGATGAAACCCGGTGAACTTCATGAAATTAAAAATGCCCGCGCGCTCGCCATTTTCGGCGACAGCGTGACGACCGACCACATTTCGCCCGCCGGTTCCATCAAGAAAAGTTCGCCCGCTGGAAAATTTTTGATTGAGAACGGCGTGAGCGCGGAGGATTTTAACAGCTACGGCTCGCGTCGCGGCAATGACCGCGTGATGACGCGTGGAACGTTCGCGAACGTGCGCATCAAAAACCTGATGGTTCCCGGTGTCGAAGGCGGCGTGACGAAATTTCAGCCGGACGGCGAGCAGTTGAGCATTTACGACGCCTCCATAAAATATCAGGCGGCGAAAATTCCGCTCGTGATTCTCGCCGGACAGGAATACGGCACCGGTTCGTCGCGCGATTGGGCGGCGAAAGGCACGAACCTGCTCGGCGTGAAAGCCGTCGTCGCGCAAAGCTTCGAGCGCATTCATCGCAGCAACCTCGTCGGCATGGGCGTGCTGCCGTTGCAATTCAAGGAAGGCACGACCGCGCACACACTCAAGCTCGACGGCACGGAGACCTACGACATCGTCGGCCTCGACGCGAACATCAAGCCGCAGCAAGACCTCACGCTGAAGATCACGCGCAAGGACGGCGCGGTTGAAAATGTTTCCGTCCGCTGCCGCATAGATACGCCGATTGAAATTGATTACTACCAGCACGGCGGCATTTTGCCTTTTGTGTTGCGGCAGTTGGTGGCGAAGGTGTGAATCAATCAAACCGCTACGAAATGATCATCTGGTGGAGCACGGAAGACGACGCCTACGTCGTGGACGTGCCGGAACTTCCCGGCTGCATGGCTCACGGCTCGACGCGGCAGCAAGCGATTGAAAATGCCGAAGCCGCCATAAAATTTTGGATCAAGACGGCAAAGGACGACGGCTTGGAAATTCCGCAGCCGCGCGGACGATTGGTTTATGCGTGACAAGCGTGGCGACATTTTACCTTTTTGTGTTGCGGCAATTGGTGGCGAAGGCATAATTTTGAAAACCAATTATGAACTGTCCGCGATGTAATTCTATTCTTCAATCCGTCGAATATGACGGCCAAAAAGTCGAAGTTTGTTCCGGCTGCAAAGGCGAATGGCTTTTCGCCGGCGAGCTTCAAAAAATTGTCGAACATCACGACGAAGTTTTCACGCCGGAAGAAATCGCGTCGCTGGACGCAGTCGACAAGGAAATTTTCACATCCGAAAAAGACGATAAAGATGAAATGAATTGTCCCGCGTGTGGCGACATGCGAATGGAGCATTTTAATTATGGCGACACGAGCGGAATCATTTTGCACAAATGCACCGAATGCGGCGGCATTTGGATGGACAAAGATCAATTAACGAAAATTGAGGAAGTCGTTGACGGCTGGAAAGCAGATTTAAGCAAAGACGTGGCTAAATATGGAGCAGTGGTTGACAAAATTGAAGTGGAAGAACAAAAGGAACTTGACCGGGATGTTTCCATTTCCCGCTTTGGATTTGTAAATAAAATTCTGCGCAGGTTTTGCGAGTAAGTTTAGTTTGCTTTCAAAATTTTTCCAAGAAGGCCGCTTGCCATGTAGCCCTGATAGGGCTACATTTAGTGCATGAGCAAAACCGCCAACATCCGCGCCCGCGTCGAGCCGAGCCTGAAAACCGAGGTCGAAAACATCCTTTCGGATTTGGGACTCACCGTTTCCGAGACGGTGCATCTGCTTTACCGGCAGATCAAGCTGCAACGCGGACTGCCCTTTGACGTGCGGATTCCGAACGCGCTGACGGCGCGCACGCTCAACACCAGCAAGGCAGGAAAAAGTGTAAAACGGTTTGGCAGCAAAAAGGAACTCTACTCCGATCTGGGCTTGTGAAGACGTTCAGCCGCACCAGCCAGTTCAAAAAAGATGTCAAACGCGCGGTCAAGCGCGGCAAGGACATGGCGCAGCTCAAGGCCGTGTTGGAACTGCTGATTGACGGCGAGCCTTTGCCGCCGGAATACAAAGACCATCCTCTGCGCGGAAATTTTGCCGGCAGCCGCGACTGCCACATTGAGCCGGATTGGGTTTTGATTTACACGCTGGCGGAAAACGGTTCGCACGTCCGCTTTGAACGCACCGGCACGCACAGTGATTTGTTTCGCTGAAAGAATTTTAATTCGCGTTAATTCGCGGAATTCGTGTCAAAGATTTTTGCGTTGAGGCCAGTTGCCCGTCGTTTCCAAAATTTTTCCAAGAATCTGCCGGATGTCCTCGTTGTGCTGTTGCGAGGCGATGCCGAAGGCGTGGATGATGTCGAGCAGCAGGTCGGAGTTCGCGCGGGTGAAGTCGTAATAAACCGTCTCTTTGGATCTGGCGCTGCCGGGTTTGCGCGGCGAGCCGTCCATCGCCAGCACTTCCGCCATCGGCAGGCAGACATAAACCATCGCCTGATAACCGACGGCGCGCTGCTTTTGCTTGAGCTGGATTTGCACCCAGCCGTGCGGCGTGGATTTAGTGAATTGCGGCAACCGCTGGACGGCGCTTTGGAATCCGTCCGCTGCGGCGTTCGTTGAAACTTCAACTTGAACGGCCTGGCTTTCTTCAAATTCGTCCGTCGGAATTTTCTTCAACGCCTCAATTTCGCGGGCAAGGTCGTTGGTCGAAAGAATTCCAGTGCGCACAGCTTCAAAAATAATTTTGGAAAGTTCGTGGCCATATTTCGTCTCGCCGTTGCGGATGAATTTGATTTGCGGAACAACGCTGATGTCGCTGGCGTCCGGCGTGTCGTAGCCTATTTGCCATTCGAGATAATCCTTTTCGCCGAGCGAAGTTTTGGACGGCGCGATAGGAATTCCAAAGCCGTCCGAAGATTTTTCTTTCATGCGAACTTTGCCCGTCACGTCGGTGAGCGGCAGACGGACACGGATGGCGTTGGTCGTAATGGAAATCAAAACCTGCTTGTAATCCGCGTCGGCGCAGAAAGCGTGCAGCGCGAATGCGCAAAGCACAAAGATTACGACGAATGATTTTCGCATCAGTGGAAATTGCTTAACGGTTTGCGCCGTGAAGTTCAAGAATTGAGTGTGAAATTGCGCTGGCAGCCGAAGTCTTGCCGCCAACCGTTTTTTCCGGCAATATTTCCCGCAGATGAAAAAGAACAAACCCAGCAATTCCTTGCGCCCGCACTCCAGCCTTTTGCTCGATGGCGATGAACGCGCCGCCGCGCGCGCCATGCTTTATCCCGTCGGCTTCACGAAGGAGGATTTTGCCAAGCCCATCATCGGCATCGCCTCAACGTGGAGCAACGTCACGCCGTGCAACATGCATATTGACAAGCTCGCGCTCGAATCCGAAAAGGGCGCGAACGCCGCCGGCGGCAAGGCAATTATTTTTAACACGATTACAATTTCCGACGGCATCTCGATGGGCAGCGAAGGCATGAAGTATTCGCTCGTTTCGCGCGAAGTCATCGCCGACTCGATTGAAACCGTCGTGGGCTGCGCGGGCATGGACGGCTTTGTGGCCATCGGCGGGTGCGATAAAAATATGCCCGGCGCGATGATGGCCATCGCGCGGCTCAACCGTCCCGCCGTGTTCGTTTATGGCGGAACGATTTTGCCCGGCTGCATCACCGGCGACACGCGGAAGCTCGATGTGGTTTCCGTTTTCGAAGCCATCGGCGCGCACGCGAACAAAAAAATTAACGACGCAGAATTTCTCGCCGTCGAGCAATGCGCGATTCCCGGCCCGGGTTCGTGCGGCGGAATGTATACGGCCAACACAATGGCCTCCGCCATCGAAGCGCTCGGCATGAGTCTGCCGAACAGTTCCGCGCAAACCGCGATCTCACCCGCGAAGATGGACGATTGCCGTCGCGCGGGCGCCGCCGTCGTGGAAATGTTGCGGCGCGGCATCAAGCCGCTCGACATCCTCACGAAGCCAGCGTTTGAGAACGCCATCACCGTCGTCATCGCACTCGGCGGTTCGACGAATGCCGTGCTGCATCTGCTCGCCATCGCGCACGCCGCGAAGGTGAAGCTGACCATTGACGATTTCACGCACATCGGCAAACGCGTTCCCGTGCTCGCCGATCTGAAACCAAGCGGAAAACATCTCATGTCCGAACTCGTCGCCATCGGCGGCATCCGTCCGCTCATGCGCATCCTGCTCGACAAAAAATTATTGCACGGCGACGCCTTGACCGTCACCGGCGAGACGATTGCCGAAACATTGCGCGACGTGAAACCGTATCCGGCGCACCAAACAATTATTCAGCCGTTCGACAAACCTATTAAAAAAGACAGCCATCTCGTTATCTTTCGTGGCAATCTTGCGCCCGAAGGCGCGGTCGGAAAAATTTCCGGCAAAGAAGGATTGCGATTCACCGGACGCGCGCGCGTCTACAATTCCGAGGAAGCCGCGATGGCTGCGATTCTCGACGGCACGATTGTGAAGGGCGACGTCATCGTCATCCGCTACGAAGGGCCGCGCGGCGGGCCGGGGATGCGCGAGATGCTTTCGCCCACGTCGGCCATCATGGGCAAGGGACTTGGCAAGGACGTGGCGCTCATCACCGACGGACGGTTTTCCGGTGGCAGCCACGGGTTCGTCGTCGGGCACATCACGCCGGAAGCTTACGCCGGCGGGCCGCTCGCGCTCGTGAAGAACGGCGACGCCATCACGATTGACGCCGAGAAACGGGAACTGACGCTCGAAGTCACCGGCAAAGAACTGAACGCCCGCCGCAAGCCGTGGAAGAAGCCCGCGCCCCGTTACACGCGCGGCGTGCTGGCGAAATACGCCGCCCACGTCACGAGCGCGTCGGAAGGCGCAGTGACGGATAAGGATTTGAAGTTGTGAACACATTCATGCAAACTTGAATAAATTGCGAGGGTTGACATGAAATCAAAACAGCAAACTACTGGAGCAAATTCTGCAACGAAGCCAACAAAGCCAGTCGCGCTTCCACCCGCAGCAATTTCGACATCAACACAGCCACAGACTGTTGGTGCATTTGATGTATTCAAGCTCTGCATTGAACGCGCAAAAAATCTACTTAAAATCCATCAGGCTGCACATGGTAATCAATCTAGGCCTGAAATATATCTCGCAGATGCTCACCGAGCCGTAATAGTTTTATCAATCTCTGCCCTTGATGCATATGTTCGCACCTGCTGTATCGAACGGATTCGCATAATTGTAATAGACAAGGCGCGCGAACTGCCCGCTGCGCTTTCGGCGGAAATTAAAAAATTCTTGAAGGATGACCATTTGCTTGAAGCCGCGAGAAAAGACGATCTTCTTTCAAGAGTGGAAAAGGCATTTCGGCAAGACTTTGAACGCAAATCTTTCCAAGGCGTCAAGAATATCACTGAATGTATGCAGTTGGTGGGATTCGATGACATTTTTCACATCGTTGCAGTAAGAGAATCGCTCAATGAAGATAATCTGAAAGAAGAGTTGGGTCGTTTTACGAAACGGCGACACACTATTGCCCATCAAGGAGACTATGACCTCAATCAGAATCCACCGATTGAAAATCCAATCCGAAAGAAAGATGCCGAAGATTGCATTAGGCTAATAACAAAAATCGCTGACGCAATTCACAAACACTCTGGAGGGTGCTTATGAAAAAAGTTCTCATAATTTCATACGATCTCACAAAGCCGGGTCAGAACTACGAACCCTTGATTCAAAGAATCAAAGGTCTAGGCGCGTGGGCTAAACTTGGTGGTTCGTCTTATTTGATTCTCACCCAATACAATCCAGTTCAAGTCAGAGATCATCTCTGGCAGGTAATGGATAAATCAGACATACTTTTCGTCGGAACATGTCCTGCCCCCGCAGCTTGGGCAAATATGCCACCTGATGTAAACACTTGGATTATTAACAATCAAAAATAGCATCCACCACAACGCGACAAATCGTTGAACGTGCAATTTGAGTTGGACTCCAAGAATCCCAACAGGATTCCATCAATCAGCCCAGGGTTGGTCCGAGCCGGACTGTCGATCCGCCTTCGTCTGACTTCGGCGAGACAAGTCATTCGGCGCGGCAAGTCCGTCCAAAATCATTTCGTGTATTTGGCGTATTTCGAGGTTCGTCCGATTTCCCATTTCCGCTTTACGCCGACAACCCGCCCGCGATGTATTGCTCCATTTGCGCAATCGTCGCGTCTTGCGCCGAGATGATCCAGTTCACGAGGTCGCCAATGGAAATGATGCCGAGGACTTTTCCGTTTTCCACGACGGGCAGATGCCGCACGCGGTGTTCGGTCATGAGTTTCATGCAGTCCTCAACCGAATCCAGCGGCGTGACGGAAATGATTTTGCTGGAAAGAATTTCCGCCACCTTGGTGCTCTTGGATGATTTTCCCTGGAGGGCGATCTTGCGCGTGTAATCGCGCTCGGTAAAAATGCCCGCCAGCTTGTCGCCCGACATCACCAGCAGCGCGCCGATGTTTTTGTCCGCCATGAGTTTGATGGCCTCGAAGACCGTGGCCTCCGGCGAGATGTGCCACACGGCTGAACCTTTGTGATGCAGCAAGGAACTGATCGGGACGCTGGTTTTCATAAACCTCTTATCCGCCCGTTTCGCGAATCTTGCAAGTGAAAATTTTTAACAAAATGAAGCCTGGTTTTGCTTTCCGGCGGGGCGCATTTCTGGTTTCATCCATGTTTGCGCCGGATTGTCCGGCGCAAACTGTCTACAAACTATGGAAACACTCACAACTGTCCTGCTAAAACCGGGCGAAGCCGACCGCATCGTGGCGGGTCATCCGTGGATTTACGCCGGCGAAATCCTTCGCGTCACCGCGCCAATCGCCGACGGCGAACTGGTGCAGGTCAAAGATCATCGCACGCGATTGCTTGGCGTCGGCTTCTTCAATTCCAAATCCAAAATCCATGTCCGCATCCTCGCGCCGGAACGTGTGGACGTGAATGAAAAGTTTTTTGAGGAACGAATCCGCGCCGCGCTTGCCGTCCGGCAAAAACATCTGCCAAATGCGACCTCATTTCGCGTCGTCAATGCGGAGAGCGATTTCTTGAGCGGCCTCATCGTGGACAAATACGAGGACGTGCTGGTCGTGCAGATTTCTTCGCTCGGCATGGACAAGCGCAAATCGCAAATCATCGCCGTGCTGCAGAAAATCTTTTCGCCGCGCGCAATTGTCGAGCGCAGCGACGTCGGCTCGCGAAAATTCGAGGGTTTGCAGGAATCCAACGGCATTTTATTTGGAGAACAAAACGGCACAATTTCCGTGAACTTGAACGGCTTGAAATTTGAAACGGATTTGGCCGGCGGCCACAAAACCGGAATGTATTTGGATCAGCAGGCGAATTATCAGGCCGTCTCGCAATTCGCCAAAGGCGCACAGGTTTTGGATTGCTTCAGTTTTCTTGGTGGTTTTGGATTGCACGCGGCGCGCGCGGGCGCGGCGCACGTCCATTTCCTCGACCAAAGCGACGACGCAATTGAAGCGTCAAAAAGAAATGCCATCGCAAACGACCTCGCGGAAAAATGTTCGTTCGACACTGTGAATGTTTTCGACTGGCTCAAGGCGAACACCGCCGTCAAACCGCACGAGCGCGTCATTCCGCGATTTGATTTGATCATCCTCGATCCGCCGTCGTTCACGCGCAACCGCGCTTCAGTTCCCGACGCGCTGCGCGGCTACAAGGAAATCCATCTGCGCGCGCTAAAACTTTTGAAAGTTGGCGGCACGCTGGCGACATTTTGCTGCTCGCACCACGTCAACGCCGAATTATTTCAAGACTCGTTGCTTTCCGCCGCGTTCGACACGCGCCGGATTCTGCGCCGCGTTGCAATTTACTCGCAATCGCCTGACCATCCCGTCATCCCGATGATTCCTGAAACGGAATACTTGAAGGGTTTCGCGTTTGAAGTTGTGCGATGATTTCATGGTTGAAAGTTTCAGGTTGAAGATTGCAAGTTTTCCGCATACGAAGCTCAACCTGTAACTTTCAACCTTTAACCTGTAACAATTCCCGCTGCCAGTTCATCAATTCCGCCGCGTGTTTGTCCCAATCACGCGACAAATCGCCGAGCGTCGCCTTGCTGGCGATGAGCGTCGGGTCAATGCCAAGTTTATGCGCGTGCGCGTTGCGGCTTTTTTCCAGTTCGCGGAAACGGCGGAATTCCGCTTCGCTCGGACGATTAAACTTGTGCCGGATGATTTCAGGATGCCGGCTGGCGGGCAGCGCTGTTCCGGCTTTGACGGCGGCAATCAAACTGTCGCGGCGGCGCGGCGACATTCGCGGCGGCAAAATGTTTTCAATTGAATGGTGCGCGGCTGCCGCAGGAGCGATGTCCACGAGCCGTTCGTGCGAAAGGATAAAATATGGCGGACGGTTTGCGGCGATGGCCTCGGTCTCGCGCCATTGCCAAAGTTCGCGCAAAACGGCAAGGGCAGGGCGGTTCAAAGTAAAACTGCCCTTGATGCGCCAGATGGAATCTTCATCCACACTTTGAGGTTGCGAACATTCCACAATCAACCGCGCGCAGGATTCCTGATGCCAGGCAAGCCGGTTTTTTTTCTGCAACTCGGATTTTAATTTATCTGCGAGCGGTTTCAGATAATGCGTGTCGTTGCGCGCGTAAGTTTCCATCCGCTCGGTCAGCGGACGCTGCGCCCAATCGGCTTTCTGCGAACCTTTGTCCAGTTTCACGCCGAGAAATTTTTCGACGAGCGAACTCAAGCCGAATTGCAGTTCGCCCAAAAGCCGCGCGGCGAGCATCGTGTCGAAAATCGCGGACGGCGTGAATTGATGATGTTTTTCCAGCAGGCGCAAATCGTAATCTGCCGCGTGAAAGATGAGTTCGTGGGCGTTGAACGCGTCAAACAGCGGGTCGAGATTCATTGGCGCAAGCGGGTCAACGAGCACGTCGCTTCCGGCAAAGCTGATTTGAATCAGGCAGACTTTTTCGGGATAGGCGTGCAAGCTGTCCGCCTCGGTGTCGAGCGCGAGCCAGCGGGCGGCGCGGAGTTTGGGCAGCAGCGCAGCGAGTTTTGCATCGGTGTCAATCACGGCAATTCTTTACCATAAAGACGCGCGGACACAAAGTTTTTGAAATTGTCTTTGCATCACCAATTATATTTGCGCGGTGATTGAAGTGGAAAGTGGAAAATAAATCAGAGCTTCGTTGCCTCGGCTGCCACGGGTTTGAAGAAAAGCCTACGGTGAATTCGCTTGCAGCCGGAAAAACATTTGCGAGCCGGTGATGGTGTTGGTGTAAGGACTGGCCGCTCCGGGCACGTTTGTGTAAATGTCGGCTGTGGTGCGAGCGGCTTGCAAAGAAAATGCTGGATTGCCCCACGTTAAAACCATGTTGCTGCCGGACGTTTGAATGTTCAATGGAATTGAGCCAAGACTCAACGCAAAGATATTTCCATCACCCGTGCCGCCAAAATACGTCGCTCCATACAAGGTGTTTTCTGACAATATCAAACCTGACAGTGAATGATCCCCGTCATCGCCATTGAAATTGTAAAGGTTGGTAAAACCAGTTCCGTCAGTGTTAAGGGCGAACACTGTTCCATTTCCATTGATGCCGCCAGCCGATGTCATCCCATATAAGGGTATTACCGGATAAAAACAAACCCGCATACGGAATCCCATCACTGTTAGTAGCAGAACTTGGCCGTGTGAACGCGCAAATCCTTCAAAGTGACGTTCGCCTCGTCGCGCTGGTCGCCAAGAATATCTTCTAGTTCCTTCGTTTTCGTGTTGACGGTGGCGTTGAAATTTTTCAGCAACGTCGCGGTTTGCTGCCGGTATTCGGCGAGCTTTTGGTCAAGCAGTTCAAGCGATTGTTTCATCTGCACCGGCGTTTGCGCGGCGGCGCGCCACTGCGCCCGCGTTAGAAGTGCCAGTTCCTCCGCTGTCAGCAGGAAAGCCGGACAGTCTAAACGCCGCTTTATCTGGTTTGCTTAAAACACTTCCGCTAGTTATTGGTTTCAAATATACGAGAAAATCCGGCAACTTAAATTTCAACTATTGAAAATCGAATTCAATTTGGCGTTAAAACACATTGCGCCAATGCTTCGCGCAGTTCAATTGGTTTGGGTGGTTTCCTGACTTTCACGAAGAGTTTCTTCAACGAGTTCCCTCTTCGCGTCGGCGCGCTGCAAGCGCGCTGCGTTTGCCCAGATAAGCCCCCCGAAGATCAGCGCATCCAACCCCATAAACAACGACTTCGCCGCGCCCGCACTCAACCAACCGGCGCGTCCCACTTCCAATTCAGTCCAATTTTCCAATAGCAGAAGGGATAGTATTGGAAGCAGTAAACGCCGCAGCGTCTGGCCACCCGCATTATTGGCCGTCAACAAAGCCATCAATCCACCATCGGTGCGCAAACAAAGGATGCCCGCATTAAGCAGGAGAAATGATATGGAAGTATGAATCGCCATGTGTTGAAAGAAAAAGAGAGCCTCTCCGCCAAGGTAAATGAAGCCGACTCCGAACCGTTAGCGAGCAGCGGGCGAGTTACCCGCGATTACGCTAAATTGTTACGGAGCGGGAAAATTGGTGTCCGTTTTGGTGTCCTTTTGGACTCCCCAAACACCTTAACCATTGCTGCACACGCAGTTGGAAATGGTGGCTGGGGGCGGAATCGAACCGCCGACACAAGGATTTTCAGTCCTCTGCTCTACCGACTGAGCTACCCAGCCAAACACATCGCTATGACTGATTTATGTGATGTTTGAGAATGTTTAATTTTTCTCACTGCACCTCGAATTTGCATCCGTAGGGTGATTTTGTTGTAGAATGCACCATCCGAAATCACAACGGCGGGCGCACAAAGCTCGGCTGCTAAAACCATAAACCCGCTCAACCAAGAAATCAATCTGGTGGAAACGCGGCCAGCATCCAATCCAGCATCCGCCAACGGGGACATTCTATTGCCGCGCGAAGCTCAAAGGCAAGACGAATTCGCGCATCATTGGAAACGGACGTGCTGACAACGGCCAGAAACCGCTTGCCGTTGAAACCAGCGTGTGCATTTGGCTTCTTGAAGGCAAAGAACGTCCCGCTTCTCGGCGCCGAGAAATTCCAGAAAATTTTTCTTCAGCACGGCGCGCAGGCCGTTGACGCTCCAGGAAATCAGCTTCATGGAACAATTAAAAATTAAAAAGGCAAAATTCAAAATGAAAACCGTGAAAACTTTGCGACCTTTTTTAATTTTTAATTTTGCATTTTTAATTTATATTGTTGCCAGTCAAAAATGATTGCCAACCTCGCCAGCAAACCAGCGTCCGCGCAGAATTTCCGCGTCGGCGACGAACGACTCGTGAAGCTCACGCCGAACGCGGCGCAAAAAGTTTCGTCGCTGCTGACGAAGCAAGGCCGTCCGAACGGCGTGTTGCGCGTAGCCGTGGTCGGCGGCGGCTGCTCCGGCCTGCAACACAAAATGGATTTGCAGGACAACCCGGCGAACCGCGACATTCTTGTCGAAAGCGGCGGCGTGCGCGTGGTCGTTGACCCGAAGAGCGCGCTTTACGTCACCGGCAGCGAACTGGATTACATCGGCGCGCTGGACGGCGGCTTCAAGGTGAAAAATCCCAATGCCGCGACAAGCTGTTCCTGCGGTGAAAGTTTCAGCGCGTGATCAATTAAAAATTCAAAATGAAAAATGAAAAATTGAAATCGCCACTTCCGTCAGGTCTTCTTTTTGCATTTTTAATTTTTAATTTTTAATTCGCCGTGTCCGATTACTTCGCCTTGTTCAACGAACCGCGCCGTCCGTGGATTGAGCCTGATTCGCTCAAGAAAAAATTCCTCGCGCTTTCCGCAAATGTTCATCCCGACAAAATTCATTCCGCCAGCGAATCAGAAAAATCCGCCGCCGCAAAACAATTTGCGGAATTGAACGCCGCCTACAATTGCCTGCTCGAACCAAAGTCGCGCCTGCTGCATTTGCTCGAACTGGAACTCGGAACGAAGCCAAAGGATATTCAGCAAATCCCCCCTGCCCTTGCGGATTTGTTCGCCGAAGTTGCGAACGCCTGCCGCAGCGCAGACATTTTTCTTGCCGAAAAAAACAAGGCCACGTCGCCGCTGCTGCAAGTCCAGTTGTTCGAGCGCGCGCAGGAATGGGTTGAGAAATTAAATTCGCTCCAAAGAAAACTCAACGAATTGCGCGAGAAATTGACAGACGAATTGAAATCGCTCGACACGGTTTGGACGGCCACCGATTCAAATGCTCACAAAATGCTTTTGCCACGGCTCGAAGAGCTTTACCGTTTGTTCGGCTATTTCAACCGCTGGAACGGCCAGATTCAGGAACGCCGCGTGCAATTGTCGCTATGAAAATCAAATGGAACTTCATCACATTCGTCTGGCTGATCGCCGCAGGCGCAACAGCATTCGCCGACGACAACTGGCAACGCGCGTTGAGCCAGATGCCGCTGGGCGCGAACGTGACGGAATTGAACCGGACGAATTGCGTGCCGCTGATGTTGAACGCTTTTCAATCCAACGGTGTTGTGAAAGCGCTCGTTTTCATGCCGGGCGCGACGGATGAAATTTATTTTTTCAAGCGCGCGCGCGCGGAACTGACCAACGCCAGTCCGTCGCTGCTGGACGCGGTGATGGCGCTGACCAACCAGACTTATATTCAAGTCACATTTAATCCGCCGCTTTTACTGCTGCATACGACAGAAGATTCATTGGATGGATTTGCCACCGTCAAAAACGAATCCACGGCGGCGAAATTGCGCGAACGGCGCGTGCCCGGCCTTGTGCTCTTCAACGACAACGACTGGGACGGCGTGCAATCGGTGTTGCACAAAAAATTGAAGATTTGGTTGAATCCGTCGCGCGGTTCGCCGGATTCGTGGCATTTCTACCGGCACACTTTTGCCGCCTGCGACGTGACCGAATGGGAAATGCTCGAGACGCTGGCGCTGGCGGGCAAAACCACGTTCACGCTGCACTGGCTCACGGCGGATTTTCAACCCGACCGGCGCGAAGGCCCCGTGCCAAAATTGGAAAAGTTTCCAGTGAACTTGAAATAAGTCTCAACACCTCGACTCCTACAAAAATTGGTCGTGGAGCAAGAAGGGCTAGACAAAAACTTTCCAATAAAATAGACTCGAAGCGATGAAACTAGGTTGCAAAGTTGTGACATTGCTTCTGCTGCTGACGTTCTGCGGTTTGTGCCAGATTGCACGGGCTGATGTTGCGCTGCAGGTGTTATACACATTCCCAACAAACGCCGTCCATGCTTTAGGAACGGGATTTAATTTGGTCGAAGGAGTTGCTGGCGATTTCTATGGCACAACATCTTACGGCGGATCGAACAATTGCGGTGCGGTTTTTAGAGTCACGACGGCTGGCGCATTCACCAATATATTCTCTTTCAATGGAACCAATGGTTACGAACCCGGTAGTTTGGTAAACGGAAACGATGGCTTTTTCTACGGCACCACTGTTTATGGCGGAACGAATTATGCTGGTGCGAGCACAGGCAATGGCACGATATTTAAGATCACGACCAATGGTGTGTTCACTTCGTTGTTTTCATTCAAAGGAACAAATGGTTCTTTTCCTAGAGGCCCTTTGGCATTAGGAAGTGACGGCAATTTCTACGGCATTACAGAGTATGGTGGAAACAATTACATCCAATTCGCGCCAACGACTGGCAGCGGCACGATATTTAAGATCACAACCAATGGTGCGCTGACTTCCGTGTTTTCGTTCAGCGGCACAAATGGTGCTTCGCCTAGTGGCGGGTTGGCACTTGGAAATGACGGCCTTTTTTACGGCACCACTTTTTATGGCGAGACCAATTCTACTGGAAACACCGGCAACGGCACTGTCTTTGAGATAACAACAAATGGTGTGTTGAACACATTGTTTTTTTTCAATGGCACCAACGGTGCTGATCCCGCTCTCGGGTTGGCTCTTGGAAGCGACGGTCTTTTCTACGGCACCACTGTTTTTGGCGGGACTAATTACGCTGGAGCATTTACGGGCAATGGCACTGTGTTTAAGATAACAACCAATGGAGACTTGACGACTTTGGTTTCATTCAATGGCACAAATGGTTATCCAAACGGTTACGATCCCCAAGGATATTTGACACAAGGCAGCGATGGCAATTTTTATGGAACCACATTATACGGAGGCAATCCTAATCCTGCGTTTCCGGGTCAAACTTACGGCACGATATTCAGAGTAACAACAAATGGCGCGCTGACCACATTGACTTATCTCAACGGCACAAACGGCTCTCAACCTTATTCCCAAATGGTTTTAGGCAGTGATGGAAATCTTTACAGCACCTTGGGAAATGTGAACGGCCAGCAAACAATCAACGGCGGCACTTTCTCGCGGTTAGTCCTGCCATCGGTCATTACCGCGCTCACGCCAACAAATAACAGTGCAACTCTATCATGGGCTTCATTCTCAAATGGAGTCTATCGGGTTGAATATAGTTCGTCGCTGACGACACAAAACTGGATGGCACTTGCCACCAACACCGCCACCGGCAACACAACTTCATTCACAGACACTTCGGGCAGCACGACACAGCGTTACTATCGAATCAGGTTGTTGCCTTGATTTAAGATTGTCGCGGTCAGTCCCAATTATTTTATTCCGCCTGAAAAACCATCGCGCTCATCGGCGGCAGATAAAATCCGGCGGACTGCCGCTGGTTGTGGCGCGGAACTTTTTCAGCGGTGAAAAATGTCTTCACGGTTTCACCTTCAATTTTTCAGCGGCGGCGAGCTTGCGCTGGTTGGCGTCGAACGTGAGAAATTCACGCGCGCCCAAGTGCAACGCCGTCGCCACATGGAGAACGTCCAGGCTGCGATGCCCGCCCGCAATCGTGTGGCGTTTGGAAATGGTCTCGGCCAGCCGGTGAACGTCCGGCCAATCCACGCCGGCAACAACCACTGCGCCAGTGTCCAAATCGGTTTGCAAATCGGCCAACGCGTGATCGCACTCGGCCTGCGGATAGCCTTTGCTTTTGTCCCGCGCATGAAGCCAGACTTGAAAACGGACGCTCTGGCGAAATTCGTAAAGCAAAAGGCCGGAAACGTGCAACGCTTCCGGCATGGCCTTGAAATGCGCCGCCGCCGCCGATGAATTATCCTGCCGCCGGTAGAACGCACACAGAAACGACGTGTCGGGAAAAGCAATCATCCTTCTTCGCCTTCAAATTCCGCATCGCGCATGGCGATAACTTCCTTGGTGGAGAAAATGCGGTCGCCCCACGTTTCTTTCAACCGCGCCATGATGTCAGGCTTGACGAGCTTGGGCGTTTTGACGCGCGCGGGCGGCACGAGGCGGGCGAACAATTTTCCCGATTTGGTGATTTCAACGGGTTCGCCCTCGGCAATCCACGCGGCGACGCGCGGAAAACTGTTTCGCAAATCTCTGACGGTGGCTGTTTTCATCGTGAGACAAATATGTATCACCGAGCCAAAACTGTCAAGAACAGCGTTTTATTCCGCCTGAAACACAATGACGCTCATCGGCGGCAGATAAAATTGCGCCGACTGTTGCTGGTTGTGGCACGGAACTTTTTCTGCCGTCACGCCGCCGAGATTTCCCTTGTTGCTGCCGGCGTAAATCGCCGCGTCGCTGTTCAACACTTCGCGCCACTTGCCCGCGCGCGGCAGGCCGACGCGATAATTTTCGCGCGGCACGGGCGTGAGGTTCAAAATGATGACGAGCGGATTCGAGCCGTCGACATTTTGACGCGCGAACGAAAGCACGCTGCTCTCGCGGTCGTTGCAATCAATCCAGTAAAAGCCCGCGTGTTCGTAGTCGCCCTGCCACAAGCCGGACGCGCCCACGTAAAGTTTGTTCAGGTCCTCGACGAATTTTTGCAGGCCGCGATGATAAGGGCCGGCATCGAGCAGCCACCAGTCGAGCTGGCCGTTTTCGTTCCATTCCGCGCTCTGGCCGATCTCGCAGCCCATGAACAACAGTTTTTTGCCGGGGAAAAGCCATTGATACGCGAGCAGCGCGCGCAGGCTGGCGAATTTCTGCCAGTCGTCGCCCGGCATCCGGCCGATCAAAGAAAGTTTTCCGTGAACAACTTCGTCGTGCGAAAGCGGCAAAATAAAATTTTCGTGATAATGATAAATCATCGCGAAGGTGAGATCGTTCTGATGATATTTGCGGTGGATGGGTTCGTGCTTGAAATAGCCGAGCGTGTCGTGCATCCAACCCATGTTCCACTTGAAGGAAAATCCGAGCCCGCCGATGTAGGGCGGGCGCGTGACTTGCGGCCACGCGGTGGATTCCTCGGCGATGGTCATCACGCCGGGAAATTCCGTGTGCGTGAGGTGGTTGAATTTTTTCAGGAATTCAATCGCCTCGAGATTTTCACGTCCGCCGAATTGGTTCGGAATCCATTCGCCGAATTTGCGCGAGTAGTCGAGATAAAGCATCGAGGCGACGGCGTCCACGCGCAGGCCGTCAATGTGAAAACGCTCGCACCAGAACAACGCGTTGGCGACGAGAAAATTTGAAACTTCGTTCCGGCCAAAATTAAAAATCAGCGTGCCCCAATCCTGGTGCGCACCTTTGCGCGGGTCTTCGTGTTCAAAAAGCGCGGTGCCGTCGAATTTGGCGAGCGCCCATTCGTCGCGCGGAAAATGCGCGGGAACCCAGTCCACAATGACGCCGATGCCGGCCTCGTGCAGCGCGTTGACGAGAAATTGAAAATCCTCCGGCGTGCCGAAGCGGCTCGTCGGCGCGTAAAAACCGGTGACCTGATAACCCCACGACGGATAAAACGCGTGCTCGGCGACCGGCATGAACTCGACGTGCGTGAAGCCCATGCGTTTGATGTAAATCGCCAGTGGCTCGGCGAGTTCGCGGTAGCTCCACGATTCGTTCGCGGATTTTTTGCGCCATGAGCCGACGTGGACTTCGTAAATGCTCATCGGCGAGCGCAGCGCGTCGCGGTCGCGGCGTTTCTTTAGCCACGCGGCGTCGGCCCACTTGAATTTTTTTGTGTCCCAGACAATCGCGGCCTGCTTGGGCGCGACCTCGAAGAAAAACCCGAACGGATCGGTGTTCAATTTGATGTTGCCGTGCGCGTCGCGGATCTCAAATTTGTAATGCGCGCCGATGCCGACACCGGGAATGAAAATTTCCCACACGCCCGACGCGCCGAGCAATCGCATCGGATGAAAACGTCCGTCCCAATTATTAAAATCGCCGACGACGCTGACGCGCTGCGCATTCGGTGCCCAGACCGCGAAGCTCGTGCCCGGCACGCCGTCGGGCGAGCGCAGTTGCGCGCCGAGCTTGTCAAAAATTTTCCGCTCATCGCCCTTGCCGAACAAAAACAAATCGGATTCTCCGAGCGTCGGCAAAAAGGAAAATGCGTCGCGCGTGCGGCGAATTTTTCCGTTGTGCGTGGTGACGACCAAATCGTAGGCATAAACTTTTTTTGCGGACTTCGTGACGCCTTCAAAAACGTCGGTGTTGGGAATCCGCTTTAGTTCGAACTTCGGTTTGTCTTTTTCGTGGACGGGCTGGATTTCAACTTTGGCGGCGTCCGGCAGCATTGCGCGGGCGACCAATCCCGAACCGTCGCCGAGCGGCTGCATGCCGAGCAGCGAGTGCGGCGATTGGTGGGTCAGTTCGATCAAACTTTGGAGTTCCTCTGGACTCAATAACATGA
>DASXED010000169.1:0-9049 GCA_036490295.1 Verrucomicrobiia bacterium | reverse complement strand
CATGAGAATTTTTCCGGCGTTTTTATTCGTCGCGCCGCTCAATTTCTTTTCCGCTTCCATGAACGGCATGAGATACGCGACGGCTTTTTTCATCACGCGCGCGGATTTGACGACTTGCGGCAAAAACATTTTGCCCGCGCCGAACAAATCACCGACGACATTCATTCCCGCCATGAGCGGACCTTCAATGACTTGCAACGGCTTGGGAAATTTCTGGCGCGCCTCCTCGGTGTCCGCGTCAATGAAATCCACGATGCCTTTCACGAGCGCGTGCGACAGGCGTTCCTCGACCGTGCCGCTGCGCCAGGCATCTTCGATAATTTCCGCTTTTCCTTTTTGTTTCACCGATTCAGCAAATTTAATCAGCCGCTCGGTCGCGTCGAGACGGCGATTGAGCAAAACATCCTCGACCAGTTCGAGCAAATCCTTCGGCACTTCGTCATAAACCGCGAGTTGCCCGGCATTCACAATTCCCATGTCCAGTCCGGCTTTGATTGCGTGATAAAGAAACGCACTGTGCATCGCCTCGCGCACGGCGTTGTTGCCGCGAAATGAAAACGAGACGTTGCTGATGCCGCCGCTGACCTTGGCGAACGGCAAATTTTCCTTGATCCATTTCGTCGCGCGGATGAAATCCATGGCGTAATTCGCGTGTTCTTCCATGCCCGTGCCGACTGTCAAAACATTTGGATCAAAAATAATGTCCTGCGGCGGAAAACCGACGCGCTCGACAAGCAAATCGTAAGCGCGTTTGCAGACTTCAATTCGCCGCTCAAATGAATCGGCCTGGCCGTTTTCGTCAAACGCCATCACGACGACCGCCGCGCCGTAACGACTGACGAGTTTCGCCTGTTGCAGAAATTTTTCCTTGCCTTCTTTCAGAGAAATGGAATTGACGATGCCTTTGCCTTGAAGACATTTCAGCCCGGTCTCGATGACTTCCCATTTCGACGAATCCAGCATCACGGGCACTTTGCAGATGTCCGGCTCGCTGGCGATGAGATTAAGAATGCGGTGCATCGCGGCGACGCCGTCAATCATCCCTTCGTCCATGCAAACGTCAATCACCTGCGCGCCGTTCTCGACCTGCTGGCGCGCGATGGCGAGCGCGGCCTCGTAATCGCCGGCCTTGATGAGCTGCGCGAACTTGGGCGAACCCGCGACGTTCGTGCGCTCGCCGATGTTCAGGAAATTTATTGAAGCGTTTTGTAGTGGGGCAGGCATCTTGCCTGCCTGTTCCAACTGTTCGTTTTTTGCAGGCTGGAAGCCTGCACCACTATTTTGTGAATTCCCGCGAACCGTCAGCGCGTCGAGTCCGCTCAAACGCAAATACGGTTCAACCGCCGGAACTTTGCGCGGCGGCAAATTTTTTACCGCTTCGGCAATCGCCTTGATGTGCGGCGGCGTCGTGCCGCAGCAACCGCCGACGATGTTGAGCCAGCCGTTCTGCGCCCATTCACGCAATTGCGGCGCGAGCGATTCCGGCGTTTCGGGAAAGCCAGTCGGCAACAGCGGATTCGGCAGGCCTGCGTTCGGATACGCGCTGACGTAAATCGGCGCGATGCCGGAAAGTTCCTCGATGAGTGGACGCAATTCCTTCGGCCCCAGCGCGCAGTTCAAGCCAACGCTCAACAACGGCACGTTGGAAATGGAATTCCAAAATCCTTCGACTGTCTGGCCGGTCACGCCGCGATTGCTGCCGGCTTGGATGAAAGTGACGGATGCAAGAATTGGAACACGTTTTTGGTAGGGCGCGTCACTCCGTGCGCGCCGGTCGAAGTTCGACTTCCTATCGGCGGGCAGAGGACTGCCCGCCCTACCTTTTTCAAATGGAACAGGTTCAATGCCCCGCTGATCAAAAACATTTTGAATTGCAAAGAACGCCGCGCGCGCATTGAGCGTGTCAAAAATTGTTTCAACGAGCAGCACGTCCGCGCCGCCGTCGAGCAGGCCGTTGATTTGTTCGCTGTAAGCCGCGACCAGTTCGTCATAATTTGTGCCGCGCGCGCCCGGATTATTTACGTCAGTTGAAATGGAAGATGTTTTCGTCGTGGGGCCAATTGCGCCCGCCACAAAACAAATCCGGCCCGGCTGCGATTTTTCAACCGCATCCGCCGCGCGCCGCGCACATTCCGCGCCCGCCTTCGAGAGTTCGTAGGCCAGCGATTCCAGCCCATAATCCGCGAGCGAGATGGATTGCGCGTTGAAGGTGTTTGTCTCGATGATGTCCGCGCCTGCTTCGAGATATTGCCGGTGGATTTTCTCGATGATCTGCGGTTGCGTGATGTTGAGCAAATCGTTGAGGCCCTTGAGGTCTTTGCCGCTCCCGGAGGCGAAACGCGCGCCGCGAAACGCCGCCTCGTCCAGCTTGTGCTGCTGGATCATCGTGCCCATCGCGCCGTCAATGATGACGATGCGCTCGCGCAACAGGCGTTGGAGATGTTCGATTTTGTCCGGCATCGGTTTTGGTTTAATGCAAATTAACTGGCGGAAAATTAACGGAAAGCCTTCTGCAATGCAAATCGAAAATCAACGTATCCTGATATGATGATATGAATAAATATCTAATTTTGTAAGTGGGCGGTAAAACATTGAATTCAGAATAAATCTACCGACGTAATTATTCCCAAATCCAAAGTCCCTTTATTTATCTCCGCGCCCAATTGTTTTTTGATTTCTTCAACTTCGCCCAACCGCTCTGCTTCCAAGCCAGCTTCGACTAGGCAGCGCTTGATTTGCCACCAACCAGCGTCCCAATGTTCGACTTTGTATTTTGCAGTCGGCAGGTCTTTGAAATTCTCGAAGAAACTTTTGTAAATTTCCTGACCGAGATCCAAAAGTTTCTTGCTGGCGGCGTCCAGTTTTTGCTCCGCCAACCATTTGGCGACAAAGCGGTCGTCGGTGTCGAGCGTGAGCGAGCGCGAAATGTCCGAATCAGAAATCTTCCATTTCTTCACGGCAGAAACTTTGAACGGGAAAAAGTGATTGATGATTTGAAAGGTTTTTCCCTTGTATTTAACATTGCGAAGAGAAGCCGTGTGGTTGGAATCGGCAAAGAGACTCCAAATCGCGCACTGTCGCACGAAACCAATTCCCGGTTTTGTTTCGGGCTGGAGAAATTGGTCGCGGTCGTTGATCCAATTTTTCTTCATATTCTTGCGGACGGCGTGGACAACCATCGCTTTGTCGAAATTTTCCGGCACAACTGACAACGCGCCAGCACTGACATACGGGCCGGAAAGCAACGCAACATTGTTGTGGTGCTGCACGTCGTTCCCATTGCACATGAGCGACGCAAGAAATCCTTTGGCAATGCGGTTGCGGACATCTGTATTATCACCTTTCACGGAAATCGCGCTGCCGAGCGGCGGGAAAATTTCCGTGGCTGGCACGCGGTCAATCCATTTGCTTAAAAAACAGTCACGATGTTCGGCCACAATCAGCTTACGGCCAATTTTACTCGTGTCGTCGTCAAGCACCGTGACTTCTATCTTTTGGGCTTCGAGCTTTTTCTGCTTTGCCAAATCCCAAACTAGAAAGCCGACGGGAAACGGATTGGCCTGTTGCGTGCCGGAAAAAGTTGCCGACGAAAATACAAAGCCGTCCTCGAATCCAAATTGAAAAATTCTGTCGCGGAATTTCTGGTCGTTGTTGGCGTTGATGTATTTCAACGTGGAAAAAAGTCCGAGATGCGCCTGCTTGTCGGCAAATTCCTGACGGATGCGGAAAAGAAATTGCGCGAACAGTTCGCGTGAAACTTCTCCGAGTTCCCACTTGTGCATGAGCGGCTGGATTTTTGTGCTGCTCACGCCCTGTTTGCTCTCGCCAGAGTATCCGGCCTTTTGTGACGTGGCGAACGGCGGATTGATGAAGATGATCCACTTGATGTTCGGGTCGTAAAGGTCGCGCAAAAGATTTTGCGGACGCTTGCTCACGCGGTCAAAAAGCGATTGGTCGTCAAACACACTTTCCACATCGTCGTTGAGATAGTCGTATTGAAAAACCGTCGCGCCGGGGAAAACCCGTTTGCAATGCTGAACGTCTTCGTGATGAAGCGTCGAAAGATAAATGCTTTTGTAAGCGTCCGCCGGAAGAAACCATTCCAGATTTCCCGTGCCAGCCGCCATGTCCCACAAGCGGTAATTTTTCGTCCACCACTTCGGCCCGATGACTTTTTCCAAATAGCCGTGCGCCTTTCGCGCAAAGGCAACCG
This sequence comes from Verrucomicrobiia bacterium, assembly GCA_036490295.1. Classification (GTDB taxonomy): domain Bacteria; phylum Verrucomicrobiota; class Verrucomicrobiia; order Limisphaerales; family UBA11358; genus UBA11358. The sequence goes on along the minus strand of DASXED010000169.1, from coordinate 4,836 downwards.
GCGTGAAAAATTCTCCGGTGAATCGGCGAATCGGGTCGTCGGTCAGTCGGTCAACTTTCGCGAGTATGTTTCGGATAGCAGCGGTGTCAGTAATCTTTTCGTAATTTGACCAGAACCATTCGTATTCCTTCGGCAGGATTTTCTTCGCGCGGTTTTCATCCGGCCCGATGTGGAAGACAACTTTATTTTCCTTCCGGTCGTAGCTCGAACCGTCCGGCCGGATGTCGCACAAAAAGTAACGTGAAGATTTTGTTCCGTTGCGAACGGCATCGCCAAAACATTTGTTCCAATAATCATAAACCTCCTCGAAATTTTCCTCCGTGATCAATTTCTTCACCCGAAAATCCAACGTAAGCTGTTCCGTGCGATGATCCGTGAGATGTTGGCTGAATAATTCGTATTCGGCTTCGGTCAGAACGTCAAAAACCTTGATGGATTCTGTCCCGGCGAACGCGGCAAGGTCGGCAACCAGTTTGTTGTCGGGCTGGCTGGGCGCAAGTTCCCAATCATATTTCTTCTCATTGCTGTAAAATTTCTGCCACCTTTTAGTTTCTGTAAAAAATGCGTGCTGGCCATCTGCCACGCAAATCACCGGCGAGACAATTTTATCCGCGTAACCGAGCCGCAACCGCCGGACGTAATACATCACTTGGGCGAGAACAACGGCTCGGGAATTTCGTTTCTGCAGGCTGCGGGAGAATTTGAATTCAAAAAAGATTTCCGGCGAATAAAGGTCGTGGCGAAATTCCGTATCGTAATCCAATCCAAAATGTTCGGCATAGGCGTGTTTCACTTCCTCTTCGGTCTTTGCCTTGAGAAGCGCTTTGCTGAAACTGGAAAAGTTTTTAGCCATCTGTATCGCACTGGATTTATCAGGCTGCACGGCAAAGTGCGAGAATGAAATTTATCAGCGTCAATTCGCGTTCGTAAAACAAAAAAGCCGGAACTTTCGTTCCGGCTTTTGCGATTGAAAATAATTTTACGTCCGCGCCGCCGGTTTCTTGGAAGCCGCGTCCATGATCGTGGTCAGCACGCTGTTCGGAACTTGCGAGAACGTGAACGGTTCCATGGAATAAGATGCGCGGCCTTTCGACAGCGAACGGATCGCCGTCGCGTAACCGAACATTTCCGCAAGCGGAACCTGCGCGTTGAGGACGGTCTGGCCGTTCTTCGCCTCGATGCTGTTGATGACGCCGCGACGACGGTTGATGTCGCCGAGCAGATCGCCCTGATATTCGTCAGGCGTGGTGCATTCGACCTTCATGATCGGTTCGAGCAAAATCGGACCGGCTTTTTTGAAGGCATCTTTGAGCGCGAAAATTCCGGCCATGCGGAACGCGAGTTCGTTCGAGTCAACTTCGTGGAACGAGCCGTCAACGACTTCAACTTTGATGTCAATGACCTGATAACCCGCATAGACGCCGCCTTTGATGGCTTCTTCGATGCCGCTGATGACCGCCGGAATATATTCCTTCGGAATCGTGCCGCCGACGATCTCGTCAAGAACTTCGACGCCCTTGCCCTTTTCATTCGGCTCGACGGTGATGCACGCGTGGCCGTATTGACCTTTGCCGCCGGATTGACGGATGAATTTTCCTTCGCCCTCGGCTTTTTTGGTGATCGTCTCGCGATAGGCGATCTGCGGCGCGCCGGTGTTGGCGTCCACCTTGAACTCGCGCTTGAGACGGTCAATGATGATCTCCAAATGCAATTCACCCATGCCCGCGATGATGAGTTGGCTGGTTTCCTCGTTCGTGAAACAGCGGAACGTCGGATCTTCTTCCGCAAGACGTTGCAAGCCTTCTGACATCTTGTCGCGATCCTGTTTCGTCTTCGGCTCAACGGCCATCGAGATGACGGGTTCGGGGAACGTCGGCGGTTCGAGCGTCACGTCGTAATCTTCGTCGCACAACGTGTCGCCGGTCGTGATGTTGCGCAGACCGACGAGCGCGGCGATGTCGCCAGCGTAAACTTCATTGATGTCCTTGCGTTCGCTGCCCTGGATGACCATGAGGCGGCTGACACGCTCGCGTTTGCGCGTGCGCGGATTGTAAATGTTATCACCCTTCTTGAGATGGCCGGAATAAACGCGGAAGAAAACCAGTTTTCCCGCGAAAGGGTCTGTCCAAAGTTTGAACGCCAGCGAACAAAATTTATTGTTGTCGCTCGTTTCGACGTGGACTTTATTTTCCGTGCCCGGCTCAAGACCTTCCGCTCCGGGAACGTCCAGCGGACTTGGCAAATAATCCACGACTGCGTCCACTAAAACTTGAACGCCTTTTTTCTTGAACGCTGAACCACACAGAACCGGAACCAATTCAATTTTGCAAGTGAGGCGACGAATCGCCGCCTTCAACGTCGGCGCGTCAATCGGTTTTTCCTCGAGCACAAGATTCGCGATTTCGTCGTCCTTGTTCGAGACGGCGTCAATCAATTCCGCGAGCGCGGCCTTGGCGCGTTCCTGATGTTCAGGCGCAATGTCCCTAATCTCGTAATTGAGACCTTCGTTCGCCTCGCCGGGTCCCCAATAAATTGTCTTCTGGTTGACGATATCAATCACACCCTCAAAACCACCTTCGACTGGTTTACCTTCAAACTCACACGGGCCTTGTCCGAGCGGCAGGAAAATCGGGAACGCATACGCGCGCAATTTCGTGCGCATATCGTTGAGCGCATTTTCAAAATTCGCGCCGATGCGATCCATCTTGTTCACGAACGCGATGCGCGGAACGTGATACTTCGTCGCCTGACGCCAGACCGTTTCCGATTGCGGCTGCACGCCCGCGACGCCACAGAATACGGCAACCGCGCCGTCGAGCACGCGCATGGAACGCTCGACTTCAGCGGTGAAATCAACGTGGCCGGGCGTATCAATGATGTTGACGCGATGCGGAATATTGTTGAACGCCTTGTAAATTTTATCTTCGCCCGGCTTGGCGGTTTTTTGAGTCCAGAAACAGGTGACGGCGGCAGAAGTGATCGTGATGCCGCGTTCGCGTTCCTGTTCCATCCAGTCCGTGACCGTATTACCGTCGTCCACGTCGCCGATTTTGTGAATCAGGCCGGTGTAAAAAAGAATGCGCTCGGTCGTGGTCGTCTTGCCCGCGTCAATGTGCGCGGCGATGCCGATGTTGCGCGTCCGTTCCATCGTATATTGACGGCCCGGCGCGTTCACTGATTTCGGTTTGTCTGTTTCAATGGCGGCACTCATTTTTGTAAAATAGGAACGCAGAATATACGCGAATAAAATTCAGGGGCAATAAATTTTTGCTGGAATTTTCAATGCTTCGGCACGCCGCAAGCGACATTTAGAAGATTTCTTTGATTTCAGCGTTCACTTGCCAGCTCTTTCAACGATTTTGATTTCGTCTTCGGTCAGGCCGTAAAGTTCATAAACGCGCGTGTCAATCTCCGTGTCGAGCGTTTCGATTTCCGATTCAATCGCGGCGAGGTCGGCGCCGCCGGATTCCTCGGCGACGGATTTTATCAGGTCGCGGATGGCGCGCAGGGGGATCAATATCCGTTGCGCCGGACGCTTGGGCGGCGCGCGTTGGACGCGTTGGGGGCGATGGTTTTTTAGCCACCACAACTTCATACTTGCGGTTCTCCGAATCATGGATGAGTGTTGAACCATTGGGCATTGCACACCAATTCAAACGGAGGTGCAGGGTAAAAACTAAATGGAAAGGAAAGAATATGATTAAAACAGCATTGTTCGTTCGACTGGAGGCAAAGGCTGGAAAAGAGGCGGAGGTTGAAACATTTCTGCGTGGCGGTCTGCCGCTGGTCATGGAAGAACCGGCCACGATTGCCTGGTTCGGAATCCGCCTTGGCCCGACCACGTTCGGCATTTTTGACGCTTTCCCGGATGAAGCGGGACGACAGGCGCATCTTTCAGGAAAAGTTGCCGCCGCATTGATGGCCAAAGCGCCTGAACTTTTGGCCAAACCGCCCGTCATTGAAAAAATTGACGTCCTCGCCGCAAAACTTCCAAAATAACTGGCAATGCGAAGTGGGCGAAGGATTTTTTTTAGCCACGGATTGAACACGGATGAAGCACGGATGACATTTTTAGCTCCGTTAGGAGCGACATCTTTGTAGAAATCAGAAATAAAATAATCCCAAGCCCCGTAGGGGCGACATATTCAGAAAATCATTCATCGTCCGTTTTGAAAATATATTTCTTGTCGTAATCCACATCGAACTTTTCCAACAACTCGACGTATTCCTCGCGGAACGATTTCTTCGCGTGATGTTTCTGCTGGTTCTCAATGTAACGAATCACCGCACCAAGTTGTGAACGCGAATACGAAAACGCGCCGAATCCTTCCTGCCATGAAAATCTTCCGGCAACCCATCGTTTTGTGTTGATAAATTTTGAAGAACCGGCCTTCACACTGCGCACCAAATCTGAGAGCGAAGAGTCCGGACGCAAGCCAACAAGCAAATGCAGATGATCCGGCATATTGTTGATGGCGATCAATTTTTGTTTCTGGCCGGAGACGATGCCGGTAATGAATTTTTGTAATTCGTCGTTATGCTCGGGAGCAATGAGATTTTGCCTGCCTTCAACGGCGAACACGACTTGGAGGTAAATCTGCGTGTAAGTATTGGCCATGGCCGGAATATGCCGCTCCGCCGGAGCTGGGGAAATCTTTTTGATGGTTTTCTACAAAGATGTCGCACCTACGGTGCTGGATGCAGGATGATATTTATGTGCATTGCCCTTTGACCAAATTTTCGGATGTTCATTTTACCAAAAAAAGGCGGGTTATAATGATGGCAATATTTTAATCTAATCGGCTGTTAAAAAACGTCCCGCAAAATCATTGGGGC
>DASXED010000161.1:0-36277 GCA_036490295.1 Verrucomicrobiia bacterium | reverse complement strand
CTGGCCGGAAACGATGCCGGTGATGAATTTTTGCAATTCATCGTTATATTCCGGCGCGATGAGATTTTGCCGGCCTTCAACGGCGAACACGACATGGATGTAAATTTGCGTGTAGGTGTTTGCCATAAGTTGCCGCGAGTTGTTATAGCGCCGTTAGGTGCGCCATATTTGTAGTTCCCGGTCGGAAACGAAGTCAAGCTCCGTAGGAGCGGCATATTCGGGAAATTTTTCACGGTTGGTTGCCGATGGATGGTTTGCGGAATATGTCGCTCCTACGGAGCTTGCAAATCTTTTTGTGATTGGTTTCTACAAATATGTCGCGCCTATTTTCACACGCGAACCTGCGCCTTCGCAAATAGCAATTGTATTCAACCAATTGCCATCCCAGTAATCTTGATGATTTGGAAACTGACGGCCCGAAATCCAAATTTTCAGTGGGCCAATTGAGATAGATGCTTCATCTTCCATATTTCAAAAGTTTGCCAGCGCCTTTTCAATCCTCGCCAGTGATTTTTCTTTGCCCAAAACTTCGAGCAGATGATACAGACTCGGGCCATTGGGATTGCCGGTGGCGGCGAGGCGCGTCGGATGGATGAGCACGCCGGCTTTCACGCCGAGTTGCTTGGCGGTTTCTTTCAACGCGGTTTCCAGCGTCGCGGCGTTGAAGGGAGTCAGCGCGGCAAAGGCGTCGCGGAGTTTTTCGAGGCGCGGTTTGTTTTCGGGGATGAAAACTTTTTTCGCGTCGTCGGCGTTGTAAATGATTTCATCGCGGAAATAAAATCCAGCGTAGGCGGGCAGTTCGCTGAACAGTTTGAATTTGCCTTTGCAGGTGTCGAGCGCGGCTTTGACGTAGGGCAGGGGAAACTTGTTCGTGTCCATCCCGGCTTTCGCAAAAGCGTGGACGGCGAGTTCGTAAAAGCGGTCGTCGGCCAGTTCGCGCGCGTATTCGCCTTGCAACCACAGGAGTTTTTCGTAGTCGAACCGCGCGTTGTGCCGGAGAATCTGCGGCAGGTCGAAGCGTTCGATGACTTCGGCGCGCGACAGTTTTTCGCGATTATCCTTGGGCGACCAGCCGAGGAGGCAGAGATAATTGATGACGGCTTCGGGCAAAAATCCTTCGTCGAGATAACCGGTGAGCGAGGCGCCGGTGTCGCGCTTGCTCATCTTGGAGCCGTCGCCGTTCAGGATGAGCGGGATGTGCGCGTAGTGCGGCGGCTTGACGCCGAAGGCCTGGAAGAGCGCGATGTGCTTGGCGGTGTTGCTCAAGTGATCTTCGCCGCGGATGACGTGCGTGATGTCCATCTCCAGATCGTCAATGACGTTGACGAGATGGAACACGGGCTGGCCGTCGGAACGCAGGATGACGAAATCGGGATCAACTTCCTCGCGGTCGGTCAGCTTGCGGACGACATCGCCGACGACGAGGTCGTGGATGGTGACGGGTTCGCGTTGCATTTTGAATTTCACCGCGCCTTCATGTTCGTAGGCGAGGCCGCGTGATAAAAGCGCTTCGACACGGGCGAGGTAATTTGCTTTGCGTTGAGATTGGAAATACGGGCCGAAGTTTCCTTTGGATAGTGGCACAGGCATCTTGCCTGTGAGTTTCTGTTGTGTTGGAGAATCACACAGGCTGGAAGCCTGTTCCACTATTGGGCCTTCGTCCCAGTCGAGTCCGAGCCAGCGCAGTCCGCTCAAGATGACTTCGACGGCTTCCTGCGAATTGCGCGCGGCGTCGGTGTCTTCGATGCGCAGAATAAACGTGCCGCCGGTGTGCCGGGCGTAAAGCCAGTTGAACAAAGCCGTGCGGGCGCCGCCGATGTGAAGATAACCGGTGGGCGAAGGAGCGAATCGGACGCGAGGTTTCATTGATTTAATTCAGCCACAGATGAACACAGATTTTCACAGATGAAAAACAAAAAGCAAAAAGGCGCTCCGAAAAATCGAAGCGCCTTTGATGAGAGCAAAAATTACTTGGTGCCGAGGATCGCATCCTTCGCGGCTTTGGCGACGCGGAATTTCACGACGCGCTTGGCTTTGATCTGGATGGCTTCTCCGGTCTTGGGATTGCGTCCCATGCGGGCGGCGCGGTCCTTGAGGACGAGCTTGCCGATGCCGGGCAATGTGAACGTGTCCTTCGCGTGCTTGTAGGCGAGCGAGGCGAGGTGGTCGAGGATTTCGCCGGCCTGCTTCTTGGAGAGCTGCGCCTTGTCGGCGACGGCGGCGATGAGTTGGGATTTCGAGAGTGCTTTTGCCATAGTCGGTTCCTGTGTTGATGGTTGTTGTGTTGTTGTTTGGTTCAAAAAGTCATGCGACTTGGCTCGAATTAAAAGCCTTCGCGGGAAACGTGCAAGCAAAAAAACACAAAAAATTTACGGGTTTCCCTTTGGCGCGCGATGGCGGGGCTTGACTTCGCAGGCCGTTTGGCCAACATCAGAGCGTGGCGCTGTTCACCATCCAGAGCGATTTTCGTTACGAAATCGTCCGCAAGATTTTTGAGGGCGGCATGGGCATCGTGTTCGAGGCCGAGCAGCACGGCTCGCGCGATTTTGTCAAGCGCGTGGCCATCAAGATCATACGCCCGAATTTCGCCAGCCAGAAGATGTTCATCGAAAACTTCATCGGCGAGGCCAAGCTCGTCGCCGACTTGATCCACACGAACATTGTCCAGACCTACCATCTCGGCGAAGCGAAGGGCGTCTGCTTCATCTGCATGGAATTGATCCGCGGCGTGAACCTGGAGCAATTCACCCGCCAGCTTGCCGAGAAAAACCGCCAGTTGCCGCGCGAACTCGCCGTGTTCATCACCAGCCGCGTCGCACGCGGGTTGGCCTACGCACACGCGAAAACCGACAAGGACGGCAAACCGCTGGGCATCGTCCATCGCGACATCAGCCTGAAAAACATCATGATCGCGTTTGAGGGCGATGTGAAGCTGACGGACTTCGGCATCGCCAAGGCGCGCGGGTTTTTGACCGACCAGGAAGGCGAAGTTGTCGCGGGCAAACCCGATTACATGAGTCCCGAACAGGCGGATTTTCAAGTCACCGACAAGCGTTCCGATTTGTTTTCCGCCGGCGTCGTGCTGGCGCATTTGCTGCTTGGCAGGAATATTTTCAAGGGCGAAAGCGCCGAGGAATCGCGCAACCGCATCATGAACCAGCCGATTCCCGATTTTTGCAAACTCGATCCGCGCATTGATGACAAGCTCAATGACATTCTGCACCATTGCCTCGCGCACGATCCCGCGAACCGCTACGCCGACGCCGACCAATTGATGACCGACCTCGAATACTATATCTACCACGCCGGCTACGGCCCGACGAACGAGACGCTCGGCAAATTCATCCGCGAATTGTTCGGACAACACGTGCCGCCCGCGTCGGCCTTCGGCAGCAGAGGCGCGACCAACCTCGTCGAGCATACCGCCCGCATTCATCGCGAACCTTGATTCCATGAAACGCGCCGCCGCTCACGTTGTGAAAATCGGGCTGCTGCAAACCGCTTGCTCCGCCGACTCAAACGCGAATTTGAAGAAAACGCTCGCGCTCGCCGAACGCGCCGCGAAAAGAGGCGCAAACATAATCTGCACGCAGGAATTGTTTCGCTCGCAGTATTTTTGCCAGAGCGAAGATCATAAGAATTTTTCGCTCGCCGAAAAAATTCCCGGCCCAAGCACGGAAGCATTTCAGAAGCTCGCGAAGAAAAAAAAAGTAGTCATCATCGCCTCGCTCTTTGAGAAACGCGCCGCCGGAGTTTATCACAACACCGCCGCAATTATTGACGCGGACGGAAAGTTGCTCGGCATCTATCGCAAGATGCACATTCCCGACGACCCGTTGTTCTACGAAAAATTTTATTTCACGCCCGGCGATTTGGGATTCAAAACGTGGCAGACGAAATTCGGAAAAATCGGCGTGCTGATTTGCTGGGATCAATGGTATCCCGAAGCCGCGCGGCTCACCGCGATGCAAGGCGCGCAAATCCTTTTTTACCCGACGGCAATCGGCTGGCATCCCAGCGAGAAAAAGGAATACGGCGAACGACAGCACAGCGCATGGGAAACAATTCAACGCAGCCATGCCATCGCCAACGGCTGCTTCGTCGCCGTGCCGAACCGCGTCGGCCACGAAAAAATTTCCGGCGTGCGCGGCGACGGCATTGAATTCTGGGGGCAAAGTTTCGTCGCCGGAACGTCCGGCGAAATTCTCGCGAAAGCTTCGACGAACAAGGAAGAAATTCTCATCGTGCCGGTGGATTTGGCGAAAGTGGACGTGACGCGCACGCACTGGCCATTCCTGCGCGACCGCCGGATTGACGCTTACGGAAATCTGACGAAGCGGCTCGTTGATTGAGTTGCCATGAATTTCGTTTCGCTCAAACGCTACGTTCCTCTGACCGTTTGGATTGCCGCCGTCTTTACCATCATCATCGTCCCGCTGAAAATCATCGGCTACGGATTCCTGCCGATGGACGACGCGCTGCGGCACGCGGCCAAGACCATTTCCGGCAAATCGTGGCAGCAAATCCTCGTCATGCGGGACGATTTTCAAATTGATCCGAGTCCCGGCTGGCAAAAAATCCTGGAATGGGTTCACGATTTCCAAAATGGCAGCGCCGAATCACTCGTCATTTTTTCCGTCGTCGCCCTGATGCTGCTCGTGACGCTGTGCGCGCTGCCGTGGTTTCGGCGTCCCGAAGCGTGGCTGGCGGCGCTGTTCGCGGCGGCAATTTTCATTCCCGCCTGCACAACGCGGTTCGCGCGCGGACGGCCCTACATTTTGACCGACGCCGTTCTCGTCACGATTTTATTTTTGTGGTCGAGACAGGAAAAAGACTGGCCGCGTCGTCTGGCAATAATTTTTACGCCATTGCTCGTTGCCGCGTCAGCCTGGATTCATGGCTCGTGGTATTTGCTCGCGCTGCCGTGCGCGGCGATTTTGTTCGCCGGATTCTGGCGCTCGGCGATTTGCTATGGCGCGTGCTGGCTCAGCGGCAGTTTTCTCGGTTGCGCACTCACCGGCCATCCGTGGGAATTTTTGCTTCAATCCGTGCGCCATATGTTCGGCGTGTTTGGCAATTTTGTCATCAACCGCCAGCTTGAATCTGAATTGCATCCGTCCGACGGCGCGACTCCCGCCGTGTTTGCCGTCGTCGCGCTGCTTTTGTGCCGCAATATTTTTCTCGGCTGGAATCCGCGCGCCGTGATGAATCCCATTTTCATGATGATGGTCTTGGGCTGGCTGCTCGGATTGAAGTTGCAGCGGTTTTGGTGGGATTTTGGGACGCCAGCGTTTATCGTCTGGGTCGCGCTCGAATTGCAGGAACATTTTGAGCGGCAACTCTCATTTGACTCCGCCAAACGTCTGCTTGTCACGCTGGGGATTGCCGCCGGAGTTTTTCTCGGATTCACCAGTGACCGCGACAGCCGCTGGACGGGAAATCTGACCGCCGAATATTTTTCACCCGAAAACCCCGACGCCGCCGGCTGGCTGCCCGAACCCGGCGGCATCATTTACAATTCTGATATGGACGTTTTTTTCCAGACTTTTTACAAAAATCCGACCGCCGATTGGAAATATATCCTGGGTTTTGAATCCGGCCTGATGCTGCCGGAAGACCTCAAAGTGTTTCGCGACGCGCAATGGAACTACGGCGACGCGCGCGCGTTTGAACCGTGGGTGAAAAAAATGCGCCCCGCCGACCGCATGGTCATTCGCGGCGGCGGCACTCCGGACATTCCCGAACTGGAATGGCATTACGTCGGCAGCAGCCTGTGGGTTGGACGTTTGCCGTAGCAAAAATCTTCCGCCGATGGAGCGCGAAAATAAACTCGCCTGGAGGCAAATCCGAAAGAACTTTTTTGAACCACCAAGGCACAAAGACACCAAGAAAAGAAAAACTTTGCGCCTTCGTGTCTTGGTGGTTAAAAGATTTTGTTATTTCGCCTTCAATTCCAAAATCGTGATGGAGTAGGGCGGGAATTCGCGCGTGAAATCCGTTCCAAGTCCGTCCACGGTTTCCATCGCGGGAATAATTTTCGTCGGCTCGTCAATGGAATTTGTGTCGTCGGGACTGTTTGCTTTCAGCACGACGGCTTCGGCTTCGGGTTCGACAGCGGAGTCTCCGCTGATTTCAACGTGAACTGGCTGCGGCGTGCCGAGGCTGTTGACGACTTTCAGAAAAATCGTTCCGCTCAGGCTGTCGCGCGTGGCGTCGAAGAACAGTTTTTGGATTTGCTGCGCCGGCCGGCGTGGTTGTTCGACGCCGTTGCGCCGTCGTGCGGGCGGCTGCCAGGTTTGTTCGGGAATGTTTTGCGAACCGGTCGCGAGCACTTCGTCGCCGTGATGCGTGCTGAACATTTTTTGCGCGTAATAAGATGGCGAGCCGTAGCTGGTGAGCGCGTCGTAGCCGATGAGGTCGCTGGGCCATTGCATTGAACCGCCTCTTTTGAGGTCGCTGACGTTGACGAAGAGCGGCGCGTAACTTTCCATCACGACGAGGTCGGAGTTACGTTCCATGCAGCACATCCAGCCGGCGTCGCCGAGCGCGCCCGCGATGTTTGGCGTGGGCGAGCCGACGCGCGTGGCCCATTCGCCGACGAAGACTTTCGGGCCGGTGCGCGGGCGGTTGTCATACATATGCGACTGCGCCTGCATTTCTTCCAGCGAACGATAATAATGTTCGTCAACCAAATCCGGCGTGACGCTGCGAACCGGCGTTGTGGCGATGATTTGCAGGTTGGGATATTTCGTCTTGATGGCGTTGAAAAATTGCGCGAACCGCCCGTCGTAACTGCCGGAGCGGTCAAACCAATCTTCATTTCCAACTTCAATATAATGCAGCGGAAACGGCGCGGGATGGCCGTCCTTCGCGCGCTGCGCGCCCCATTTCGTGTTCGCGTCGCCCGTGATGTATTCGATTTCATCGAGCGCGTCTTGAACAAAAGGTTGAAGGTCGGGGCCGGGTTTGATGTAATCGTGGCGCAGCGAGTAACCCGCATAAACGGCGAGCAGCGGTTCCATGTGCAGGTCTTCGCACCATTCGAGATATTCCAGCAGGCCAAAACCATCCGTGGACCAATAGTTCCACGGACTGCGATGGCCGGGACGCTGCGAAATGTCGCCGATGGTTTTCTTCCAGTCGAAACGCTCGTTGATGTAATCGCCTTCGAGATAATTTCCACCGGGCAGCCGCAAAAATTTCGGCTGCATGTCCGCGAGCAGTTGCATGATGTCGGGACGATTGCCGTTCGCGCGGTCGTTGAACGTCGGCGGAAACAGCGACACCTGCTGAAACCAGACCGTTCCATGCTTCGTCGTTGAAATGACCAATTGATTGTCTTTTGACGTTGCGATGTCGCCGGTCGTCAACGTGACTTCATACTTCTGCCATTTTTTGGAAATCTTGGGAACAGTCGCGCTCGCCAAAACCGTTTCGCCGTTCGTGCTTTCGAGAGAAACCGTCAAGCTCCCGGAAAAACTTTTTCCCTTTGCATAAAACGACGCGTGATAAGTCGTGTTTGGCCGGACTGCAATTCCCCAATAGCCGCCGTTGGCGATTCCAGCGGGCGAATTTTTCGACGCCTTGCCCGCGTCCAGTTTCAAACTCACGTCCAGCGCCTCATTCAGCGGCGAGTTTGTGTCGAGCGAAATTTTCGCGGCGCCAACTGCGCTCCAGAAAATCGCGTTCGTCGGATTCGCCTTGAACGTGCGGTTGCGGATCAGCTCGCCGTAAAGTCCGCCTTCGTAAGAATAATTGATTTCCTCCGTCATCAAGCCGTAAAGCATCGGGCTGACCTTCGCGGTGATTTGATCGGCCTTGATTTGCAAAACAGGAATTGCCGGCGGCGCTTCAGAAGCGGAACTGGCTGTTTCTGAATTCGTCGTCTGCGCGCGCGAAAAAGTCGCGGCGCAGATGAAGGCCAAAACGAACCATTTTGAAGCCGGCATTTTTTTTGCGGGCAGATTGCGTGAGTTCATGGCACTAAATTGATTTTTGACGCACGAAAAGTCCATCCTAAATTTTCGGATTCAATTCTGTAAAATTCTGTTAATTCTGTCATGGAATGAATCGCTCAAATTATCGCGGACGACTTGCGCCGTCGCCGACGGGACATTTGCATCTCGGCCACGCACGAACGTTTTGGGTCGCGCAGGAACGCGCCCGCGCGAACGGCGGCGAACTGATTTTGCGGAATGAAGATTTGGATTCAACTCGTTTCAAAATGGAATTTGTTGACGCGATGCTCGAAGATTTGCGCTGGTTCGGATTTGAATGGAGCGAAGGGCCGGATGTTGGCGGAAAATTCGCGCCTTACAAACAGAGTGAGCGGATGAAATTTTATCGCGACGCGCTGGAAAAATTGCGCGCAGGCAAATTTATTTATCCGTGCGTTTGTTCGCGCAAAGACATCCAGCAAGCCGTAACCGCGCCGCACGCGGAAGGTGATGAACCGATTTATCCGGGAACGTGCCGGAACAATTCAAAATCAAAAATTAAAAACTCAAAATATTCCTGGCGTTTTCGCGTTCGTGATGGCGAGATGATTTCCTTCATGGATGGAAATTGCGGTGAACAAAAATTTGTCGCCGGAAAAGATTTCGGCGATTTTATTGTCTGGCGGCACGACGATGTCCCGGCCTATCAACTCGCGTGCGTTGTGGATGACGCGGCAATGAAAATTTCCGAAGTTGTTCGCGGCGCGGATTTGCTCGTCAGCACGGCGCGGCAAATTTTGCTCTATCGCGCGCTGGATTTGTCGCCGCCGAAATTTTTTCATTGCGCGCTGACGCTGGATGAAAATGGCGTGCGGCTTGCAAAACGTCACGACGCTTTGAGTTTGCGGAAATTGCGCGAGTTTGGCGAAACGCCGGAATCTTTGCGGCAAAATTGGAAATTTTAACTCAAGCGACGGCCAAAATATTTTCCAAAATGTGCTTGTGAAATTTTTCACGATGAGGCAGTCTTCAAATTCTCAAACCCACAATTGGTTTGGTTAATTGAGCAATTAGTGTCGTCAGAAGTAATTTTTTACGGTTTTTACAGTGAAATTATTCAGCAAAATCTTTTTGGTTTGCGTTTTTTTTGCCGCAATTTTTGGGGCGAATGTGAACGCGCAATCGCCTTCGCAAACGAACGCTGGCAATCCGCCTGCGATTTCAAATCCTGCGAATGCAACTGCGGCGCAAACGACTCAACCGACGGAAGTGGAAGCGCTTCCTACCGAAAAAGCGCCCGCGCTGTTTTATATCGGGCCGTCTCCAGATAAAAGCGTGCCTTCGATTTTTGCGGGGTGGTGGTCGGCACAAATTGCGCTTCCAATATCCAATTCAATTGTCTGTTCGTGGATCGTGGCGGCAATCATCCTGATTGTCGTGCGCGTAACGACTTGGAAAAACATCAAGGAAATTCCGTCGGGAATGCAAAATCTGATGGAAATGATTTGTGAAGGATGGGAGAGTTTTATGACCGATGTTTTGGATCCGAGGGTCACGCGCTGGGTTTTTCCGTATGCGACGACGTTTTTAATTTTTATCGTGATGTGCAATTATGTGGATTTGATTCCGGGCGTGGGCAGTATCGGGTTCGGCACGCCCGTCAAGAACAGTGTGCTTCCTTTTGCCGTCGAAAACATCCATCGGTCTCTGTTCCGTCCGCCGACATCCGACGCGAACCTGACCGTGGCGATGACCGCCGTTTTTTTGGTGATGTGCCTTTTTTGGGCGGTGCGTTACAATGGCGTGATGGGTTTCGCCAAGCACGTTTTTGGCGTGAAAATGCAGGTCAACAAATGGGTGTTCCCATTAATCGCGCTGCTGTTCCTTTTCATCGGCACCATGGAGGTGGTTTCGATTTTGTTTGCGCGGCCAGTCGCGCTGGCGATGCGGCTTTTCGGAAATGTTTTCGCCGGAGAAACAATGCTGGACATGGGATTCCACATTCCAAACTGGCTGGGTTCCTTGGGCATCACGCTCACGGTTTATTTTTACGAAACGTTCGTTTGCGCCGTGCAAGGGTTTGTGTTTGGATTGCTGGTCGTGGCATTTGTGGGCACGATGTGCGCGCCTCATGAAGAACACGAACATTGAAAATAATTTGCAGCCGCGTTGAAAAGCAAAAGGCTGCGACAACAAAAAACAAAATAGAAAGAAAAAATATATGCTCGCAGATATAGCAAATTCCGTCGTCCAGTCCGACATCAAGACGGGCGTGGCAATGGCCGGCGCGTCCATCGGCATCGGTTGCGCCACCGCAGGCGCGCTTGTCGCCATGAGCCGCAACCCCGGGATGATGGGCAAAATCCTGCTCTGGATGTTCGTCGGCATGGCGCTTGCCGAAGGATGGGCGGTCATCGCCTGGTTCGCCGTCAAATAATTCCGGCCTATGAGCGAACTTGGAATTGACTGGAGGGCGCTGATCACGCAGACGATCAGCTTCTCAATCGTTTTCTTCGTGCTGTGGAAATTTGCCTACGGGCCGATTTTTGCCATGTTGCAGGCGCGACGCGAAAAAATCGCCGAAAGCCTCGCCAACGCGGAAAAAATAAAAGCTGACGTTGCAAAAACTGAAATCGAGCGCCAGAAAATCCTGGCCGACGCTGGCGACAAGGCGAACAAATTGATTGACGACGCGCGCCAGGCCGCAGCCCGCGTGCGCGAAACGGAAACGCAAAAAGCGATTGCGTCCGCCGAGCAAATCGTGACGAAGGCGCGCGAAGCAGCCGTGCAGGAACGCGCGCAAATGCTCGCGACGTTGAAACGCGAAGTCGGACGGCTCGTCGTGCAGACGACCTCGACCGTCACCGGAAAAATTCTCACGGCGGACGATCAAAAACGTCTCGCGGAAGAAACCGAGAAGCAATTGGCGGCTTGAAGAATTTGAACCGCAGAGGCGCAAAAGCGCAGAGAAAACAAAAATTGAAATTTGAAACTCTGCGTCTCGGCGGCGAAAAATAAATGAAAATTTCCAAACAATCACAGCGCGACGCCCGGCAACTGTTCCGCAGTTGCCACGCCAATGATTTACTGGACGAAAATCGCGTCCGGCAGACGGTCAAATTGTTGGGCGAACAAAAACCGCGCGGCTATGTAGAAATTTTGTCGCGGTTGCATCGTTTGGTGAAAATGGATTTGGAACAGCACGCAGCGCGCGTTGAAAGCGCGATGACTTTGTCCGTTGGTTTGCAGGACGAAGTGGCGGCCAGGATCAAAAAGAAATACGGCACGGGCGTGAGCATTTCGTTCGCGCAGAATCCGGCGCTCATCGGCGGTTTGCGGATTCAGGTCGGCAGCGACCTTTACGACGGCAGCGTGAAAATGCGTCTAGAAAAATTGGAAGAAAGTTTTTAACGAAATTTTATGAGCAACTTATTGCAGGAAATTGAAGCGCAAATCAGTGGTGCGAAAACCGCGACAGCGAAACAGAACGTCGGCATCGTCCGAGAAATTGGCGACGGCGTGGCGAAAATCGAGGGTCTGACCGACACGATGCTTAACGAGATGCTGGATTTCGGCAACGGCGTCACCGGCCTCGCGCTCAACCTCGAAGAGACTGAAGTCGGCGCGATTATTTTGGGTGATTACACCAAGATCAAGGAAGGCGATGAAGTGCGCACGACGGGAAAACTTTTGCAGGTGCCGGTCGGAAAAGGTTTGCTCGGTCGCGTTGTCAACGTCTTGGGACAGCCGCTCGATGGCAAGGGACCGATCAAGGAAACGGCATTTTATCCGGTCGAAAAAATCGCGCCCGGCATCATCCGCCGCAAATCCGTCAGCCAGCCGGTGCAGACGGGCATCATGGCGATTGACGCGATGATTCCGATTGGCCGCGGCCAGCGCGAACTCATCATCGGCGACCGTTCGACGGGCAAGACCACGATCGGCGTGGACACGATGATCAATCAAGCGCGCATCAACAAAGCCGCCGAGGCTGCTGGCGAAAAAGGTTTTCGTCCCATCTACAACATTTACGTCGCCATCGGCCAGAAGCAGTCGAGCATCGCGCGCGTCATCGGCGTTTTGGAAGAAGCGGGCGCGATGCCTTACACGATTGTCGTCGTCGCGGCAGCTTCTGACTCCGCGTCAAACCAGTATCTCGCGCCGTTTTCCGGTGCGGCGTTCGGCGAATGGTTCATGGACAACGGCATGGACGCGCTTATCATTTTCGACGATCTGTCGAAGCACGCCGTCGCTTACCGTCAGGTGTCGCTCATTCTGAAACGTCCGTCCGGCCGCGAAGCGTATCCTGGCGACGTTTTCTATTTGCACAGCCGTTTGCTGGAACGCAGCGCGCGCGTTTCGGAAAAATACGGCAACGGCTCGCTCACCGCTTTACCAATTATTGAAACGCAGGCTGGTGACGTTTCGGCTTACATTCCGACGAACGTGATTTCAATCACGGACGGACAAATTTATTTGGAAACGGATTTATTTTATCAAGGCGTTCGTCCCGCAGTGTCGGTCGGTCTTTCCGTTTCGCGCGTCGGTTCTGCCGCGCAGATCAAGGCGATGAAACAAGTGGCCGGTCGTATCAAAGGCGATCTCGCGCAATACCGTGAACTCGCGGCGTTCGCTCAATTCGGTTCTGATTTGGACGCAAAGACGCAGGCGATTCTCGAACGCGGCAAGCGCGTCGTGGAAATTTTCAAGCAGCCGCAATTTAATCCATTGCCGGTTGAAGTGCAGGCGGCGGTGTTGTGGTCGGCGCAGAATAATTTCTTCGACGATGTGGCCGTGGACAAGGTCAAAGATTTCCAGACGAAGCTCACGGATTTTCTCGGCACGCGCAAAGCGGATTTGCTGCTGAAGATTCGCACTGAAAAAGCCATCAGCGACGCGCTCGCGGCGGAATTGAAGGCGGCGGTGACGGAATTCAAGCAGAGTTATAGATAATTGCGCCTTCAAGTCGCAAAATTAAAACAGGTGCTTATGGCAAAATACCAAGTCAAAGAAATGGAGAGAATCGAATCGTTGATTCTTTCCATTCGTGGCTTGCGTGTGATGCTGGATTCAGACTTGGCAAAAATTTACGGGGTCACCACCAAACAATTGAACCAGCAGTTCAAACGCAACCGCGAAAGGTTCCCCGACGACTTTGCGTTTAGTCTTACAAATCAAGAGGTTACGGATATGAGGTCACAAAATGTGACCTCATCCCGGCGGAATATGCGCCGTTCGCCGATTGTTTTCACGGAACACGGAGCGTTGATGCTGGGAAATATTTTGAACAGCAAAACGGCGATGGAGGCGAGCGTTCGCGTGGTGCGCGCGTTCGTGCTGATGCGCGAACAGTTGGCCGCGCACAAGGAACTCTCGCAGAAATTGGGCGAATTGGAAAATCATGTCAGCGGGCATGATGAATCCATTCAAAATTTATTTGAGGCGATCCGGCAGTTGATTGAACCGCCGTTGCCGGAAGACCGGAAGCAAATTGGTTTCATGCGCGAAACTTCGCCGCCGTATCGCGTCAAAACTAAAAAACGATTTTAATTTTTACAAATGCCCAGCACACGCGACATACGCCGGCGCATCAAGTCGGTCAAGAACACCGCCCAGATCACCAAGGCGATGCAGATGGTGGCCGCAGCCAAGATGCGCAAGGCGCAGCAGGCCGCGCTCGTCGGGCGGCCGTATGCGGATTTGATGAACGCGATCCTGGCCGAAGCCGCGCCGCGCATCGCGGGTTTTGAGCATCCGCTGATGAAAACTCGCGAAGTGAAAAAGCGCGCGGTCATCGTCGTCAGTTCGGATCGCGGCTTGTGCGGCGGGTTGAACGGCAATCTCTTTCGCGAAGCGGCGAAGCTCGATAAAAACACGACAGTCTTTGTCACCGCCGGGCGCAAGGCGTCGCAATTCATCGCGCGCACGAAAAGAAATTTGGCGGCGGAATTCACTTACAAGGACGCGCCGACGTTTGCCGAGGCGCGGGCGATCTCGAAATTCGCGCAGGATTTGTTTTTGAAAGGTGAAGCGGACAGCGTGGACGTTTTGTTCACGCAATTCATTTCGACGTTGGTGCAGCAGCCGAAAACGATTCCGTTTTTGCCGGTCGGGAAAATCAAAGCGGTCACGGCTGGAGTCGGCGCGAAGGAACAGGAATTGCCAGGCGCCGGCCCGCGCACGGACACTTTTGAATTTGAGCCGGACGAACCAACCGTGCTGGGCGCGCTGCTGCCGCACAGCTTGAATTTTCAGATGCACCAGATTTTGCTCGAGGCAAAAGCGAGCGAGCAAAGCGCGCGCATGGTCGCGATGAAAAATGCGACGGACAACGCGAAACAGATCATCAAAGACCTGACGCTCGAATACAACAAATTGCGCCAGGCGAACATCACGAAGGAATTGTTGGAAATCACCACCGCACAAATGGCGGTGGGCTGAAATTAAAATTTTATGAACAAAGGCAAAATCGTTCAAATCATCGGGCCGGTCGTGGACGTGGAATTTTCCGGCCAGCTACCCGCCATTTACAACGCGCTCACGGTGAATTTCACCGTGCAGGGCCAGCCCGTCAAGCTGACGCTCGAGGTGCAGCAGCATCTCGGCGACAACTGGGTGCGCGCCGTCGCCATGAGCACGACCGAGGGACTCAAGCGCGGCTACGAAGTCACCGATTCCGGCGGCCCGATTTCCATGCCCGTCGGCGAAGCCGTCATGGGCCGCGTGTTCAACGTCACCGGCGATCCCGTGGACGAGCAAGGTCCGGTGAAGGCCGATAAATATCTGCCGATCCATCGCGCCGCGCCCGCGCTCGTGGATCAATCCACGTCGCCGCAGGTGTTGACGACCGGCATCAAGGTCATTGATTTGATCTGCCCGTTTCTCAAGGGCGGAAAAGTCGGCGCGTTCGGCGGCGCCGGTGTCGGCAAGACTGTTGTCATCATGGAACTCATCAACAACATTGCGAAATTGCACGGCGGTGTTTCGATGTTCGCCGGTGTCGGCGAACGCACGCGCGAGGGCAACGATCTTTACAACGAAATGATCGAGGCCGGCGTCATCAAGGTTGAGAAGGACGAAAAAGGTCATCCGAAAATCGGCGAGAACGGTTTGCCGATCATCGCGCCGGGTTCAAAGATCGGCCTTGTTTACGGCCAGATGAACGAACCGCCCGGCGCGCGTCTGCGCGTCGCGTTGTCCGCGCTCGCCGTGACCGAATATTTCCGTGACGAAAAAAATCAGGACGTGCTTTTGTTCGTGGACAACGTCTTCCGCTTCTCGCAGGCGGGTTCCGAAGTATCCGCGCTCCTCGGCCGCACGCCGAGCGCTGTCGGTTATCAGCCAACCCTCGCCGCCGAAATGGGCGACTTGCAGGAACGAATCACCTCGACCAAGAAAGGTTCCATCACCTCGTTCCAAGCCGTCTACGTTCCCGCCGACGACTTGACCGATCCCGCGCCCGCCACGACGTTCGCGCATTTGGACGCGACCATCGTGTTGGAACGCTCCATCGCCGAGTTGGGTATTTTCCCCGCCGTGGATCCGCTGTCGTCCAGTTCCCGTGCGCTCACGCCGGAGATTGTCGGCCAGGAACATTACGATGTCGCGCGTGGCGTGCAGAAAGTTTTGCAACGCTACAAGGATTTGCAGGACATCATCGCGATTCTCGGCATGGACGAACTTTCCACCGAAGACAAGACGGCGGTTTTCCGCGCGCGCAAAATCCAGAAGTTCATGAGCCAGCCGTTCACGGTGGCACAGGTCTTCACCGGCCGCGAAGGCAAGCAGGTTTCCCGCGAAGATACTGTCCGCGCGTTCAAGGAAATTCTCGAAGGCAAACACGACGACGTGGCCGAACAGAACTTCTACATGAAGGGCGGCATTGACGAAATTAACGAAGCGTGAGGCGTGAACCGTTAAACCGATTCACAATTTAACATGGCCACGATCAAACTCGAAATTGTCACGCCGGAGGCGAAAACCTACTCCGAGGACGTTGACATGGTCACGCTCGACGGCGGTGACGGCCAGATGGGCATCCTGCCGCAGCACATGCCGCTGATGACGCAACTTGTCGCGGGAGAAATCCATGTCAAAAAGGGCGGCAAAAATATTTTCCTCGCCGTCGGCGACGGTTTTGTGCAGGTCACCGGCGAAAAAATTTCAATCCTTACGGACATGGCAATTCGCGGGGAAAACATTGACGAAGCAAAGGCCGAGGAAGCCCGCCAGCGCGCCGAAGCGCGCCTCGCGGAAAAATTGACCGACGAAGAAGCTGCTTCCGCCAGCGCTGCGCTCGCGCATTCATTAGCACAACTCAAAGTCAAACGCCGGCACAGATAATTTTGTGGGGAACAAAAATGGCGCGAAGAATTAACTTCGCGCCATTTGTTTTTAGTTTGAGATTTTCAACTCTCAATCACGTTAATTTCCACTGGTTCAACACTCACACCTTGTTTCTGCATCCATTGAATCGCAGCTTTGACTTCGTCGCGTTTGCCGTCAATTTCCAGACAGACGATTCCGATTTCGTCGGTCACGCTGCACTGGCGGATGTTGGTGACGACTTTGAATTTCTGGCCGACTTCCCAGATGAACGGCTTCTTGATGAGCTTCGGCGGATACATCAGCCACAGGCGCGTTTGCTGCGGCGTTTTCTGGCTGGTCGGCGCGGATTTTTTTTTCTTGGCCATAAATTATTTTGTTAACGATTAAATGGTTGAAACGATTTAACAATTCAACGCTTCAACAAATCAACCGCCTGCAATCGCCGGGATGATGCTGACTTCGTCGCCGTCTTTGAGCGGCGTCTCGCGGTTTTTGAGGAAGCGGATGTCCTCCTCGTTGACATAGACGTTGACGAAGCGGCGCACCTCGCCTTTTTCATCCACGAGACGTTCCTGGATGCCGGGGAAGCGCGACTGCAATTCGACGAGCGCCTCGCCGATGGTGGCGGCGTTGATTTCGACCAGCTCCTCGTTGTTGGTCAACTTGCGGAGCGGCGTGGGGATGCGGACTTTTTTTGACATAAATTAAATTTTAATTTTTTCAGGCAACAAAATTATTCCAACAGCAACGGATTAAATCCCGCAATGCGAAAATGTTTATCTGTTGCTAGCACGTCCATGAGGCGCAATTCCTTCATCACCACAAAACTCGCGCAATCCGTGAACGAAAATTCCTGATCCAGATGCTTCAACATGAATGTCCGCGCCGCCGCAAAACGATCTGGCGTCATCCATTCAATATTTAAGGCCTGCGATGTCTCTGTCAGTTGCAGAAATTCTTTCAAATGCTTCGTCAATCGACGAGCACGCAACAGCGTGGCAGTTTCATCCAAGACATAATCAGTAGTCACGACGCTGCGGTGATCCCGGCTGGCTTCTTCCATTACGGCTGAAGCTTTCTCATGGGATGCCTCTTCCGCCGAAAGCAGCGCAACAAACCCTCCCGTGTCCATGAAGAGCGGTTCAGACTCCATAAACAATCCGGTCAATCTCGCGGTCGGTCAAAGGCTTCACCGATTTGTCCGCCAGACGATGAAAACGATAAAGCGGGTCATCCGACCTGATGCCGTTCTTCGATCTCAACGGCCAGATTTGCGCGAGCCGATGGCCGCGATGCGTCAGCGAAATGGTTTTACCATTCTCCAGTGTGCGCACCAGCGAGCGCGTCTGCGAACGAAGCTGTGATGTTGAAATCGTTTTCATGTGGACAATTTTACCGATAGTTGGCTTAAAAGCAAATGGCGGCGTTGATTTCGACCAGCTCCTCGTTGTTGGTCAACTTGCGGAGCGGCGTGGGGATTCGGACTTTTTTTGGCATAAATTTTAATTTTTGGGTGCGGATGAATTTAGCAACATATTCGTCTGCTTCCCTCAATGCAAAACTTCTTCGGGAAATTTTACCTTCCATGCATTAAAAGCATTCAACATAGCGTCACGGACTGCACGTGTATCACTTTCAGATATGCAAGCGAACTGCTGGTAAGTGTAAAAAGTATTAGGTTCTAGCGGTTTATAATGCACTGAAAATTGAAAAAATGTAGTTATATTTTCCAAATCGAAAATGTCGGCAATTTGGGAAAATAAAATTACTCTATCTTGTGCTGCGATAGGAGGAGAGTCTTGTTCTGGACAATGAAATTTCAAAGATACATCAGTTATAACAACCTCGGTCGGAGTTCCGTGTTCAGATTGTAACGAAAACGTCGAATTTGTTTTGGTCTCTTGAGAAGATAATAGTTTTTCATTTGCTTCGCGTTGACGCTGTTCCTGTTGCTGTTGTTGAAGCTGCGCTAGTGTAGCCGCGTAGCGTTCTGGATTATACCATACATTCCCATTGCCATCTACCAAACCTTGGGCAGTGATTCGAAAGTATAAAACTTGGCTATTTGGAAAGACGACACGCAATGTGTCATTTGGCTTGGTATATTTGCAAAGAACAATTGATCCACCTGCGGATATTTCGCACTCATCTTGTGAAACAAGTGTTAGTGAACCGCTCCCATCAATCGGTTTGTAAACCTGTCCGTGAAATGGTTCGGGCTGAATTGGAGCGGGCGGTGGCTGACTACCATTGTTATTGGCAGTTGGTGTCGTTGGCGACTTGTTACAGCCTGCTGTGAAAAAAACGCAAGCGGCAAGAATTGAGATAGGTTTGATATTCATATCTTTATTTTTTAGGCATTCACTTTTTCTTCATGCGCCAGCAGCGCCTCGAACTCGCGCAGGCTCGGCTTGATTTCACGCGGTTTGCCGCAATGACCTTGCACGGCGTCGAGCGTCTTCAATCCGTTGCCGGTGACGCAGATGACGGCGGAAGAATCGCGCGGGATTTTCCCGGACGCAATGAGTTTCTTCGCCACGCCCACGGTCACGCCGCCGGCGGTCTCGGCAAAAATGCCTTCCGTCTCGGCAAGCAACTTGATCGCATCTCGAATTTCGTCATCGGTCACGTCATCGGCTGCGGCGTTGGTTTCGCGCATCACTTTGAGCGCGTAAAAACCGTCGGCGGGTGTGCCGATGGCGAGCGATTTCGCAATCGTGTCGGGCTTCACCGGCTTGAAGAAATCGAGTCCGGCCTTTTGCGCGACGGAAATCGGCGAACAGCCCGTGGCCTGCGCGCCGTGGATGTGCGTCTCGGAATTCGCGACAAGTCCGAGCTTCACAAATTCCTGGTAGCCTTTGTGGATTTTTGTCAGCAACGAGCCGGACGCCATCGGCACAATCGTGTGCTGCGGCAGCCTCCAGCCGAGTTGCTCGGCGATTTCATACGCCATGCTCTTGGAGCCTTCGGCGTAATAGGGGCGCATGTTGACGTTCACAAACGCCCAGCCGAACTTGCCGGCGATCTCGGCGCAGAGACGATTCACCTCGTCGTAATGGCCTTTGATGCAGATGACGTTCGCGCCGTAGATGAGCGAGTTCAAAATTTTTCCCTGCTCCAGATCGGACGGAATGAAAACGTAGGATTTTAATCCGGCGCTCGCGGCATTGGCGGCGACGGAATTAGCTAAATTTCCCGTAGAAGCGCACGCGACGGTTTCAAAACCAAGTTCCTTCGCGCGACTCAACGCGACGCTGACGACGCGGTCTTTGAACGAGAGCGTCGGATAATTCACGGCGTCGTTCTTGACATAAAGTTCGCGGATGCCGAGCTTTTTCGCGAGGCGATCCGCTTTGACCAGCGGCGTGAAACCGACGAGCGGGCCGACGGTCGGTTCGCCTGCAATCGGCAAAAGCTCGCGATAACGCCACATCGTTTTCGGGCGTGACTGGATCACTTCGCGCGTCAAAGATTTTTTAATGCGGTCGGAATCGTAGGCGACTTCGAGCGGGCCGAAGTCGAATTCGCAGACGTGCGTTGCCTCCAGCGGATATTCGCGTGCGCATTCGCGGCACTTGAGCGCCTTCATGTAATTATGTTTGTCGGTCATAAATTTTAATTTTTGCCACAGAGACACAGAGCGCACAGAGGCAGACAAAAATAATTTTCTCTGTGTTCTCTGTGACTCTGTGGCTTTTAATTTATTCTTTAAAAACAAAAAAGCCCCGACTCAAGACGAGAAGGGGCGACAAAACGGTTGTGCACTTCTCATTTTTCCCAAGCTAATGATGCTTGAGCTGGAATTGGCACCTGACATTGAAACCAAAGTTCAACCGGTTGCCGTGGTGTCATCGGGCCAGTCCCTCGACCACTCGTCATGAGTCCGTCAAATCAACGGATGCGGATAGATTGATATAAAACTGAAAAACTGTCAACTGGATTTTTCGCCGTGAAAATGGGAAATATCTTAAACTGTCAAGGATTTCGGCCGTTGGCTTGTTCATAAAACACCTGATTCCAAGCGAAGGCTTTGTTAGAGCATGACTTAACTAAAGGATTGAGCGACTTCCCAAGTCAGTTGGTTTTTCCGATTAAAACGTATGTTCCATCGGATCGGCCACGCCGTCAATGAATTGCCGCACAACCGGGTCTTGCGACGTGAAAAATTCCACCGGCGTTCCGCTCGCGTAAATTCTTTTGTCGTGCAGCAGCATCACGCGGTTGCCCACGCGCCGCGCCGTCCTCATGTCGTGCGTGACGACGACCGTGGTCACCTTCAACCGGTCGCGCACGCGCATCATCAGCCTGTCAATGCTGTCGGACACAATCGGGTCGAGGCCGGTCGTCGGCTCATCGTAAAGCACTATCTGCGGTTCGTAAATGATCGCGCGCGCCAGCCCGACGCGCTTTCTCATGCCACCGGACAATTCCGCCGGATTTTTATTTTCCGTGCAGGGCAAATCCACGACTTCCAGCGCAGCGGCCACGCGTTTGGTGATTTCACCTTCCGTGAAACGTCCGTGCCGCCGCAAACCGAACGCGACATTTTCCGCGACTGTCATCGAATCAAACAGTGCCGCGCCTTGGAACACCATGCCGAAATTCCGGCGCACGCGCAGCAACTGGCGCTCGTTCATCATCTCGATGTTCTCGCCGTCAATCAGCACCTCGCCGGAATCCGGCTGCAACAGGCCGATGAGGTGCTTGAGCAAAACGCTTTTGCCGCCGCCACTGCGCCCGATGATGACGACGGATTCGCCGCTCTCAATCCGAAAGCTCACGCCGTCGAGGACTTTCTGCGCGCCGAAGCTTTTTTGCAGGTTGCGGGCTTCAATCATTGCCGTAAAATATCAAAGCGCGCCCGGTTTTCCAGCTTTCGATTTGCCAAAAAAATCCTTGCATGACAAAAGCGTCATCCTGCAAAACTTATCCAAATCATTAACGCCGCCGAATAAGTGAAATTTTTCACAAACTTTTCTTGCGGCGCGATTCATTCTCGAATTATTATCTGCCGCGATACGAATTCTGAAATTCAAAATGTGTCGGGCAGTTTTTAATTGAAGGAATTTTTGCCGCGCGGCGGCGTTCGAAATGTCAGCGATTTTTCCGAAATGGATGAACTGGTTGCCGTTGGTCTTGGGCGTCGGTGCGGCGCTGGCCGGCGGCGGCACGACTGCGGGCGTGTGGTATTATTTCACGCCCAAATACACGCGCGTCGGCTACGAACCGGTGCAGCCCGTGCCGTTCTCGCACAAAGTTCACGCCGGCGAATTGGGAATGGATTGCCGCTACTGTCACACAGGCGTGGACAAATCGTGGGTCGCAAACATTCCGTCGGCTTCGACGTGCATGAATTGTCACAGCACGGTTTTGAAGGACGATCCGCGACTGGCAATCGTCCGCGAAAGCGCGACGAACAATACGCCGATTCCGTGGGTGCAGGTTCACATCACGCCGGATTATGTTTATTTCAACCACGCCGTCCACGTCACGCGCGGCATCAGTTGCGTGGAATGTCACGGGCGAATTGACCAGATGGACGAAGTGTATCACGCGAAGCCGTTCAGCATGAGCTTCTGTTTGGATTGCCATCGCGACCCGGCGGCGCACATCCGCCCGACGGATAAAGTCACGGACTTGGGCTGGACGTGGAGCACGAATGGCGTCGAAGCCGCGCATTTGCAAACGGTCGAAGGTAAAAAACTGGTTGAACACATGCGCGTCGAATCGCTGCAAAGCTGCTCGGCCTGTCACCGATGAAAACTGATTTACAAAATTCCACGCAAGCAAATGGTCGCCGTTACTGGCGCAGCTTGGACGAACTGGCCGACACGCCGGAGTTCAAGGACTGGCTGCACCGCGAATTTCCCAAAGGCGCGAGCGAATTCACCGACGACGTTTCACGGCGGCACTTTCTGAAGATCATGTCCGCGTCGTTCGCGTTCGCGGGTCTGGCGATGGCGGGCGCGGGCTGTCGGCGTCCTGAAGAAAAACTCGAACCGTTTGGCAAGCAGCCTGAAGATTACGTTTTCGGAAAGTCGGAATATTTTGCGACGGCGATGCCGACGCGCAACGGCGCGATTCCGCTCGTCGTCAAATCCTACGAAGGCCGTCCGATAAAAATCGAGGGTAATTCGCTGTTCCCCGGCGGCAACGGTGGAACGGATCGTTACGCGCAGGCTTCCATCCTGAATCTTTACGATCCCGACCGCGCGCGGCATTTCAAGCAGGACGGCAAAATCGTTTCGCGAGACGAGGCGTTAAAATTCCTCGACGACTTGTCCGCAAAATTTTCTGCGAATCAAGGCGAAGGTCTGGCGTTTCTGGCGGAAAGCAGCACGTCGCCGTCACGCGCGCGGCTGCAAAAAATCATCGCGCATAAATTTCCGAAATCGAAATGGTTCACTTACGACGCGATTGATTCTGGCATCCATCAACGCGCGGCGACGCAGGCGTTCGGCCAGTCGGTCAAACCCATTTTCAATTTCGACAAGGCGAAAGTCATTTTGTCGCTCGACTGCGATTTTCTCGGCGGCGAAGACGACGCGCACAATCACATCCGCAAATTTGCCGCTGGCCGCAAAGCAGGCGACGGGATGAGTCGGCTTTACGCGATTGAATCATTATTCACACTGACTGGTGCGAATGCGGATCATCGTTTGCGAGTTCCGGCGAGTTTGGTTGGCGCAGTTGCTGGAGCAATTGCTACCGATCTTTTCCCGTTGCCACCGAATGTAGACCCGAATTGGATTTTTGAATGCGCGAAAGATTTGGGTGCAAATCGTGGAAGCGTTTTAGTTGTTGCAGGCCAACGTCAGCCGATTGAAGTTCATTTGATGGCTTATGCAATGAATGCCAATTTAGGAGCAATTGGCAACACAATCACTTTAATTCCGACAGAAGAAAATTCAGAAACAGATTTGCAAAGCTTTGACCCGAATGCGACGGACACGCTCATTATTCTTGGTGGCAATCCAGCTTACAATTTGAATTGGTCAACGAAACCAAAGGCAGTTGTTCGATTGGGTTATTATGAAGACGAAAGTTCTGAAAAATCTGATTGGAACTTTCCAGCGGCACACTACCTCGAATCATGGGGCGACGCAAAAACCAGCGATGAAACAATTGTTCCTGTTCAGCCTTTGATCCAACCGTTATTCGGTGGTTTAACGGAATTGGAATTCCTTGCGCGAATTGCGGGCGAGTCACAGACGAATGCACATGAAATTGTTCGCGCAACATTCGACGGTTCGGACGAAAATTGGAAGAAATTTTTATTCAATGGTTTTCAAAGCATTCAGTCGGCAAATTCTACTGATGTGAATAAAAATGTTACTTTGTCTAAAATACAAAGAAATTTCACGTTTTCTGCCAGCAGTCTCGAAGTCATTTTCTACCGTGATTCAAAAGTGGACGACGGGCGTTACGCGAACAACGGCTGGATGCAGGAGTTGCCCGATCCGGTCACGAAAATCACCTGGGACAACGCCATCCTCGTCAGCCGCAAGACGGCGCGCGAACTTGGCGTGGCAAACGGCGACGTTGTTGAAATTTCTTTGAATGGCAAAAAAGTTTCCGGCCCGATCTGGACGCAGCCGGGCATGTCAGATTATTCGCTCGGCCTCGCACTCGGTTACGGTCGCGAGCGGGCAGGGCGCGTCGGCACGGGCGTCGGCTTCAATGCGTATAAAATTTTCAGCGGAAAATATATCGAGACCGGCGCGACAATTAAAAAAACGGGCGAGACACATTTGATTGCGACGACGCAATCGCATTGGTCAATGGAAGGCCGTCCAGCGGTGCGCGAGGCGAATCTGGAAGATTTTTCCAAAGACCAAAAATTCGCGCAGGAAATGCATTCGATGGAGCCGCCCATCGTCAAATCGCTATATCCGAATCCGCTCGACGAGGCGAAAAAAACCGCGCTGCATCAATGGGGCATGGTCGTGGATTTGAGCGCGTGCGTCGGCTGCGCCACATGCGTGGTCGCGTGCCAGAGCGAGAACAACATTCCGATTGTCGGCAAGGATCAGGTGAATCGCGGCCGCGAAATGCACTGGATGCGCATTGACCGTTATTACACGGCAGATCCGAAGACGGAAAAATTCCCCGCGTCATTTGTCAAAGACGACGACCAGCAATTTTCCGAATGGATTGACGACGTGCAGGCAGTGAATCAGCCGGTGATGTGCCAGATGTGCGAAAACGCGCCGTGCGAAAACGTCTGCCCGGTCAATGCAACGGTTCACGACAACGAAGGGTTGAACGTGATGGCTTACAACCGTTGCATCGGCACGCGCTATTGCTCGAACAATTGCCCTTACAAAGTCCGGCATTTCAATTTTCTCGATTACAACAAACGTCCGTTGAAAGATTTGAAAGGGCCGTTGTATCCGACGCCGGTTTTGCACGAAACGGATGGCCAGTGGGATTTGGCGCGCTGGTGGAAAAATCGCGACGTGGGAATGCGCCCGGACGACGAATGGGATTTGATCAAGATGTCGAAAAACCCCGACGTGACGGTGCGGATGCGCGGCGTCATGGAAAAATGCACTTACTGCACGCAGCGCATCGAGCAGGCGAAAATTTCGCAAAAAGTAAAAGCCGGGGCAAGTGACAATGTTCGTTTGAAAGAATCCGAAGGCACGATTCCGAAAACCGCGTGCCAGCAGGCGTGCCCGGCGCAGGCG
This sequence comes from Verrucomicrobiia bacterium, assembly GCA_036490295.1. Lineage (GTDB taxonomy): Bacteria > Verrucomicrobiota > Verrucomicrobiia > Limisphaerales > UBA11358 > UBA11358. The sequence continues at coordinate 11,322 of DASXED010000161.1, read as the reverse complement.
ATCATGTTCGGCGACGTGAGCGACCCGGACAGCGCGGTTTCAAAATTGAAAACGCAGCCGCAAAATTATGCGCTGCTCGGCGATTTGCTGACGAAGCCGCGCACGAGTTATCTCGCGCGCATCCGCAATCCGAATCCGAAGATGCCCGATTATCACGCGCCGTTCAGCACGGAAGAATACGAGGAACGCGGCGGACAGTTTGAAACTGAAAAAAAGATTTAACGAATTTCGAAAAGCCAAATGCCCGAAACCGCAACCCAACCTGAATCGCTCGCGCCGCCGGCGGAATTGAAACGCTCGCCGAACATCATCGGCCAGCGCGGTCTCGGCTATTTGACCGACAAACTCACGGCGTTCAACGAAGGCAAAACGCCGCGCTGGTGGTGGGTGATGTTTTTCCCGGCGGCATTTTGCGCGACGGTGGTTTTGCCGGGAATGTTGATTTACCAGATTTCCACCGGCGTCGGCGTCTGGGGCAATAATCATCCGGTCATGTGGGGCTGGGACATCATTAATTTCGTCTGGTGGGTCGGCGTCGCGCACGCGGGCACATTGATTTCGGCGATGCTTTTTCTGACGCGACAACATTGGCGCACAGCGATTGGCCGCGCGGCGGAAGCGATGACGGTTTTTGCCGTGATGATGGCCGGACTTTATCCGGGCATTCACGTCGGACGCGCGTGGTTCGACTGGTTCATGTTTCCAATTCCAACTTCAAACGGCTTGTGGCCGCAATTCCGTTCACCGCTGATGTGGGACGTGTTCGCCGTCAACACCTACCTGATTGTTTCAATAACTTTTTGGTATATGGGTTTGATTCCCGATCTGGCGTTGCTGCGCGACCGCGCGAAAACGCGCACGAAAAAATTTGCTTACGGCCTGTTCGCGCTCGGCTGGACTGGCTCGGCGCGGCACTGGCATAATTACGAAAAAGCCTACGTCGTTTTGTCCGGCCTTTGCACGCTGCTCGTGTTCACCGTGAGTTCCATCGTCGGCATGGATTTTGCCACGGCGCAAATCGCCGGCTGGCACGCGACAATTTTCCCGCTCTACTTCGTCGTCGGCGCGGTTTATTGCGGCTTCGGCATGGTGCTCGTGTTGCTGATTCCGTTGCGCAAACTTTTACATCTCGAAAACATCATCACGATGCGGCACATGGATCGCATCTGCAAACTGACTTTGTTGAGCAGCCTCGCCATCACTTACATTTATTTGATGGAATATTTCATCGCTTGGTATAGTGGCGACCCGTATGAACGCTGGGTGTTCAGCCATCGCCTCCTCGGCACGACTTATTGGTATGGCGGCTGGATCATGCTCGTCGTCAATTTTCTGATGGCGCAATTGCTCTGGTTCAAGCGCGTCCGCTATAATTTGAAACTCGTTTTCGTCCTCGCCATTCTCATCAACATCGGCATGTGGTTTGAGCGGTTCACCATCATCGTCGGCTCGTTGTATCAGGATTTTCTGCCGGCGAACTGGGGCTTCTACAAGCAAACCTGGGTGGACGTCGGCACATTCGTCGGCACGCTCGGCGTGTTTTTCATGATGTATCTGCTGTTCATCCGCTTTGTGCCGATGATCGCCGTTTCCGAAGTCAAAGGCATCACGCCCGAAGCCGACCCGCATCATCCGCTCGGCGGCGCGAAGGGAGAAAAGCCATGAGCGAAAAAAATTACGGCTACATCGCCGAGTTTGATTCGCCTGCGGCAATTTTGCGTGCGGCGGAAAAAATTCGCGCCGCCGGTTACAGCCGATGGGACGTTTTTTCGCCGTTCCCGATTCACGGCCTCGACAAAGTCATGGGACTGGGCAATTCCCTCGTTGGCTGGTTTGCGCTGTTGTTCGGCGGCGGCGCCTTTGTCGGCACGATGGGTTTGATCTGGTTCACGAACGGTTTTGATTATCCGCTCATCGTCGGCGGCAAACCGATGTTCAGCGTGCCGATGTCTTTCGTGCCTTCTTACATTTTGCTCGTGCTCGCCGCCGCGCTCGGCGCGTTCATCGGCATGGTCGCGCTCAACCAACTGCCGCGCCATCATCATCCGCTGTTTAAGAAAAAACGCTTTGAACTCGTCTCGCGCGACAAATTTTTCCTCGTCATCGGCTCCGGCGATTTGAAATTTTCCGAAACCGGGACGCGCAAACTGCTTGAAGAACTCGGCGGCACGCACGTCGAACTCGTGGAGGACGACGAATGACGCGCTACCTCGGCATCATCATTTCCTGCGCGCTGGTCGGCGCGGCGCTCGGCGTGGCGGTTGTCGGCATCGCCGGATTGCGCGGCGAAATTTCGCGCAAGCCGCCCATCGAGGTTTTTTCCGACATGGACCGCCAGTTGAAATTGCGTCCGCAAAAGCCGAATGACTTTTTTGCCAACGGCGTCAGCTCACAATTGCCGCCTGCGGGAACCATCGCGCGGAGCCAGCCGATTCAAACTGTCAACGGCGGCGTTTATTCTTTTGAAAATTCACCGGTCAACAATGGAAAAATTTCCGGCACGACGAATTTCATTGAAAACAATCCGCTGCGGATTGACACGCATCTGCTCGCGCGCGGCCACGAACGTTTTGACATATATTGCGCGCCGTGCCACGGCAAACTTGGCGATGGCAACGGCATCACCAAAAAAATTGGCGACATGCCCGCCGTGGCAAATTTGCATGACAAGCGGATCGTCGAAATGGCCGACGGCGAAATTTTTAACACGATCACGTTCGGGAAAAACACGATGGGCGCTTACGGCCCGTTTGTTCCCGCGCAAGACCGCTGGGCGATCGTCGCGTATTTACGCGCGCTGCAATTAAGCTGGCTCGGCTCAACGAACGATTTGTCCGCGCAACAACAATCCGCGCTGAAATAAATGAGTTCGCAAACTAAAACTGAATTGCCGCCGCCGCTGGATTTGTCCGGCTGGAAAATCGCGCCCGCCGTTCTGATGGTCGTTGGCGGAATTTTGTCCATCGTCGGCGCGTGCGTGAATCTGAAAGAGTTCGGTTACTCGTGGCTTTTGTCGTTCATGTTTTTCCTGACGCTTTCGCTCGGCGCGCTCTTGTTTGTTTTCATTCATCATTTGAGCGACGCCGGCTGGTCGGTCGCCACGCGCCGCGTCAACGAGCATCTCGCGTCGCTGATTTTTCCGTGGCTGGCGATTTTATTTCTGCCGCTTGGAATTCTCGGAAAACAAATTTATCCGTGGATGTCGCTCGACCCGCACAGCCGCCTGGTCGCAGTGAAATGGCCCGTATTCACGATTGTGGGATTCTGGATCACATCGGCAATTTTCTTCGGCATCTGGTGGCTGATGACGTCGCGCATCAATTACTGGTCATTGCGGCAGGACGTGACGGGCGAACCGCGCTGCTCCTACAAAATGCGATTTCATTCCGGCTGGGGCGTCGTCGTGCTCGGCCTGACGATGGTTTTTGCGCCCGTGCTTTGGATGCAGGCCATCCAGTTCCAATGGTTCTCGGCGATTTACGGCGTTTATTATTTTGCGAACTGCGCGTGGCTCGCGCTCGCCACGATTTATATTCTGATGATGTTGCTGCAACGTCAGCGCATTTTGGATCGAGTGCTGCACGATCATTCGTTTTATTTCATCGGCGTGCTGCTGCTCGCGTTCACGCTGTTTCAAGCGTATTCCGAATTCGCGCAATACTTTGTCGTCTGGAACGCGAACATGCCCGAAGAAACTTTCTGGTATCTCATCCGCGAAAACGGCTCGTGGTTTTGCGTGAGCATGGTTTTGATTTTCGGCCATTTTGCGCTTCCGTTTTTTGTGTTGCTGCCGGTGAAGGTGAAAATGAATTTCAAAGTCATGCTGCCGCTTTGCGTCTGGGTCTGGGCGATGAGCTTTCTTGATTTCGCGTTCAACATTTTGCCCGCGATCCATCAAAACGGTTATCCTGTCAAATGGCTCTGGCTGCAACTCGGCTGCTTTCTTTTCATGGGCGGATTTCTGGCGCGCGTGTTCCTGAAAAAATTCTTGAGCCATCCGCCCTATCCGCAGCGCGACCCGCGCGTGCTTGAAGCGATGGGCGTCGCGCATCAAGACCCGGAAGAATTTCCCGACACCTTGCCGGAAGGAGATGCGCCATGAACGACCACCAAAAATTGGCGAACGTCAATCGCGCGTCCGGCGCGGTCGTGGGTTTCATTGCCGCGAGCGTCATTTTCATCGCGCTCGTTGCGATTGTTAAATTTTCCGTGAAAATTCCGGCCATTGACGCCGACCGCGACGCGACAATTTCAAAAGCACTTTTTGAAATCCGCACGAACGAAGCCGCATCGCTGAACAGCATCGGCTGGGTTGACAAACAGCATGGCGTCGTGCGCCTGCCGATCGAAACCGCGCTGCAAATGGTCGAACGCAACTGGCAAAATCCCGCCCAAGCGCGTGCTGATTTGAAGGCCCGCGCCGAAAAAGCCGCCGCGCCATTGCCCAAACAACCGGCCAAACCGAATCCATTTGAATGAACGGAAACGTAAATTCTCAAAATAATTTGAGCGCCGACGAAATTGACGCCTCCTGCCGCGTGCCGCTGCTCGCGCTTTGCAACTGCGCGGCGCTCTGGCTCGCGCTTGGCCTCGCGCTCGAACTGCTCGCCTCGCTGACGTTTCACATGCCGGAAAAGTTCGGCGGTTGCGCGTGGCTGACTTATGGCCGGCTTCTTCCCGCCGCCAACGATTTGCTCGTTTATGGTTTTGCGATTCCCGCCGGGCTTGGAGTGATGCTTTGGATCTTTGCGCGCTTGAGCGAAACGGAACTTGTCCTGCCGCTCGTGCCGGTCATTGCCGCGCACATCTGGCATCTCGGCGTTTTCATCGGCGTCGTCGCCATTTTGATCGGCGACAGCACCGGCTTCGCGTGGCTGGAATTTCCGCGCGGCAGTTCCGTTTTGCTTTTCGCCGCGTTTCTGCTCATCGCCCTTTCCGCTGTCGCCACGCTCGGCGCGCGACGCGAACGTGCGCTGCAACCGCCGCACTGGTTTCTGCTCGCCGCGCTGCTTTGGTTTCCGTGGATTTACTCGACGGCAAATCTTTTTCTCGTCGCGTGGCCGGTGCGCGGCGTCGCGCAGGCAGTCATCGGCTGGTGGTTCGCCAACAACCTGATTTTTGTCTGGCTCGCGCTCGTCGGCCTCGGCGTCGCATTTTATTTCCTGCCAAAATTCGCCGGGCGCACGCTGCCAAATTATTTTGCGCAATTCGCGTTCTGGACTTTGATTTTGTTCGGAACGTGGCTTGGAATTCCGCAAGGCGCGCCGGTTCCGGCGTGGCTGCCTGCGTTGAGTTCCGTCGCCAGCGCGCTCACGGTCATTCCGCTCATCGTCATCGCCATGATTTTTGGCAAAACGGTCTGCGGCGCGAAGGTTCACTGCAAAGGCGGGCCGTTTTGCTACGTTAAATTTGGAACGGTTGCTTTCATTTTGGCGACACTGATGCTCATTGCGCTGGGTTGTCCGCATTTCAGCCGCGTCGCGGAATTTACCTGGTTCGCTCCGGCACAAACACAACTGCAAATCCTCGGCTTCTTCACAATCGTCATTTGCGGCGCGATTTATCATATCCTGCCGCGCGTGATGAACTTTGAACTGCCTTTTCCCAGATTCGTCCGCGTTCAGCACTGGTTTTTTATTTTGGGCATCGCATTTTTAATTTTGCCACTGGCGATTGGCGGAATTCTTCAGGGAATAAAACTGGCAAATCCGAGTTTTCCTTTTGCGAATTCAAATGACGTGGCGATTCAATTTCTTCGCGTCAGCACGCTTGGAATTTTATTTCTGCTGCTCGGCAGCTTGTTGTTTGCCGCAAACATTTTTGCCATGACGTTCAAATGGAAAATCGCGCTGCTTAAATCTGGAATCGCCGCCGTGACCGCGCCGCTGGAAACATCGGAGGTGAAATCGTGAAGACCGGATTTCGAGTTTTCATCGCGGCGTTCGTTGCGCTCGGCGCGTCTTGGTGCGGCTTCGTGCTCGCGCCGGTTTTGCAGCTTGGCACGGCGAAACAGGAGACCGTGCTCAATTCGTCCGACACTTATCCGCTTCAGCGAACCGGCGATGCGACGCTCGGCTTGCAGGTTTATCGCGCCAGCGGCTGCGCGGCTTGTCACACCGAACAAATCCAGCAAAGCGGCGTCGCGTGTGAAATTGAGCTGACGAGCGTTGGGAAAAATCCTGACGCGGTGGAAAAGCAAATTAACGCCGTTTTTGCGCCGTCTCCATTTTTCGGGGTGAATTTTATTACCAATGATCAAAATATTCCTTACGGAGGTCCGCCTTCGATTGATATTTCGCACCTGCCGCAGATTATTTTGAATCATTTGGAAAAATCAAAAGCCGACGCGGTGGTTGGTGGAATTACCTCGGCGGGCGGCAAAGCTGAAATTCACATTGTCGCCACCGGCGCGGACATTTCGCGTGGTTGGGGAATTCGCCGCAGCGTCGCGGCGGACTATCTTTACGACAATCCCGTGCAACTCGGCAGCCTTCGCGTCGGCCCGGATTTGGCGGATGTCGGCGCGCGTTTGGGCAATGCAAACTGGCAATTGCTCCATCTTTACGCGCCGCATAGTGTGACAAAGAATTCCGCGATGCCGCCGTTCCGTTTTCTTTTTGAAACAAAAAAAATTGGCGATGCGCCTTCGCCGGACGCTTTGCAATTGCCGAAGGAACTCGTGCCGCCCGTCGGTTACGAAGTTATTCCGACGGACGACGCCAAAAATCTCGTGGCGTATTTGTTGAGCCTGCGCGCGGACGTTCCGTTGTATGAAGCGCCGTTCACGCCGCCGCAAGTTTCAACCAACACTCCCGCAAACAAGAAATGAACGACGAACCGAAAATTTCAGATTCGCAACAAAGTGCCGAGCCGGCGGCGGCGCGCTCGACCGTGCCGATGTGGATTTTTTCACTGACGCTCGTGCTGATTTATCTCGGCGCGGTTTATTTCGACCATCACGGCGGCTGGTTTAATCCGCAGGTTTATTCGCCTTACAAGAACGCGGAAGAATTGGATTCATATCAGCCCAAGTCCGGCGCGGCGGAATTCATCGCGCAAGGCAAGAAAACTTATGACATGATTTGCGCCGCGTGCCACGGTCCCGACGGTTCGGGCAAACCCGGGCAAGCGCCGCCGCTCGCCGGTTCCGAATGGGTCAACGCGAAGGGCGACAGGCGGCTCGCGGAAATTCCGCTGCTGGGACTCAACGGCCCGATAACTGTCAAGGGACAGCCGATGAATTTTTCGAGCGGCATGGCCGCGATGGGCGCGGGGTTATCCGATTCAGATTTGGCCGCCGTGCTGACTTACATCCGCAGTTCGTGGGGCAACACGGGCGGGCCAGCGACGGCTGATGACGTGAAAGCCGTTCGCGCGATTGTGGCCGGACATGGCGCGATCAACGGCGAGCAGGAATTGAAAACGATTCCTGAATAAAAATTATTTCGGGCGAGATTCAATTTCCGAAATCGCCCAGCGCGCGTGCTCGGTGATCAACGACTCGGAATCATGCGAAGCATTTTCCAAAGCGGGCAGGGCGGATTCATCGCCAATGTTTCCGAGCGCGACGCAGACATTTCGCAAAAAACCGCGCCGCTTCGTCCTTAAAATTGGACTTCCTGCAAATCGCGACTTGAAATTTTTTCCGTCGAGCGAAAGCAACTCAATCAAATCCGGCTGCTCTAAATCTTTCCGCGCGCGCGATTTCATCAAATTTCCTTCGCGCGCAAATTTGTTCCACGGACAAACGGCAAGACAATCGTCGCAGCCGTAAATCCGGTTGCCGATTGCGCGCCGAAATTCAATTGGGATTGAACCTTTCAATTCAATCGTCAAATAGGAAATGCACCTACGCGCATCCAATTGAAACGGCGCGGTGATGGCGTTCGTCGGGCAGGCCGAAATGCAGCGCGAACATTTTCCGCAATGATTTTTCTCCGGTGCGTCAGGTTCAAGTTCGAGCGTCGTCAAAATTTCCGCCAGGAAAATCCAGTTGCCAAGTTTGCGGCTGATGAGATTGGTGTGCTTGCCGACAAAGCCAATTCCCGCGCGCTGTGCCAGATCGCGTTCCAGTAGCGGCCCGGTATCCACATACCAAAGCGAGCGGGTTTGTTCGCCAAGTTGATTTACAAATTCGGTCAACAGCTTCAGACGTTCGCCGAGAATATCGTGGTAATCATCAAAGCGTGCATAACGGGCAATCAAGCCGGTCGAGGGTCGAGAGTCGAGGGTCGAGAAATTTTGCGCGAGTGTCTGGCTTTCGACTTTCGTCTCTCGACACTCGACAGAATAGCTGGCCGCGAGGCAGATCGCGCTTTTGGCTCCGGCCAAAACTTTTTGCGGTTCAACGCGCTTTTCGGAATTGCGTTCGAGCCAGTTCATTTCACCGTGATTTTTTTGTGCGAGCCAGTTTTGAAATCGCTCCGCGCTCGCTGGCGCATCGGCGGAAGTGAAACGGCAGTCGTCGAAGCCCAGTTCCAGCGCGCGCTGTCGGATTTTTTCTTTCATCACCGGCTGGACGTTGCGAGGCGGAACTGGTGGACGATCTGCTGCGCGACCTCGCGCACCGAGCGCAATTCCGTGTTCAGCAGCACATCGGCCTGTTTGTAAAACGGCTCGCGCGCGGCAAGCAGTTCGCGGATTTTCGCCTGCGGATTTTCGTCGTGGAGTAGGGGACGATGCGACTGGTTCTTCACACGTTCCCAGATTTTTTCAGGCGATGCCCAAAGGCAGACGACCAGCGCGTGCTTCTTCAAATTGGCAAGATTTTTCGGATCCGTTGGCAGACCGCCGCCGGTGGCGACGACCGTTTTTGCGCGGTTCGCAAGTTCAACGACAACTTTTTCTTCAAGCGCGCGAAAGGCAGGTTCGCCGTCGGTCTTGAAAATGTCGCTGATGATGCGTCCCGTGCCGGACTGGATCATTTCGTCCGTGTCGAGATAATCAAAGTCCAGCGACTCGGCGACGAGCCGGCCGACGGAAGTCTTGCCCGTGCCCATGAAACCGATGAGCGCGAGGTTGACGATACGACGGTCGCTTTGCATGAATTCATTGAATCAAATTTTCCGCTTCTGGACAATTTATGATTCGCATTTAGATTTGTTGCGTGAAAATGCCGCCGCTAATCCTTGCTTCCGCGTCGCCGCGCCGCGCGGAACTGCTGCGGCAATTGAAACTGAAATTTCAAGTCGTCCACAGCGATGCGACGGAAATTTTTGACGAGCAATTGTCGCCACGCGAACTTTGCCAGCTTAACGCGCATCGCAAGGCGCGCGCCGTCGCCAAGAAAATTCCTGACGCGCTTGTGCTTGGCGCGGACACGCTGGTTTTTCTCGGACGCGAAATTTTTGGCAAGCCGGGTGATCTTGACGAGGCGAAACAAATGCTGGCGAAACTTCAAAGCCGCACGCATCAGGTCGTCACCGGCGTTTGCCTGATGCAGTTGCGCGCGCATCGCGAACGGATTTTTGCCGTCAGCACGGACGTGACGTTTCGTCCGCTCACGGCCGGACAAATCAGCGGTTATCTTTCAAAGATGAATCCGCTGGACAAGGCGGGCGCTTACGCGATTCAAGAACACAGCGACACGATAGTCGCGGAGATTTCCGGTTCTTACAGCAACGTCGTCGGGTTGCCCGTGGAACGATTGGGTGAAGAACTGGCTGCGTGGACGAAATGATTGAGCCGATTATTCATGCCGGTTCCCGACGGGCAGGGTAATCCGGAGCATTTCCCAGCATCACGAAGACAACCCCAGGCATCAGAAAACCATTTCCAAATATCATGAAACGTCTCCGCAATATTGGGAAACCTCTTCCCGATATTGGCAAGCGTCTCCGCAAGTCGGGCAATGACTTCCCGATGCCGGAAAATCCTTTTGGTATGTCGGGAACCAGCCCCTTCTTACCTGTGTATTCGTCCGAGCGTTCACTAATCACTAAACATTTTACTTCCATTTTTTATTTAGCCCGCAGTGTTTTAACTCCAACGCGGCGGGTAACGCGTGGAATTTTCGTGCGCTGTGAAACCCCACCCGGTGCACGAGTTACCGAGGGGGAAAGTTTATTCAAGTAAGCATCCATCAATTTTTCGTTCCGAGTCAGAGGATACAAACGTATTACAGTGTCACCGAGTCGGCTGTGTATTACAATTCGAGCAAAACGAGAAATTGGAGCAGGGGAACGGCCACCAATTCGGTTTGCAGTTTGATAATTGTTTTTCGGAATGCCGAGACCCTTACGCTTGTTCCATTCACGGTGAAGCAAAAGGCGTATCCACGCAGAAGGATGACATTCTTGCTCAAGCTGATTTAGTTGCCATTCCAAATGTGAAACGTCGATTGTGACCAAACCAATCTGCGAAAAATCTATTGGCTTAAGAATTTGAATGATTCGTGAACAACGGATAAATTTGAGAAAGTCTCGAGCCTGATCCTTGCAGCCAGCCCGAGCGGCCGACCTGTATGAAGACACATACTGCTTCGTGAAGTTGTATAATTCGTAATAACTGACTATATCGGTTTGCATCCGAACATTATGCACATCTTTTACAATACAAACCAATTAAATATAACAAACAGAATGCAACTCGTTATCAATAAGTGTGTTAATAAGTATCTAAAAAGTTTATGAAAAATGTTGACAAGTATTTTTCTGATCAAATGAAAAAAGTGTCAGTTGAAATAAAAACTGGCAGAAAAAAGCAAAGAAGAGAAGGGGAGTTTTAGTTTGCGCTCACGCGTCTTTTTACAATCTTCGTCTCCATCGTCGCCCGCTTGCTCCGTCCCCTTTTCAAAATTATTGATGACGCTCCGCGTGCGTTTTTTTCCAACAAGCAAAAGTCACGCCAACCGCAAGGCCTATCAGGTAACGGCCAGAAGCGGTATGTCATGCCTTTTGCTCGCCGGAAAAAAACGGAGTCAGTTGAAAAGGGGACTGCGCGGCCAGCGGAAGCGGGCGACGACGGAGACGAAGAGAGTTAAAAAAAAACTTATGATCAAAAATATAAAAAACACGATGGAAGCGGGACTCGGAGCGAAGCCGAATAAAATTAAAACGCTCCAAGCGTGGATTTACAGCGACGAAAATGGCGGAAACCGGGCCTACGCAAAAGACAGATATTCAGTTTTCATAATGACAAAAAGGCACGCCACAACTGAAGGTGCAAAAATGGAATTGAGAATATGGGTTACGGATAATCTTCCGGGCATAAAAAGAATCGAATGGCACGGTGGAAACAATAAAGACGTTCAGGATTTCCTGATTCAACTAGGTTTTGATGAGAATTGACCTGGCAAAAGCGAAATACCAGGCAAGTCGCAAG
>DASXED010000159.1:0-8994 GCA_036490295.1 Verrucomicrobiia bacterium | reverse complement strand
GACTCGCCGCAGACGCCGCCGGAACTGCTGATTATTTTGGCGGCGATGGCCGGTGAAAAAATCCCGCTGCAAACCATCGCGCCAAAATTCACCGGGCGCTTCAACAAGGGCGTGGATTACGTCGGCGACATCAAGCAATTTGAAAAGGAATTCAACGACGACCTCGCCGTCATCGCCTTTGCCATCCAGGAATACGGCCTGCCGGGGAATTTGAAATTAAGCGTCCATTCCGGCAGCGACAAATTTTCCATTTACGCACCGATTCGCAAGGCGTTGAAAAAATTCGGCGCCGGGCTGCACATCAAGACCGCCGGGACGACGTGGCTTGAGGAATTGATCGGCCTGGCCGAGGCGGGCGGCGGCGCGCTCGCGCTGGCGAAGGAGATTTATTCCGACGCGCTCGACCACCGCGAGGAACTGTGCGCGCCCTACGCGACCGTCATTGACATTGACCCGAAAAAATTGCCGTCAAAGGAACAGGCCAACAAATGGACTTCGCAACAATTTGTCAACGCACTGCGGCATGACCAGAAGTGCGGGGAATTCAACCCGCATTTCCGGCAACTGCTCCATGTCGGCTTCAAGATTGCCGCCAAGAAAGGCGACCGCTATCTGAAAATGCTCGAAGCCAACGAAGCCGTCGTCGCGCGGAACGTGACGGCGAACCTTTACGAACGGCATTTGAAACCGCTCGTCGTCGGCGCTTGAATTTATCGGGACGCAAATGGATTCTGCGGGGCGCGCTGGTGCTTGGCGTTTTATTTCTGGCGCTGGTTGCCGCCGCGTTTTTCTTCCCCAAAATTTTTTTATGCGTGGACAGCGGGCCGGTGAAGGCGGACGTGATTGTCCTTTTGGGCGGCGGCCTGGGCGAGCGGCCCGAACGCGCGGCGGAACTTTTCAAGGAGCGCGCCGCGCCGCGCATCATCGTCAGCGGCCTGGGCGATTGTGAAATCAACCGCCGGCTTTTGTTGAAGGCCGGCGTGCCAGACGGCGCGGTTCAACTGGAGGGCCGTTCGCGAACGACAAAAGAAAACGCGCAGTTCACCATCCAATTGCTCCGCGAACAAGGCGTGAGGCGCGTCATCATCGTCACGTCATGGTATCACTCGCGCCGGGCGCTGAAAACATTTCAGCATTTTGCGCCGGAGATGAAATTTTATTCGCGCCCGTCTTATTTCGCCTTCGCGCGGGCTGATTGGTTGCGCCAAAAAATTTCCAGGCGCATTTACCTGGAATTTTTGAAGCTGCCCGGCTATTGGATTCGATATGGTGTGAATCCGTTCTGAATAAACTTGCCGTGTTGGGCAGGGCAGGGCATATTGTCGGACCTTGATCGCGGGGTGGAGCAGCCCGGTAGCTCGTCAGGCTCATAACCTGAAGGCCGCAGGTTCAAATCCTGCCCCCGCAACCAATTTTCGGTAAAAAATGGGTTTTGTTGGTGGTTTTGTTGGTTTTCTCGGTGTATCTTCTTCCAACGGTTTCATTGTGTTTCTAATACATCTCTAGGCGGCTACACAGCCGCTTTAGAACAACAAACGTATTATTATGCCACTTGAATTGCGTATCGAAAAGAAAGGGCGAGAACGAAAAGTCCGTCCGTTTTGGTATGGCCGTTTTGAAGTCAACGGCCAACGTGAATGTGTTAATCTCGGCGTGAAAGTAAAAGGCATTCCGCCTGTTTCACTGTCCTTGAAGGACGAAGGCGACATGGACTTTGAGCGTTCTCGTGTAGCCGCACAAGCAAAACTGGACGGCCTTGTAGAAGAAGCGCGCACGAAGCAGGGATCGGTGCGATTGGTCGAAAAACTTTATGAGATTAAAGTTGGTGAACCGATTAAATCGGTATTGCTTGAAAATCTTCCCGATGAATGGACGAAAATTCCACGCAAGCACGAACTGGACGAGCGTTATTCTTCGCAATGCAAATCCACTCTCAAACGATTCGCGGAATATGTTTGTTGTGAAAATGCAAAGATAACAGAAATAGCGTATGTGACCCGTTTGATTGCACAATCATTTTTGGATGCAGAATCAAAACGTGGAGTCACTGCTAAAACTTGGAATGATGCGTTGAAATTGTTGCGAGGAGCATTCAAACACCTGCTTCCAGTGGGGGCTATCAATCCGTTTTCAAGTATGCCAACGAAGGAAACGGAAACCATTTTTCGCAAGCCTTATTCGCCAGAAGAATTAGCGGCAATCGTTGAGGCGGCTCGCTCTGATAAATTTATACGTCCCATTGTTATTACAGGAATTTGCACGGCGATGCGACGGGGCGATTGTTGTTTGCTTGAATGGACAAAAGTTGATTTGAAGAACCGATTTATCTCTGTAAAAACGGCCAAGACCGGGGAAATGGTGAGCATCCCTATTTTCCCGTTGCTTTATGATGAATTGAAGCAACGAGCCGAAAAGCGGAAACCAAATGAAAAATATGTGTTTCCTGAACAAGCGTTGATGTATCAAGAAAATCCTGACGGAATCACCATGCGAGTTCAAAAAATTCTGATTGCCGCCGGATTTCAAGATGACGAGGAAGAAGCCGAATTTCCCAATGGAACGGAGACAGAAGGAAAATCAAAGGCGCAAGGCGATTCACAAAACGATGCAGCAGTTGTTCGTGGCACACTTCACGTTGCGCGAAAAGAAGGATTGCGACGGGCAAGTATTCGGGACTTTCATAGCTTTCGCGTTACATGGGTTACGTTGGCGTTGACTGCTGGTGTGCCTTTGGAACTCGTTCAAAAAGTCACCGGCCACAAAACAGCGGATGTTGTGCTGAAACATTATTTTCAGCCGGGGCGCGAGGCGTTCCGACAAGCCCTACAATCGGCCATGCCGAAATTGCTGACAAATGGACACAAAACGCCAAAGGAAGAAATACAGGTCATTCTCACAAAAATGACGGCCAAAACATGGGAAAAAAGCAAGACGAAGATAGAAGAATTGTTAAAAACTTTGTAAAATTGAAAGGAGAACATTATGGCTTTAATCGCCTGTAAAGAATGTAGCGAGACTGTCAGCACAGAAGCCGCCGCCTGCCCTCATTGCGGCGCACCGCAGCAACCGCCCGTGCCGCCGCCGCTGCCTGTTCAACCGAAGGAAGAAACGATTTATTCCGACAATGCCGTTGTCGTGACTAATATGCGAGTAATCATCGGCGGCGCGACCTATGCGCTGCGAAACATAACATCCGTCAAAATGTTGTTCACGCCGCCGCGCCTCGTAAAACCGATCCTGCTTCTCATTGTTGGTTCAATGATTTTGCTTGCCGCCCTTGTGCCAATGACTGATACCGACCCCGCACCACCCGCTGTTTATGTTGTCGCAGGAATGATGATTGTTGGCGCGATTCTATGGATGGTCAGCGCGAAGACCAAATTTCACGTCGGCCTTTCAAGCGCATCAGGTGAAGTCCATGCGCTCACTTCCAAAAATAGAGCCTACATCGAACAAATTGTATTGAGCGTCAATGAGGCCATTACGAGATCGTATGCGCGAGATTGAGGAGAGACGGCAAGTTTTGTTTGAGCCGTCCGTAGAACTTTTTGCCAAGCGCAGCGGAGTAGTAAAATGTGAGCGCAATTCACGGGGCGAGAGTTTAATTCAGCATATTCCTGTGGCTATTCAGCCAATAATTTTTACATACTGTTACTGATGGCTTCCTTTGGCAAAGGACATCGGCGCATTGGATAGCAAAATCAAGTCCCTTCAAAAATTCTTGGCGTTTGATACAATTAGCCAACTCATTTCGCAGCACTTCCATCTCAATCGGGTCTGGGTTTTTCTTGGACGCCGTCCCAATCAAGAGGCTAACCACGATCCAAAGATTAAAAATCCATTCTGAATTGTTGCGTTGTTCCATCGCCTTCAATTCGGCGGCGAACCCGTGAAGTCGCTTGAACGCCTCCTTTCGGCTCATTGCTTCGCCAGTCATTGTCCGTTCTCGCATCATTGAGTCAACGTAGCGATGTTGGCCAATAAATCAACTGATTCATTGCAACATTACCAAAGTCGAGTTGTATTCTAATGCCAACTGGTTTTTATGAGGCTCACGCGATTAGTTAAGAGACGGCTTTGTGTGAACATCAATGGGCTTGGCTTCAGTCACGACAATGTCCCGAATCTTGGGCTGGTTTTCCTCGACGAGCGCGTGATACTTCTCCGGCAATTTCATCAGGCCGGACAATTCCATCTGTTGCATGGCCGTTTCAATCCGGCGCAGGACGTGGCCATAGATCGAAACTTCGTGCGTGGCGAAAACCAGACGCAATTTTTGTTCCTTGCCCTCATTGACAAATTCCGCAAACACGAATTGATTCAACGGCAGCAACAATGAACGCCCGGCTTCGATTTCAACGCGAAGGCAATCAGCTTGTGAATTAGTGGCGTAACATTCAGGGGGTTTGATGCTCATATTTTTGTGCGAGTTTTGACTGACGATGACTGGTTTGTTTTATGCGACAAAAGGTATCGGCAGCGTTCCGACCGAAACGCAGAAGATGACGGTGTAGTTTTTGCCAAAGCGGATCGTCATTGCGCGGATGCAAACCACCGGCAAATTCCATAGCCAGCGGCCTGTGACCGGAGCGAATGAGGTTTTCCCGCAGTTGCTCTTTGTCGGGCGTAAAAATACGGACGCCGCGCCGACCACGCGAAATGGTGACATACCATTGCTGCGCGCTGGTAGCCGCCTTGATGGTGGAATCAGAAAACAAAACGTAATCCACCGTCTTGCCTTGCGAGCCGTAGGACGTGACGGCGTAGCCGGGCAGAAATTCACGAAAATCTTTGTCCAAGATACGGCCATCGGTCAGCTTGATGTTTCCGTTCTTTTGAATGGATTTGACTGTGACCAGTTCACCATTGGCGACGCGCGCGCCCGAAGCCAGTTTGCGGTTGGCCTTGAGATGCAATTTCTCACCACGAGCCACCGCCATTTCGCGCGGCTGACAAATGGTGATTTTGTCCAGCACCTTGTTTGCGACGAGGACGCATTTGCCGTCAACTTCGGCGAGAACACCGGCCTTGACGATGCCCATTAACTTTCCGCTTTTCCCCGGCTCGGTCTGCCGCACTTTCTGATTGAACACAATCACCGTGTCCGGCGAGTAAAACCGCTTGTCGCGTTTTTGCGCGTTGGTTAAATCCAGTCTTTCCAATGTTTGAACCGTCACGTCATTTGCGCCAAGCAAGCCTTTTGCTTTGAGCGCATCGCGCACCTTTGAATTGACCCGATGGACTTCCGCCCACGTCTGCGATACCACGACGGCGGAAGTTTTATCGTCTGACACGCGAACGTATTCTTCGGCCAGCTTATCGGCTTGTTCACCGGAAACGCAGGTGACAATCGCGCCCAACTTTTTGAGGCGTTCAAATGAATCAGCCAATTTGCCCGCAGCCGCAGCTTCAACGGCGTTGCGGTATTCTTTAATCTGCTCGCGTTCGTTTTCGTTGCGTCCGCGCGCCGGGTCTTGGCGGTGGATCGTATGAAGCTGGACCGGCTTGATGCCGGAATGACGTTCAATCGCCAGCAACGCATCCGATGCCTCGACCGCGCCGTGTTGCCGCGTGTCGCCCGACAGAATCACCCGCGCGTTTCGCTCCCGCGCGAAACGGAGCAGTTCAGACATTTGGCGACCGCCGATTTGTCCGGCCTCATCCACGACAATCACCGCGTCTTCAGCCAGTTCAGATTTGAGCAGAAAATTTGTCACCGTCGTCGGTGACGGAAAACCGTCCCGCTCCATGACGACGACTTGCTGGCGTTGCGGCGCGAGCACGGCCACGCGCTTGCCGGATTGCCGGACTTGCTCGACCAGCTCGCGCAGGACAAAACTTTTGCCCGTTCCTGCGCCGCCGCGAAACAGTGAAATCGCGTTGGTGGAGCGCAGCAGCGCGTCCAAAGCCGAGCGTTGCTCATCGTCCAACGTTGGACTTGCCGCATAGGAATGTTCAACGAGCGGACGGCAGTTGCCGACGCCATCCTTGACGGTTTGAACAATTTCCATTTCGCGCAATAACACTTCGCGCTTGGTGACTTCATTGGGGCGGTCTGGATTGCGAACGTAATCGCGTTGGCGCGTGAACTCTTTGAGTTCAGCAACGGAGAAATTTTCACCGCGTCCGCGCTCCAATGCCTGCTGCCACAGTTGACATTCCAACGCAACCGAATTGCGGTCAAAGAGATGATCTTCCGACCATTGAACGGCTTCGCTCATGCTCATTCGTTCAGCCGTGATTTTTTCCGAAGGATTCGGGCGCTGACGCAGGGCAGCGCGTTCACTTTCATTTAATTGCGAGTCCCACAACTGCCGCAATTCAGCCTGACTTAAATCTTTTTGTTTTCTGGCGCGCGTCGTGACTGCCAGTTGAGCGCGTAACGCTTTGAAATTTTTGCCCGTCAATTCCGGCTTGTCGGCCAGCAGCTTCGCCAATGCCCGGTCAATTTCCGCAACCCGTTTGGAAAAGCGTTCGCAAATGTCTTCCGCAATGCTCTCGATTTGAAAATCGCCGCGTGCGTGGTTACGAATTTCATAACCGAAATTCCGCAGCTTTTTGGCAAGTTCATGGTAATAGACATTTTCGGCGAATTTTCGGGCGCACAGCAGTTCATAATTTTGCAACGCCTTCCAGCGATTTTCGACGGCATCAAAGGTTGCGTTGAAGATGATGCAATGCGTGTGCAAGTGCGGGTCTAATGCGCGTGACGTATCATGTGTGAATGTGGCGGCAACAAAATTCCCGGTGGAACGGTCATAATTGGCTTTGCCGATCCGCACGCGCGTTGTGGCAAATGCTTCAAATTCTTTCATTGCCAAACGCACGGCGTCTGCGTGTGCTTTCAAAATCCGTTCATCCGCGCCGACCAATGCCGCGACGGAAACCGATTTGGGCGGCGAAAATGCGAAGTCATAAAAAATCCGGCGATTGGCTGAATTGCCATTGGTTTCATCTGTTCGCGTGGTGTTCAACCGTTGAGTCAAGGTTTCGCCCGATGCCGGATGCCGGTTTTCACAAAGGCGAGAGAACGCTTCCGCCCCGACCATGCTGATTAAACCGAGCCGTTCCGCTCCCAAGCCAAACCATTGTCCAGTTACTCGTTGCCCTTCGTCGTAGTAATCGCCGACGCAAAGATGTTCCTCAAAGTATTCCTTTGCGTTCTTCAAATTGTATTGCGTCTTGGCCGTCACCATCACGAACCAGTCTGCCAAAACTTCAATTTCATGTTGTGTAACCCGTTACACAACATCATCGGGAAAAATTGCTTCACTGGCAGGCATGAAATTGAAGCAGTCCATGTCTCCGACACCAACGCCGGAAACAGGACGAAACATACTCTGAATTATGCTGACACCCACCACCGCCGAATTACGCAGCGCCATCGAAGTTTTGAAGAAGCTCGACCAACGCCTGAATGACCATGCCGCCCATTCGGTAACGCAACTGCCGGATACCGATTTAGGCGACCAATATGCCGAGCAAATTGAAGCGCGAACCATTGAACAAACCAGCCACATTGAAAAGGTTTCCACGCAGTTGCAAAACTGGCGGGAAGAACTGCTTGAACAGCAAAAAAATCAAATGACGCAATCCGTATGAGAAGTCTCTCTTTCTTAATGCACGCTCTACCCCTTCCAAGAGGAAGGATTCTGCGTTGCCCGAATGTTTCCACTCATGTTGCCAGAAGCGAACGCTTTCACGTTGAGCGCAATGTTGAGCAGGATGTTGACTTAAATGTTGACTGTGACGAACACCGTCGCGTTGACCCTGAAGTTGACATTCACGTTACCAACGCGAAGCACGACTGTGCGCTCAATGTTGCGTCACCGTTGCCTCTGCCGTTCACCAATTTGTTGACTCACTCGTTGACCGGCTTATGAACAAGTTTGTCATCCCACATGACGCCTTAATCCGTTTCCGCAATGTTGCGTCACAAGTTGAGCGCGGTGTTTCGCCACGCGCTTCCCGTTGGTTGATTCTCAAAGATGACATTGCCGCGCTCCGCAAACGTGGTTTTTCCTACCGCGCCATCAGCGACCTGCTTACCCAAAACGGCATCAGCGCGTCACCGTCAGGAATTATGAAATTCTGCCGCGTCGTCTTAAAAGAAAAACGCTCGCACAAACCACCGGCAAAGCGACGGCCTTCGCGCCGCGCTTCTGATTCTGTCCCGCAAAAGAAGCCGCCGGTTGTTCCGGCCAAAGCCGCTCCGTCACCCGCGCCGGCCTCGACCGGCGAGGGACAGGAAATAATTCCCTTCACGACGCGCGGGCCTCGCATTGCCAAAGTTGAACTGCTGCCACCCGGAGAAACAATATGACCAAACGCCTCAATTTAATTTTTAACGGCAAGGGCGGAGTCGGCAAAAGTTTTTTTGCCATCAACTTCGTTCAATACCTCAAGGACAAGAGCATCAAATTCATCGCTTGCGACTGCGACAATGAAAATTCCACGCTTAAACGCTTTCATGGTAACGGCGTTTATTTCTTGGATTTGTCCCATCCGCGCGGATTGGATGCCATGATTCAAGCACTGGATAAAACCGATCTTGTCGTGGTGGACTGTCGCGCCGCGTCCACCGAAGTTTTTTTCAATTATTTCGACGAAATTGATTTGCTGACAACGCTCAAAACCTTGTCCGCCACGCTCACCGTCATCATGCCCATCAATCAGGAAGCCGACAGCATTGACCAGCTTCAACGGCTCACGGACAAATTCAAAAATGGCTGCACTTACGTTGTGCTGCGAAACACGGTTCACAGCACCAGTTTTCCCTTTTACGACCAATCCGTGATTCACAAAAAGCTGTTAAAAGAACTTGGCGCGAGGGAAATCACCATGAGCAAATTGCAATCGTGGCTCGTCGAGGAATTGAGCCATAATAATCTTACCATCACGTCCGCCGTGACCGAAGGCAAACTGCATTTGTTGGATCGCCAGCGATTGCAAACGTGGCAGCGCAAGTTCTACGCCGAAATCGAAACCGTGACT
>DASXED010000121.1:0-13795 GCA_036490295.1 Verrucomicrobiia bacterium | reverse complement strand
GTGTTGTTGACGGGTGCGCTGGCGGTTTGCGTTGAATTTGTCGCCGTAGTCGTGTTCGCTGAAATTCCCACGGGCGAAGAACTCGTCGTCGTGGAAGAATCCGTGTTCTGGTCGTTTTTGGTTTGGGTGCGGACGACCTGGCCGTCGGGATCATATTTTTCGTCCGTGCTCGTGAGCGTGTCGTAATTGATGTCGGCAGAAACGCGGACGATGGCTTGATTTGGGCCGAGAACCTTGTCGAGCATATCCTGCGCTTTTTTGGCGAGATATTGTTCGAGATTGCGGCGCGCGGCCAGTTGCGTGCTCGTCAAACCCGTGAGCGAATCGTCGTCCGTGTTTTCGGAAAGCACGTTGCCGAGATTGTCCACGACGCTGACGTGATTCGGTTTCAAACCTTCGACGGAATTGGCGACGAGAAAACGGATGGAATTGATGGACTGCGGCTGAAGCTGCGAATTGCCGCGAACGTGAACGAAAACCGACGCGGTGGGATAAGTGTCTTTGTCGAGCAGCAAGCGATTTTCCGGCAGCACGATCATCACGCGCGCAGAGGCGACTTCGTCAATCTGGCTGATGGTGCGCGCGAGTTCGCCTTGAATGGCACGTGTGTAATTCGCGCGCTGGACGAAATCCGAGATGCCGAAGTTGGCCTTGTCGAAAATTTCAAAACCGACGCCGTCGCCGCTCGGAATGCCGCGGCTGGCGAGTTGCATCCGCATCGCATAAACCTTGTCCGTCGGCACCAGAATCGAACCGCCGCTTCCCGATTTGTAAGGAACTTTGGCGTCATCAAGCGCGGCTGTGACTTTGGCCGCTTCGGTGTCGGAAAGTCCGCCGTAAAGCAGACCGTAATCGGCGTGCGACGACCAAAACACGAGCGCGCCAAGTCCGGCGACCAGCACAAAAGTTGCGGCGGCGACGTTGAGGCGCTGGCTCGCGCCAAGTTGCGCCCAGATGTCGCCGAGCTGCTTGAAAAGTTTTGAGAGATTGTTGTTCATCAAATTTGCATCCGCATGATTTCCTGATACGAATCGAGCAGCCGGTTGCGCACTTCAACCATGAGTTGAAACGAAACATTTGCTTCTTCCATCGCGATGACGGCCTGGTGCAGCGGCACGGTCTGGCCGCTTTGCAACGCGCTCACGGCCTGCGCGGAAATATTTTGCTTCCCGTTCACGTCGGAAACCATCTGGCCGAGCATCGAGGCGAAAGAATCGCCCGTTGGCTGCGCGGACGTGATTTCCTGCGCGCGTCCCAATTCCGACGGCATTTCGATGCCCGTCGCGGGCAACGGCGTCGCTTCCGGCGGAAGCAAGTCCACGTTGGGCATCATGCCGGACATGGTTGGGTTGATCGCCGGGATGGGTGACATTATTTATTTTTGGTCGTGATAAAAAATCAGTGTTTTCCGATGGCCAAAGTTTCCATCGCCATCGTGCGGGCGTTTTTGACGACCGCAAGGTTCGCCTCGAACGTGCGCGAGGCCGAAATCAAATCGGCCATTTCCTCGTTGATGTTGACGTTGGGCATCGAGACCATGCCGCTGGCGTCGGCGTCGGGATGGCCCGGATCGTAAATGCGGATCGGCGGACTCGAATCTTTTTCAATGTGCGCGCCCTGGATCGCCGGCATTTGCACGCCGCCGTCGCCGTTCACCGCCTGCTGCAAGGCCGTGTCAAACACGACGACCTGCCGCTGGTAAGGCTTGCCGTCCACGCCGTGCGTCGTGTTGGCGTTGGCGATGTTTTCGGAAATGACATCGAGCCGCGTCTGCTCGGCGTCCAGCGCGGCGGAAGTGTTTTGAATGCCGGAAAGAATTTGGATCATAGCGTCAGTCCTTGCCGGTGATGGCCATTTGCATCCGCGACAGCATCCCGCTGACAAGCTGCGTTTCGAGCGCGTGCGTCATGGCGTTTTGATTCATCTGCATCAATTCATTTTCCAAATGCACCGTGTTTCCGTCGCGGCTGCTCGGCACGGCGGACGTGTCCACGGCCAGCGCGGGATTCAGCGCGTTGATCTGCTGCGGATCGCCTGCGGTGCTGGCGCGCTCCAGTTCCGTTTCAAAACTCGGCGCGAGGTCAACGCGCTTGTAACCCGGCGTTTCCAGGTTCGCGATGTTGTTGGCGATGGCCCCTTCGCGCAGCACCACCGCGTCCAGCGCCTTTTTCGCCGTCAGATAATTCGGCTGATTAAACAGGGCTTCGATCATGCACAGTTTCCCAAGCGTGTTAAGCAACGATGATGCCAGCCGGAAAAATGATGGAAAAACGGGCTTTTTTTGAAACTGCGGAACCGGAAGTGGGAAAATGTTACCCGGTGCGCGACGCAGATAGGCAACTGTTGTCAGGCAAAATAAAAACGCGGCGCAATTTGCCGCGTCTGGTCTTGTCCCGAAAAAGCGGGCTACTGCGGAGCGCATGAGTCATGCCGGGGATTTTGCTGCCTTTGCCTTTCGGAAGAATGGAGCCACGAGTCGGGATTGAACCGACGACCGACGGTTTACAAAACCGTTGCTCTACCACTGAGCTATCGTGGCCCGGAACATTTTGATAACATATTTTTGCGTCGTTTTACAACTCAAACATTTTTATTAGCCGCAGGATTTTCTTTGCTGGCAAACTTTCGCATTTGACTTATGATTTCGACATGGGCGGGCAGCGCACAAATGAAAGCACTGTTGAAAAGTCGCGCTGTGCGCCTTGTGTTTGACAAACTCGTTGCGGCCATGATCCACCCAAAACAGGCGCGACAGCAGCCAAAGTTCGGAAGCGCCGAAAACACCGGTTTCGCATTGTCGTCATTGGCTGTATGCAGTGTTCGCGTATGCTTGGCCAGCCTTGAACCAAAACTTTTTGACGCAAAGCCATGTCAAATCCGCAAATGAAATCAAAAAAATTTCTCCGCCGCCTGTTGGTTTTTGCCGGGCTGCTCGGCGGACTTTTCACGGCGCGCGGCTCTGATCCCGATTTCCGGTCCTGGGCGCAGACGCCGCCGATGGGCTGGAACAGTTGGGACGGTTTCGCCACGACCGTGACCGAGGCGCAGACGCGCGCGCAGGCCGATGTGATGAAGGAGAAGCTTGCATCGCACGGCTGGGAATACATCGTCGTGGACATCCAGTGGTATGAGCCGAACGCGACGGGCTTCGATTACCGCAAAAATGCAAAACTGGAAATGGACGAATACGGACGGCTCATGCCCGCGACGAATAAATTTCTTTCCGCGATTGGCGGCCAGGGTTTCAAGCCGCTCGCCGATTACGTCCACAGCCTCGGCCTGAAATTCGGCGCGCATCTCATGCGCGGCATTCCGCGCCAGGCCGTGAACGCGAAGACGCCGATCAAAGGCACGAGTTACACCGCCGCCGACATCGCCGACACGAACAGCATCTGCCGTTGGAACGGCGATATGTATGGCGTGGACATGACCAAGCCCGGCGCGCAGGAATACTACAATTCCGTTTTCGACCAGTTTGCGGCGTGGGGTCTGGATTTCATAAAAGTGGACGACCTTTCCAGGCCATATCACACGGCGGAAATTGAAGCCATCCGCAAGGCGATTGATCAAACGGGCCGGAAAATTGTTTTCAGCACGTCGCCGGGCGCGACGCCGGTCAGCGAAGGCGGACACATCAGCACGCACGCGAATATGTGGCGCATCAGTGATGATTTCTGGGACAACTGGCCGCTGCTTTTTGCGCAGTTCGGACGGCTGCGCGCCTGGACGCCGTTCCGCGCGCCGGGACATTTTCCCGACGCCGACATGCTGCCGGTTGGCATCCTGCAAATGGGAAAAAGAAAAACTCATTTTACGCGCGACGAACAATTCACCCTGATGTCGCTGTGGAGCATCGCCCGGTCGCCGCTGATGATCGGCGCGGACTTGACCAAGCTTGATGACTTCACGCTCTCACTGCTGACCAACGACGAAGTAATCGCCGTGAACCAAAACAGTTCCAACAACCGCGAGTTGTTTCATCGCGACGGATTTTACGGCTGGATTGCGGACGCGCCAGGTTCGCCGGACAAATATGTCGCGCTGTTCAACACGCGCGCCAAGCCGGATGGCGGCACGCAATCTTCCGGCGCGGGCGGAACTTCGGCGGCCATTCCCGTGAAATTGTCGGAACTTGGTTTCAGCGGCAATGGCCGCGTCCGCGATTTGTGGCGGCAAAAAGATTTTGATTCGGTCACGAACGAATTTGCGCCCGTCATCAACGCGCACGGCGCGGGACTTTACCGAGTCTCGCCCGTCCGCTGACAAATTTGAAACCGCACGGTGCAGTTTTTTCGCATTTTTCAGGTCCATGGCCGGACGCCGACGAATCCCATTTGCCGGCGGCGATGTCCTTTTTCATGGAGCGCTTCTGGAGAAACACCTCGCCGCGCGCATTGAACACCAGCACATGCACCGCGCGATGCCACAACCCGCGCGCATGAACCTCGCGCCGCGTGTTCTGCTCGACCACCTCGTCGCGCTCGTTGACGATGTCAAAAATTTCTTCGCTCATGCGGCAGATTTGTGGAAATAAAATTTACGGCCAATCGTCGCCGTGCTGAAACTTGTTCAAATCCACCGCGCGAAATGCGGCGATGAAATTCTTGATGAAGTCGTCCTGCGGCTTTTGCTCCAGCGTCACGCACAGCAATTTAAACTTCTCCGGCACTTTGCCCTGGCGGATGTTGTTGATGAAACCAAAATCGCGCGTGAAACAGACCTCAAAATTTTGGATCGCAAATTGGTAAAGCCTGCCATTGTCCAAACCCTGCATACGCAACGTGATGACCGACTCGACTTCGTGGCCTTCCGCGCGCAACGCGGCGACGAGTTTTCGCGGCAGATTCTCGTCCAGCAGGATTTTCACGCCGGTTGCAATTCCTTCTGATGCGCCAGTTCCGCCAGCGCGCCGCGCACCGATTCCTCGGTCAGGCTCGGATACGCGTCCACGATTTCGGCGACCGACAGGCCAGCGGCGAGCGACTCCAGAATGAGCGCCACGGAAATGCGCGTGCCGCGCACACGCGGGCTTCCGCCCAAATGCTCCGGGTCAGCGACAATCCAGTTCTTCATACAGTCAAATTATTGCAGTTGCGGAATAAATCAAGCCACACATCATCGCATTCTGCGTTTGACATTGTGCCTTCTGATGTCATAAACCTCTCAAAAAGAGCGCGCGATATGTTGCTTAAATATCTATGCCTAAACTGTAATCGCTACTTTGAATTAGGCGATGAAATTCATGAAGCTGATGCGCGTTGCCCTGATTGCGAAGGGGAAGTAAAATTATCACAAGCTAAATTTGCTCCTGTTCCAATACAGAAAACTCCAACGGTTGAATCGCGAGTGATTGCAGTTGGCTATTTGCTATCTATACTTGTCCCGATTGTCGGTTTTATTTTTGGCGTGTTCTTTTTATTTAAGAATCAAATTCTACATGGAGCGTTGTGCATGATTGTCAGCCTCATCAGCACGGGATTGTGGTTAAGAGTTTTTGCTGTTTGGTAAATTTAGCTCTGATTGTAGTAATTCTGTAAGTTTAACGAATTGTTCCAATCTCAATTTCTCCGCGCGTTCCCGCGGCGAGATTTTTAGTTCGGCAAAGGCGGCCACCAGTTTGTCCACCGCCCAATCCTGTTTCAACAATTTCAGCATCATCTTGCGCCGTTGCGAAAACGCGCGCTTCACGATTTTCACGAACGCGGCGCGCTGGCCACCAGCGAGCAGCGGTTGGGTGCGGCGTTGCAATACCACGCACATCGAATTCACGTTCGGCGCGGGAAAAAAACAGTCCGCCGGAATCTTGAAGCTGTCGCGCGGCTCGTAATCGAGTTGGACGAGCAGCGTCAGCACGCCGTAATCGTCGTCGTCGGCCTGCGCCATCAGCCGTTGCGCGACTTCGAGTTGCAGCGTCGTGACCATGCGCTCCGGTCGCCGTGGCGATTGCGCGAGCTCCACCAAAATCGGCGAGGCGACGGAATACGGCAAATTCGCCACGAGCTTCCAATCGCTCCAGTCGCGCGGCTCGCGTCGTAAAAATTCCAGCGCGTCGTCGTGGAGCAAATGGAATGCTGCGCTCTCGTTTGACGCGGCTGCTTGATTTTTCAAAGCACCAGCTAACAATTCAGCGTTTCGTTCTTCGGTTCCGAATTGTTCACGCAAAAAATCCACTAGACGCAAATCCATTTCAATCGCCAGAACTTCACCGGCTTTTTCCAAAAGCAATTTCGTGAGCGGCCCAAGTCCCGGCCCGACTTCTAAAACTTTGTCGGCTTTCGATAATTCCGCAGCTTCAACAATTTTTTGCAATTGGTTCGCGTCGTGCAAAAAATTCTGGCCGAGCGATTTCGTAAGCTGGATGTCGCGCTTCAACAGCAATTCGCGCATTTCGGAAAGTTTCATCGGAAAAAATATCTCGCGCGAAGGGCGCGAAGCTGGCGAAGGGTTTTTTCTTCGTGACCTTCGCGTTCTTCGCCCGACTCTTCAAATCTGTGTTTCATCTGTGTCAATCTGTGGCTAAAACTTCGGCCAATGTTTTGACGGCTTTGGCAAGCTGCACTTTCGTAATCGTCAACGGTGGCGTGAAGCTGATGACATTTCCAAATTCGCCCTCGGGCAACATGATGTATCCGCGTCGCAACATCGCTTTGATGGCCTGCATCGCTGCATCAGTCGCGGGCTTGCCGTCAGGCAATCGCAATTCCACACCGACCATCAAGCCGAGACCGCGAATGCTGATTTGAAATTTTGAACCGGAAATTTTTGATTGCAGTTCGCCCAGCAAAAATTTTCCGAGTTCCGCACTGCGTTCCGGCAATTTCAACTTTCCGATCTCCGCAATTTGCGCCAGCGCCATCGCACAGCCGACGGGATGACCAAGAAACGTGCTGGTGTGAATCGCTTCGCCGCGCGACGGTGGCCACGCAGCATCCATCAAATCCGCACGGCCAACGCAAGCCGAGAGTGGAAAACCGCCGGTCAATGCTTTGCCGAGACAAATTAAATCGGGAACGACGCCGCTGTGTTCGCACGCAAACCATTTTCCGGTGCGCCCGAAGCCGGTGTAAATTTCGTCAAGAATCAAAAGCGCGCCGTGTTCGTCGCAAAGCTTGCGAAGCAACGGGAGAAATTCCGACGGTGGAACATTGCAGCCGCCGCGCGCCTGGACTGGCTCGACCAAAATCGCGCCGACGCGTTCGCGGCGGAAATAGTTGCGGATTTGAAATTCAACCGTGGCGAGATCGGAAGTTTTTGCCGGAAACAAAACGAAATGTCCGAATTCGCGAAGCTGCGATTGAAACGGACTGCGGAAAAAATCGCGTTGCGTCACGTTGAGCGCGCCATAACCAAGTCCGTGATACGCGCCGGAAAAAGCAATGACGCCGCTTTTTTTGGTTTTGAGCGCGGCGGTTTTGAGCGCTGATTCGACGGCTTCAAAACCGGAGTTTGAGAAAATTACTTTTCCAGTTTTGAATTTTGAATTTTGAATTTTTAGTTCCGGCGGATTCGTCCAACGTTCAAAAGTGATTTGGCTCAATTTTTGAGCAAGTTCGGCTTTGCGCGCGTGCGGGTGCACGTCGCCCATCGCGTGAAGCAGCCGCGCCATTTGTTTTTGTCCGGCCTTGACGACGTTTGCGTTCGCGTGGCCGGCAGCGGCGACGCCGAACGCTCCGGACAAATCCAGGTATTTTTTTCCGTCGGCGTCCCAAACGTGAACGTCTTTGGCGCGTTCCCAGACAATCGGCCACGAGCCGTCCGGCTCGGTGAACAGCACGTTGCGCGATTCGTAGTCGCGCAGCAGTTCCAGAATTTTTTTTGTTTCCGTCACAATTTATGATTTTTGATTTACGATTGTTGTCTGGCTCGCGTAGAAATCATAAATGCCTAAACGCCGCGCTGTTCCGGCGGCCAGATGATTTTGTGGAGTTGCGCCTGGAAACGCACGGGCAAAGCGTCGGCGATTATTTTTTCCGCCAGATCGCGGCGCGAAACCGGAGTCTGGCCGGACGGAACCGGCTTCAGCGATTTATGTTGTTGTTCGGGTCGCAACGGATGAACCCACGACATGAGCAGCGGACAGATCGAATCCAATTTGTGCGCGGCGATTTGTTGCTTGGCCCATTCGTAATCTTCGACCGTGGCGATGACAAATTTGATTTCGTCCGTGGATTTCAAGTGCGCAATGTTAGAAAAAAGATTCCGCTCCACTTCTCCACTCGACGGGCATTTCAAATCCATGATGCGCCGGACGCGCGGGTCAATTTTTGAAATGTCATGCGCTCCGCTGGTCTCAATCAAGACTGTGAAGCCGCCGTCGCAGAGCGATTTCATCAGCGGTAGGGAATTTTTTTGCAAGAGCGGTTCGCCGCCGGTCAATTCGATCAGGGGAAGTTGAAGGTTGATGGTTGAGAGTTGAGAGTTGGAGAATGGCTTCGCCAGTTTTTTAACTTCCGCCAGAATTTCCGCGAACGATTTTTTTTTGCCTTCGGTGAAAGCGTAGGCCGTGTCGCAATACGAGCAGCGCAAATCGCATGCGGTGAGCCGGATGAAAATGCACGGCAGCCCGGCGAAGGTGCTTTCACCTTGCAGGCTCAAATAAATTTCGTTGACGACGAGCGTGTCGGACATGATTGCAGTGTAAGCGTGTTGGCGGCAAAAGGGAATGCGCGCTTTGATTTTCCGGCGGAAAAGCCCGGTTGGCATGAGATTCGCTAAAGAGAATTTGGATTGTTCATGGGGTTTTCACCCTATTGCGAGAAATCGGATGGCGGCTAAATTATCGCATCAGTAGGCGGCAAAAATGAAATCGAATCAAATGAAACATTTACTCAAGAGCATGGGCAACCTGCTAAAACGCAATCCTACGCTAATTTTCGGGCTGGTGTTGTTTTTCAATCCGGCGGTCCACGCTTCAAATCTCGATAATATTGGTGTCACGCTGTTGCAAGCCGTGATGACGAACGTGAATGGCGCGGATATCCGCGTCGCGCAGGCGGAGGCGGGGTTGGACACGAATAACCCGCCGATGATATGGGAAGTGAATCCAGCCGCGACCGGCCGACCGACGAACCTTTTCACTTACATTTCCAGCGATGGTTCGACAAATAATTTTCCAAACACACTCGGTTCCGAGTCGAGTCACGCGGACGAAGTGGCCGGGAATTTTTATGGAATTTCCGGCGGCGTGGCCACAAACGTCGCGCACGTGGACAATTACGAGGCGGATTATTTTTACAATTCGATCATCGCGGCCACGCTTCCGGCCAGCATCAATGACCGCGTCGTGAACCAGAGCTTCATTTTCAACGGGAGCAGCGTCAGTGACCAGCAAACTATTGATTCGGATTATGACAATTATGCCGCGCAGTTCGGCACGCTTTTTGTTTCGGGCGTCGGAAATGGCGGCGCGGTCAATCCGCCGGCGACGTGCTACAACGGCATTGGCGTCGGGGTTTCCGACGGAAGTTCGAGCGTCGGGCCGACGCCAGACAACGGTCGCGCCAAGCCGGACATCATTGCGCCCGGCGGCGCGACAAGTTTTTCCACGCCGTATGTCGCGGGCGCGGCGGCGGTTTTGATGCAAGCCGGATTGCGCGGCGACGGTGGCGGTGACACGAATTCCGCCGCCGACATCCGCACGATAAAATGTTTGTTGCTCAACGGCGCGATCAAGCCGGACGATTGGACAAACATTGCGCCATCGCCGCTGGATTTTCGTTATGGCGCGGGCGTGCTGAATGTTTTCAATTCCTACAAACAGCTTGCCGGCGGCAAGCACGGTTACATTGTTTCCACGACTGTTTCCGCAGGCGGCGCGCATCCGCCGACGGGCGCGGACGGAACGGTCGGTGTTTTGAGCGGCTGGGATTTCAACACCAACACCAGCAGTTCATTTCCCTCCGCGCAGGACGGCGTGAAGCATTATTATTTCAACATCACCAATTCCGCCGCCAGTGCCGCGTTCACCGCGACGGCCACGCTTGTCTGGAATCGTCCGCAAAGTCAAACGCCAAACACCCCATCGAGCATCAACAATCTCAATTTGTATTTATACAACGCCGCCAACAGCAATCTTGTCGCCGCCAGCACGAGCCTCGTGGACAACGTCGAGCACATTTTTTTGCCAAAGCTGGCGCAAGGCCGCTACGATTTGCAGGTGTGGATGAGCGCCAGCGGAATCAGTTCGTTCAATAATTCTGAAACTTACGCGCTGGCATGGGAATTTTTCTCGCAATCGCTCAACGCGGCTGGGTCTGGAGCGAACCTGACTTTGTCGTGGCCGGTTTATCCCGACGGATTTGTCGTCGAGTCAACCGCCAGTCTTTCGCCGCCGCAAACTTGGAGCGCGGACGGCATTCCGCCGCCGGCCGTGGCGAACGATCAAAATGTCATTTCGCTCGAAGCGACCAACGGCGTCCGGTTTTTCCGGCTGCGCCGTCCTTAAAAATTTTTGAGCGCGAAATGTTTTCCAACGCGATAACTTCTGGAAATCGCCGCCGTCACAAATTCTTTTCCGATTGCAACCGAGCGCGGCAAATCGTGGCCGAGCGCGAGCGCGGCGCAAATGGCTGCGGAATAAGTGCAGCCGGTTCCGTGCGTGCGGACGCCTTTGACAAATGGCGCGGATAAAAGCAGTTCCGTTTTGCCGTCAAAAAAAATGTCCACGGCTTCTTTGGAGTTTTTCAAATGGCCGCCCTTTACCAAAACGGCGCAGCCGGATTGCAAATGGATTTTTTTTGCGGCGACGCGCATTTCTTCGACGGACGAAATTTTTTGTCCGGCCAGAATTTCCGCTTCGGACAAATTCGGCGTGACGAGAGTTGCCAGCGGCAAAAGTTTTTCCTTCAAAATTTTCATTGCCTTCGGTTCAAGCAGTTTCGCGCCGCTGGTGGAAATTAAAACCGGGTCAACAACCAATTTTGAATTTTGAGTTTTGAATTTTGAGTTTTGGAAAAAGTTGGTGACGACGGAAATGTTTTCGGCGGAAAACAACATTCCGGTTTTTACCGCCGCCGGTTTCAATTCTTCAAACACGGCTTCAAGTTGTTGCCGCAACATTTTTGGCGAACAGGTTTCAATTCCCAAAACACGCCTGGGATTTTGCGCGGTCAAACACGCAATCGCGCTCGCGCCGTGGACGCCGAGCGCGGCGAACGTTTTCAAATCGGCCTGGATGCCCGCGCCGCCGCCGCTGTCCGAACCGGCGATGGTCAGCGCGACGGGCAACCTTTTTCTGTTAATCATAATTCAAACGCGGGGAAAAATTAACGCAAAGACGCAAAGACGCAAAGACGCAAAGCGGTGGAATTGCCGGAAACTAATTCTTTGCGCCTTCGTGCCTTTGCGTCTTTGCGTTAAAAATTTGAACTTTCCAAATTCCGATTACATATTTGACGCATGGACAAAGACAAGGTTGCGGAAATTTTGGTTGAGATCGGCGTGCTGCTCGAATTGAAGGGCGAGAATCCGTTCAAGACGCGCGCCTACGCGAACGCGGCGCGGACGATTGAAGGTTTGAACGAGCCGCTGGCAAAAATTGTTTCGGAAAAACGGCTCGGCGAAATCAAAGGCATCGGCGAGGCGCTGGAACAGAAAATCACGGAACTCGTCGAGACGGGAAAATTGAAGTATTACGACGAGTTGAAGGCTTCGATTCCGCCGGGCATGATTGAAATGCTGGAAATTCCCGGCGTCGGGCCAAAAAAAATCCAGGCGCTCAACAAAAAACTTGGCGTGGATTCGATTGAGAAACTCGAAGCCGCCTGCAAATCCGGCAAAGTGGCCAAGCTCGAGGGTTTCGGCGAGAAAACACAGGCGAACATTTTGGAAGGCATCGGGCGCAAGCGGACTTACGCGAGCAGGCATTTGTTGAGCGACGCGCTGAAACTGGCCGAGCCGTTGCTGGAAAATTTGCGCGGACATCCTGAAGTGATCCGTTGCAGCGCGGCGGGAAGTTTGCGGCGGTTCAAGGAAATCATCGGCGACATTGATTTGCTGGCGTCGTCAAAAAAACCGGCGGACGTGATTGAATTTTTCGTTTCGCAACCCGGCATCATCAAAGTCACGGCGAAAGGCGAAACGAAGGCGAGCGTGATTTTGGAAGGCGGAATCCAAAGCGATTTGCGCGTCGTCAGCGACAAGGAATTTCCGTTTGCGCTCATGTATTTCACCGGCGGCAAGGAGCACAACATCGTGATGCGTCAGCGCGCGATTGCGCGCGGCTTGCGGCTCAACGAATACGGCTTGTTCAAATCGAAGGAAGAAACGCGCGACGCGAAATTGCTCGTGCCGTGCAAAACGGAAGAGGAAATTTTTGGGGAATTGGATTTGCCGTTCATCGAGCCGGAATTGCGCGAAGATTCCGGCGAATTTGCGGCGGCGGAAAAAAATGAATTGCCGAAATTGATCGAATGGACGGATTTGAAAGGTTCATTGCACAACCACTCGACTTGGAGCGACGGACACAACACGCTCGAAGAAATTGCGGAATTCATGGACAACCTCGGCCTTGAGTATTGGGCGATCACCGACCACTCGAAATCTTCGTTTCAGGCGAACGGTCTCGACGCAAAACGGCTGCGCGAGCAGATCAAGGAGATCAAAAAAATCAACGAGCAGTTTGCAAAGCGTGGCAGTGAATTCCGGCTGTTGACGGGAATTGAAGTGGATATTTTGAAAAATGGCCTGGATTTTGATGACGAATTGCTTTCGGAATTGGATGTCGTCGTGGCGAGTTTGCATGTTCCATCAAACAACGAGGCAGAAAACACAAAGCGGCTGGTCCGCGCGGCGGAAAATAAATACGTCCACATCATCGCGCACATGGCGGGACGGCTGCTTTTGGAACGCGAACCATATCCGATGAACGTGCGCGCGGTGATTGACGCGTGCGCCGAAACTGGAACGTGGCTGGAATTAAATTGCAATCCGCATCGGTTTGACTTGGACTGGCGGCACTGGCATTATGCAAAAAGCAAGGGCGTGAAGTGCGTCATCAATCCCGACGCGCATCGGAACGAGCACGCGGGGTTTTTGCGGTTGGGCGCAGGCATTGCCAGAAAAGGCTGGTTGGAACAAATGGACGTCATCAACACTCTGACATTGAAATCGTTGATGAAGAAATTGCGGTAAAACCGGATGCCGGAAAAGACGTTCCCCAAAATTCGAGCCGTTTTTGGGCGTTTTTGAAGGCACGAAAAAAAAGTAAAATTTCTTTTGACAGGAAAGTCGGCTTTTGGCTAAATGGCGTCACGTCGTTGTATGTGGGTGCCAATTTCGGGAGTGAAAAATAAAAAAAGTAAATTATTATGAAGAAATTTGTAACATCTGTCGGGTTGTTGGCCGTTGGTGCGGCCAGTCTTCAAGCCGCCTATGCGCCGGGACTTGATTCAATGCAAACCTCCAAGATTTGGAGCGTGTCAGGCACGCTGCGCGGTTTCTATGACGACAACTACAACACGGCGCCTTCCGGGCCGGCCAAACGAGGCAGCGGTGGGTTTGAAGTCAGCCCCTCATTGAGCCTGAACGTGCCGCTGGATCAAACGGAATTAGGACTGCGCTACACCTACGGCCTGTATTACTATCAGGATCGCGAGAATCAAAATGAGAATCCGGTTGACCAGACGCATCAACTTGACTTGTGGGTGAATCATACTTTCAACGAAAACTGGCAGGCAAGCGTGCAAGACACATTTGTATCGGCTCAAGACCCGAACCTGTTTCTCAACGGTGGGACTCCTGCCGCTACCGCAGAGCGTGTTTCAGGAAATAACATTGAAAACACTGGGACGATCAA